>WRII01000043.1 GCA_009782825.1 Peptococcaceae bacterium
CACTTAACAAGGCGCCACTTCGTTAGAAATGGGAATTATTTACATCGATATCCTCTGCGGGGGTGACATTTTCAAGAGATAATTAGCACGGATAGGGGGTGACATTTTTAGAGGTTATTGACAATTCTATTATAGAGAAAATCCCTGACCACTAACCACTGATCACTGACCACTTGCGGGTGTAGCCCACGTTAGAGGTATCCTCAGAACTGTTCCCCATGTAACCGTTGGCGGATTTGCCCAAGGGTCTGTTCACGGGTCAGGGTACCGTCTTGAAACACTGTTTTCAGCAGGTTTTCAGGATGGGATTCCGCCTCGGCGAAGGTCAACCCATCGGTGTAGGTGAGCTCTCTGTTGCCGCCGTTGCTGCCGTTGCTGCCGCTGCCGCTGCTACGGCTGTCATCATTGTTGTTACTGTTATTGGCATACCCCCAGGTGACAACGCAGCAGCCTTTTTGGGATTTTTTAAAGTTGCCGCTGTCGGTTTTAGGATCTTTATAGATCATCAAGGGTTGGCCGTTAATTTCGCCGTAAGTGGTTTTTATAGCGATGCCGAAGGTGTCCCGGGTGTAGGGCTGCAGTTGGCTGCCCTGCTCCAAGCACTGCATGGAAAAGCTTCCGACGCCCAAAATAACGTTGTTGCAGGCGAAGCCGGTTTCCACAAGTTTTTGGTAGATGCGTTCGGCTCGCTGAGGGGTGATGCTGTCACCATAAATGACTTTGACATGGGGGTCGAGGACTTTGAAGCCTTTTGTGTTGACATGGCCGCCAAAGGTGTCCCAGAGCCGGGACACTGTTTGGGTGGAGATGTCTACCGGGTTGCCGCTGTCACCCCGGATGGCCAGATAGCCGTTGTGATTCAGGATTTCCTCGCGGCACTGGGGCAGGAGGGTGTCTACGAGGTTCCAGTAGTCATAACTGTCTGATACCATGCTGAAGCCGTTGTTGGGGTAGGTTTCGGTGAGCAGGCGTTTGAGCATGGTGATCTCGTCACCGTCGACGGCAAAGTTAGAGGTCATCACGGAATGTTCTGTTGAGATTGCTCCGAAGGCGACTTCTTCTTGGGCACAGTCGCAGTTGTAGTTGTCTTCCAGATATAGAATGGCGGGAACTGTGGCGGTGTTGACAAAGGACAGGCAAAAGGCGGCGCTGGAGACGGCAGCGCTGTCAAGGCTTTCCTGTCCTCTCATGCTGAAGTCGCCCAGGGCTCTTCTGCGGGGGATGTTGTCTTCAACGCTAATGTCGAAATATTTGTTTACAATCTTCCGGTACATGTATCCGACGTTGGCGGAAATCATCGGATGCCACAGGGAACAGCTCAGGGCGGTTTCCAGGGTGTTGACCAGCCAGGCAAAATCGGGATGAGTATTGGTGACTTCGAGCATGGGGACTTTCATGGGCACACGCAGTCCTTCGTCCAGGGCTTTGATTTGTATGGGCAGATAACCGAGGGTGTGCAGGCGCCGGATTTTGTCGTAGTTGACGATGCCTTGGCCCAGGGTGTTGTCGAGGATCCGGGTGTATTCTGCCATGACTTCATCTAAAGAACGGTTGAAGAAGTTTTCTTGGAAGGCTTTGAGCAGGTAGGTTTTGAGAGTTCCTTGCAGGCCGAACATCACAAGGTGATTCTCGCCGTCGAGCCTGGAAAGGCGCGGTGTGAAGTAGGAAACGATTTTGGTAAGGCCTTTGGGGTACTGCTCGGCGTGGGTGGTTTTGTAGAAGTCCAGCCAGAGAAGGGGGTTTGTGGTGTGCATGGCGGATGTCCTCCTTTAATTAATATCTTCCAGGATTTCAATCACAGCCGGGCAGGGGGCGGTAAAGATGCTCTGGGTGGTATAGATTTTTTCTACCAGGCCGCTGTTGATCAGGTCGCCCTGCAGGATAGAATTCTCACAGTGTGTGACGTAGAGCCAGATTTTATCGGCGCCGAGGGTTTTCAGCTTTTTGGCTGCGTGAAGAAAGGTTGTGCCGTAACTGCTGATGTCGTCCACAATGAGTGCGTTGAACGGGGGCCGCGGCTGGGCGCCGAGCACGTCAAAACTCTCTATTTTGCCGGTATGCCAATTCCTGTGCTTGTGCCCACTCATGAAGGGGAAGGGGATGACGCCCTCGTATTTTTTGGCGCATCCCTGATCGGGATAAAAGAGGATGTCTTTGGCCGGATCGAGCTCCAGCCGCTGGAGCAGGTGAAGGATGATATCGTTGTTGTGGCGGATTTTTCCACCCGCGAGGTATGCGTCCTCGGCGTTGTGGAGGAGGGCCATGCAGATGTCGGAATGGGGATTGTTGATGTAAATTTTGGCGAAGCTGAGGGAGTTGATCATCTGGCAAAAATATTTGAGGGTGAAGACTTCGCTGCCGGATTGGACTCTGTCCATGCGGGCGTTGGGCAGATAGGGGATGTACAGCACGCTGAGATGAGCGCCTTGGGCTTTGATATGGCTGCACAGGTAGAGCAGGGTGATGAGTTCGTCCTCGCGCTCATATACCCATTCTACTGTATAGGATGTGCCGGATTGGACGGCAAGGGTCAGACGCTGTTCTCCCGCTGGGAAGTGCTCTATGGGCTGAAGGGTGTTGTTGATTTTGATCATGGGGTTTCCTCGTTTGTGATCTGGACATGACACATCTTCATGACGCATAGGCTGGCCTTGTAGTCTTCTTCTGTGACACCGGCTGTGCAGGCGGCGTCCACAGTGAGTTTGACCTCGGGTAAGTGGGCCTTGATGACGAGGGCGTTGGAGATGACGCAGATGGAGGAGACCAGGCCGGCCAGTTCAATTTCCTCATAGGGACCGGTGTCTTTCAGGTGCTGCGCCAGTTCCAAAGAGCCGAAGGCGCCTTTGTCGAAGAGGGGGCAGGTGTTCAGGTCACCTGTCTGTTCGACGGCTTGGATGATTTCCTCTGCGATCTGCCAGCCTGGGGTGCTGCGGATGCAGTGGGGGACGGGGAGGTTGCGGCCTTCTTGGGTGTTGAGATAGTTTTCTTCGTGGGTATCCCTGGTGAAGAGAACCTGGCTGTTGGAGTGCGCGTAAGATTTGATTTTGCGCACAACTTCTGGAACAATGGCCTGGGCTGCCGGGGAGCCAAGGGCTCCGGTGATAAAATCGTTCTGCATGTCGATAACGACTAAGGCTTTTTTCATGAGAATACCCCTTCTTTCTGTTGTCTTTTGTGGTACATTGGGCTGCCAGGGAGAGTCTCCTCGGCCCTGCCTTAATATCTTTTAGTTATTATCTAGTTGATATTATATTTTTGTATAATTTGGGTGTAGTGTTCATAGTCTTTCTGAGTGTGACAGATCAGGAGGACTTGCTCAATAGGGGTGGTTTGCCGGAGAAAGGTTGTGATGGTTTCCAGGGCGATTTCACAGGCGTGCTCAAAGGGGTATCCATAGATTCCTGTGCTGATGCAGGGGAAGGCTATGGTACGGAGGTTGCGTTCGGCGGCCAGCTTGAGAGTGTTATGGTAACACTTGGCCAAAAGTGCCGGCTCACCTTGCTGTCCGCCGCGATAAACCGGGCCGACTGTGTGAATGACGTATTGGGCTGGGAGCCGGTAGCCTTGGGTGATCTTGGCTTCGCCTGTTTTGCAGCCGCCGAGGTGTCGGCATTCGTGCAGCAGATCGGGACCGGCGGCGCGGTGAATGGCTCCGTCTACGCCGCCTCCGCCTAACAGTGAGGAATTGGCGGCGTTGACGATGCAATCGGCTGTGATGTTGGTGATGTCGCCGTGAATGAGGGTGATTTTTTCTGTCATGGTGCTGTCTCCTTTCTCAAGGGCCTGTTTTCATTCTAATTCTTTTTTCCCGGCTGCGCAAAGTACCACGCAGAAGATGCCCCCTGAACCTTGAAATGAATAATTGAGCCATTGTGGTGAGCTTGCTTTTTCCTCCAACTCGGCTATAATCAAAATATATTAAAATCAGCCGAAAGGGAATGAAGCATGTACATCAAACGTCATATAGAGAAGGTCTTAAATTCGCCGGAATTTCTACGTGGCGCGATGGCTGTTACAGGAGCCAGGCAGACCGGGAAAAGCACGGTTGTTGCACACGTTTTTGGAGACAAAGGCCTGAACGCTGTGGTTCTGGATGAACTGGAACCCCGCACCCTGGCCAAGACAAATCCTAAAGTGTTCCTGGCTAAACACAAGACGCCGTTATTTGTTGATGAAGCGCAGTACGCACCGGAGCTGTTTCCTTATATGAAAGCGCATATTGATAAAACCAAAGAAAAAGGTGTGTTTTTCCTGTCGGGGTCACAACGGTATAACATGATGAGGGATTTGAGCGAAAGCTTGGCTGGCAGGGTTGGGATTTTTGAGCTGTTGGGGCTTTCCATGCGCGAGATTCATGGGGAAAGCTTCTGTTTGCCTTTTGTCCCCACACATGATTATTTGAGTGGGCGGAATGAACAAAGCGCATTGAAGTTTGACTACAACGAAATTTGGCGGCTGATTCACAAAGGTGCCTTCCCGGAGCTTTACTCAACGCCGGAACTTAATTGGGGGGCTTTCTACAATAGCTACATTAACACCTACATTGAGCGCGATGTGATGAAGATTGAAAATATCGGTGATGAAGTCAAGTTTTATCAGTTTATGCAGGCTGTCGCCGCCAATTCAGGCAATCTATTTAATGTTGCCGGTATTGCGAAAGAGATTGGTATCAATCATCCCACCTGTGAGAAGTGGCTGTCTGTTTTACGCGCTTCCAATCTCATTTATCTTCTACCACCGTATCATAACAATGTGATGAAAAGGGCTATCAAGACGCCGAAGATCTATTTCCTGGATACCGGACTCATGGCTTATTTGACGAAATGGCACACGGCGGAGCAAATCGAGGCTGGCGCTATGTCCGGGGCGTTTCTAGAAACTTTTGTATTTTGTGAGATGCTCAAAAGCTTTTACAACGCGGGGATTGATCCAAAGAATTATCTCTATTTTTATAGGGATAAGGATGGAAATGAGATCGATTTTATCATTAACTTCAATGGCAAGCTTCATCCGGTTGAGGTCAAGAAAAGCAGCAATCCGACACCCGCAGATATTAAGGCGTTTCGATTTGTGGAAGCGGCCAGTGTATATGAACGGGGCGAAGGCGCGGTGGTTTGCATGAATGATAGTGTCCTGCCTGTAACAGAACTGGACAATATCGTGCCAGTGAGCTATATTTGATGATTTCCTCTGTGATCTGCCAGCCTGGGGTGCTGCGGATGCAGTGGGGGACGGGGAGGTTGCGGCCTTCTTGGGTGTTGAGATAGAGGGAGAGTCTCCTCGGCCCTACCTTAATATCTTTTAGTTATTATCTAATTGATATTATATTTTTGTATGATTTGGGTGTAGTGTTCATAGTCTTTCTGAGTGTGATTTCTCAAGGGCCTGCTCCGATCTTGTACCTGAATAACTGTGAAGGTCTGTGTCCTTTCTCCTGGGTATAACTGCCGGTGCCTTCGATCTTGGGAGCGATTTGCCGCCTGAATAGGGGCGTGAGGAGTTTTCGTCCGAGAATGATCTCGTAAATTTGCTGCAGGTCGGAGATGGGGAAGCGCTCCGGCATGAGGTTGAACACAATATCTGTGTTCTCAACTTTGCTTCGCAATCGCAGAAGTCCTTCAAGGATCAGGGTGGCATGGTCAAAAGCCAGTTGGGATTCGGTTGCTGCGACATATGACAGGGTCTCTATTTTACCGTTTCGTGCAGTTTGGGAGTGGACAGGGATTGTGAGGCTTTCTTCGCTGGACTTCATAAGGATGGTGTTGGCGTTTTGGCTGAACTCGATTTCGAACCATGCTGTTTGCAGGGTGGTTTCGGTAGTGTCGTCTTGCTCTTGGTTTTGGCTTTGGCTGTTGATGGGGTCCTGGGTGTTATTTGATTCCTGAGTGTCATTTGATTCCTGGCGAATTAGAAAGTGCTTGCTGCGGTCAATCAGGGAGAGGTAGGCGCAGGATATGATTCTCATACGGGGGTCGCGATTGGGAGCGCCGAAGGTGTAAAGCTGTTCAAGATAGAGTTCGTCCAATCCTGTTTTATCTCGCAGAACCCGCCGCGCGGCGCTGTCCAGGGGTTCTGTTATGCCCACAAATCCGCCGGGCAGAGACCATTTGTCGAAGAAGGGGTGGGTGTCTCTTTTGACCAGCAGCACGGTCAGTTTTTGCTCATCCAGCTTGCGGATGTTCTCGGTTTGCTGTCTGGTGTCGACACTGAATACCACGGTGTCGACTGAAACTGAAGGGCGTTCGAACTCTTGGGGGTTGTACCCGGCCAGAAATTCGTTTTCGCTGAGAGCGTTTTGCGGGTATGCCTTCTTGCCGTGCGAGTGATCTGCCTTAGGGAGATGGCTTTGAGTTGTTTTGGCATTAACACCTTTTCCATGTGGGTCTTTTATTTTTGACATATCGTTTTCACCTCGCCTTCTGCATATAATACCTATTAGATATTATTAAAAAGATAATATCTAATAGGTATTATATATTGGGATATATTCTCCTGTCAATATGAGATGATATTGTAGGGGGTATGTAAAAAAGCCCGCTTTCACGGGCTCACAACTTTTTCCTCTTTTCTTTCTTCCCATTTTTTAGCGATAACACCTTCCGCATTTGCCATTTCTGCAATTTCTTCATATGCTTCTTGGAGATTTTCTGCTTTACGGACTGCATTAAGGATTGCAATCAGAATCACTTTTGTCTCATAGGCCAAACTTTCCACCTCCATTGCTATCCCTCCTATTTTTAGTCATAGAGGTACACTCCTTTTATATATTATAATATTCTTCCCAATAGGCGTCAATCTTTCCCTCAACCATTCAACCATTTCTCATAATCGTAAATTTTAAATTTTAAAGTGTTGTTTCTTTTGACGATCCCGGCGACGCATATCGTATAAAAACTAAAAAAAATGATTGATTTAATAATTTGTTAAGGACTTTTTCAACATAGAGAGATATAATACTGGAATAGCCATCGTTAAAAGTTTTCTTTTTCTAATCAATTATGCCAAGAGGTGAGTCTATGAAAAACAAAATAATCATTGGAAGTTTAGTAGGAATCATTCTTATTTCAGGAACCGTATCGTTGTGGGCCATAATATCGAACACCCCAGAAACAGCAAATCAGCCTATTGATCAAGAAACACTGCAGCCCATTGATACTTCACCAAAGGCAACTGCGAAATTTTCTCTTGATGATTTCGAAAAGCTGGATGGTTCTACTGTGGCCATCCCTTTAGCTAAAAAAATAGCAGAGCAGACCACAGGTGCAACGGCCGCAGAGGCAGATGAAGCTATCCTTTTTCACACGACACACAACGCAATTCTGGGTCTAATTGACAAAGATAAAGATATTGTTTTCACCACATATCCATCCGATGAGGAATTACAACTAGCAAAGAATAAAGGCGTTACGCTTGAAGTTACGCCTATCTTGAATGATGCTTTTGTTTTCCTGGTGAGCACGGAAAACCCTGTCAACAACTTATCAAGCGACCAAATCCGTAAGGTATACTCCAATTCTATAACAAACTGGAAGGCCCTTGGAGGCGCTGATGCTGATATTATCCCTTTGCAGCGCCAGGAAGGGTCGGGCAGCCAAACAGGAATGATATCTTTTATGGACACAACGAAACTTGCCAAGCCACCTGTATCTATAGAATACACATATCCGGACATGGCAAGACTGGTATCTGAAATAGCTGATGTCTCTACAGGTAAAAACACTATTGGGTATTCCTATAAATATTTCGTGGAATCCATGTATGTCAAAGACACTGTCAAATTACTTTCCCTGGACGGAGTCGCGCCAACTGATGAAAATATAAAAAATAAAATATATCCGCAAGTTGTTTCTTATTATGTCATTACGCGCAAAGACGACGGAAGTGAATTCGCAAAGACATTGAAGGAATTTGTTTTATCAGAAGAGGGCCAGGATCTGGCAGAGCAAGTGGGTTATATAGGATTATAGATCATAGCAATTGTGGGGTGTAATGATGGAAGGAAAATGGAACTTCTTACAAACGGCGACCATGATAAGAAGGGCTCTGGTGAAAAATCGAGTTCTCGTAATTATTGTTGTTCTGTCACTTGTTGCTGCATTTTTTGTTACCAGCAGTATCTATCTGCTGGCTAATAACTCAACAGGGCAAGCACCAGACATGTTGTCTGATCAGATGATACCCATGGAAGCATCCGAGCAGCAAGCAGGCACACCGTCAGACCAGGAACCATCCATAGATGCCCCCGAGCCGAAAAATGAAATGAGTCTAGCCGTAAACTATCCTTGTGAGCTGCCAAAGTATATTTCAATAGAAGGCTGGGCTGGCTGGGAGGCTATTCCGAAAAAAAGCATTTCTCTTTCAGCTGTTTTTTGTGATGATGTCGATGCTGAAACGGAATTAAACAGGTATATCTCGTTGTTTTGCCTCAATAGTATAATTGATAGTGGTGCGTCTGATAGTGGTGATATATTTAATTTTAATGGCGTAGATATGAATGGCCGTTTTAGCATACATGAAGATGGCATTATTTTGGAGCAAAGAATTTTGCCATATTCCCGCCTTTTTATTCCTTATTCAGCATTCCCGGGGAAGATAGCAGTATTTAACAGATGGGATCAAGCAAGCTCTAAAATAGTATTTAGGCAAGATTCCAAACAGTTAAAAAGATATATTCAAGGCGAGGTGTTTGAGTACGGTTTTGAGTACGGTGAGGAGGGAGTACTTCCTCGGACGGCTACATATTTTAAATATCCCGCTTCTATGGAGAAATCACCGGCCAAGGCAGAATTGGAAAAATATAAGGCAAAAGCATATGAAATGAAGGAAAAACGAGACATCAGAGACAAGCCGTGGTTAGAAAAATTAGAAAAGATAAAAGCTCATAAAAATTATCATATTAATGAAATTTCAGATTTATACCAGCAATACACAGAGAAATATGAGATAATCAATCCAAATGACCATACTAGCCGCACTATAAAAAGTGTGGAAGGTGCTGAGCTGCATGACGCGGCTGACACGTATATAAGTTTTTTTGTTGATTATGGGGATTTTTATGCAAATAGTGACACCATAATATCCAACAAAACAGGCAAAGTTTTGACTCCAAGTGATATCTTTAAAAATGAGAGCTGGAAAGAGATAATTGTTGATAAAATCACCAAAATCCGCTATTGCAATCAAGATCAAGATGATGATACACAGCACTCTTTCTCAGAAACAAAAGCTAGAAATTCTCTTGACAGCATACGAATTGGAATTTCGCCTTCTGCGAATGCTTTTCATAGTTCTGGAACATTAGTGATTTCTTTTGACGACCCCGGCAATTTAGGCGAGATGTGTATCTGTTTGTATTTAGATGAGATAGGCTTAGAGAACTTAAAGATTTAAATAGCCAAGCTCCTAAGTCTCCAATAGAAAATCGGTTAACGTGATCAGTTTGATCCCATCCTGTGTTACAGGAGTGTCACAGGTGTTGGCGATTGACAATCTTCTCATAATTGTCTCGGATCTGGCGAAGCGGTGCAAGCTCACGCTCCCTTGTGGCGGGATCATTCATGGATTCTGTCACTTGAATATATCGTTTTTCGTTGGTGTTCGTGGCGATAAAGTCCACTTCTTTGTCGCTAACCTTGCCGATTGCCACATCATAACCGCGGCGGAGCAGCTCGAAATAGACAATGTTCTCTATGATATGTCCGATGTCTATATCGCGAAACCCAAGCAGATAGTTGCGTAAGCCAATGGTTCAAACGGATTTTTTGAGGGTGTTGCGAAGATAATTGAGCAGGCGCGGGTGCATGTAGGGCGTACAGCCGATATCGTAATGTGCGTGACCTATTTTGAGGTTGGACGCTTGATTGTCGAGGAAGAACAGAGTGGTAAAGCTCGTGCTGAGTATGGACGAGGGTTACTCACGAGATTATCCGAATATCTTACTACCCGTTTCCAAAAAGGTTTTTCGGAAACGAACTTAAGAAACGCAAGAAAATTTTATCAAGTTTATGCACCTTCAATTCAGCAGACGGCGTCTGCTGAATTGGGAAATGAACTTCAATTTCAAGTTCAACAGACGATTTCTGCTGAATTTAAAGGATTACAACTTACCCAAAAGCAACAATCGATGATTAGCGAAATCTACCCATTCAGGTTAAGCTGGTCACATTACCTTATTCTGATGCGTATCCAAAACACAGATGAACGGCGTTTCTATGAAATCGAGGCTGAAAAACAGCAATGGACATATAAACAACTTCAACGACAATATGGAAGTAGCCTTTACGAACGCTTAGCGCTTTCTCGCGATAAGGATGAAGTGATGAAGCTCGCTAAGGAGGGACAAACGATTGATAAACCTCGTGATATCCTAAAAAACCCGCTGGTGCTGGAGTTTCTTGAAATGGAGGAACGGGCACAATACAGCGAAAGCGACTTGGAAACGGCGATTATTGACAAATTACAAACGTTTCTTCTTGAGCTCGGTAAGGGATTTTTATTCGAGGCACGACAAAAGCGCTTTACATTCAACGAACAACATTTTATGGTAGTCACCATGGTGCAAAGCCGTGACAATTTAGCGCATTGGTGTTATGCTCTTCTTGATCGGAGCTATGTGAGGCAGGCCTTAGGCTTTCTAAATCATTTGTTTAAATGTTGGGGAGTGTGTTTATGCCAAAGATAAAGGTTGCAATCGATTTGTTAAATAAACTCAAAGACATGCCAAGCGGAATTGTAACAACTGATATGATCAAGCGGCTAAGAGATTTAACACATGGGGACTTATCTCTCGCCAAATGTAAAAATGCGTTAGATAAAGCAGATGGAAACATCTATAATGCTGTACAACTTCTCGTTGAATGGGGCGCTGTAACATTATATAAAAGGACAGCGGAAAGGAATATATATGACAAAATAAAACTGAGGGAACCATATAAGTTAAGCGAATTGATTACAATAATAGCCGACGAAGCAAATGAATTTGAAGATAGCTCCAGACACAGTTTTGCTGATACGGGCTTTGACTTGTACACAGAAAATTACGAAGATACTTGTTATGCCAATTTGGTTTGCTACGCAGTAGATGGTTTAATAGTCAATGATGAGGATGAAGAAGTTTATCCGGATTTTGTGATTGAAAAAAATCTTGATTTCTATTGTAACGGCTGGCTTTTTGAAGATGTTATTTACCAGGCTGTGCGGCAAAAAGATTTGCAAAATACTCAGCCAACTATAGATGAGTTAGTAGCAGCGTTGGATTATTATAAAAAACGTGACACGTACTTAGATCTGTAAAAATCCGATAGTACCTTTACTGACCACTAACCACTGATCACTGACCACTTGCGGGCAAAGCCCGCGTTGCCCATATCACTGGGTATACATCAGAGTCGCAATCCTCTCAAAGCTTGACAAAGAGAACACATCGAGGCAAGAGTTCGAGCTGACATAAAAACTATCTCTCACATAGAACCCCCGGGTCTTCTGGTCAGAGTATGTGCCGCTGCCGGATTTCAGATCGGCGCGCTGATAAAAACCGGCTTCATCGCTGTAGCCGTAAATGGCGTAACTTGGGGAAGTGTAACTTGAGGAGGTGTTGCGGGTACAGAACCCGATGAGGTTCCGGGCGGCGTCTACAAGGATCGCCCGGTGGTTATCCGTGGCCTCGGCATAGGAGCTGTCGAGGGTGAGTGTGTGTAATTCTGTGACGTTGTAGGGATCCGAGACATCAAACATACTAAGCTTAACGCTGCCTCTGCGTATGCCGTCACTGTCATAACCGAGACCGAACAAACGTCCTGGGGCATAGGGATGCAGATAGGTGCTGAACCCTGGGATCTTCAGCTCTCCTTGCACGGTCGGATGGGCAGGATCAGAGAGATCCAGGGTGAAAAGCGGATCGACTTGACGGAAGGTTACCACATAGCCCACATCGCCGGAAAAGCGCACGCTATAGATGCGTTCTTCTTTGGCGAGGCCCTCGACACGGCCCAGCACGGTCAGGTTGGGGCTCAGGACATAAACCGCGTTGCTTTGAGCCGGGGTGGCAAGAGATTGATAACTTATGATGTCGTGGCTTTGGTCAACGAGCTTGCGCCTGGAGGAGGTCGATGTGGTCAGGGCTATTCTGAGATTGCCTTGATACTCATCCATGGAGAACTGATTAAGCGGGCTGCCGTTAAGGACAGCTTCCGCAGTGAGGCTGAGGAGGCCTTGGTTTAGGGAGAGTTTGATCAGGTGGGTTTTGGTTTTCGTGGTGATATCCACGGCGGTATAAATACTGTCTTGGTAAGGCTCGCTTTCTTCAGTCAGGGATTTGGATGCGGCAAGATAGAGGGTGTCATAACTCATATATAAGGTATCCCCGCCGCCGAGAATGGTTTTTTGGCTGATGATCGCAGGGGTGTTAAGGTTTATTGCTGAGACGGTTGTATAATCGGCGGCCTGAAGCTCAGGAAACACATGGATATCTTCCAGGGACATCAGGCGAGAGGTCTGGTCGGTAATGGTGAAAGGAACATAGGAGATGGGGTGATTGAGATCTGTGGGATTGCCAACAGAGTGGCTGCTGACCAAATAGAGGATGCCTTGCTGGAGCCGCGCTGAACGGTAGCTGCCGCTCTGACTGATTTGGGTGAGCATCATGGGGTTATGGGGGTCGGAGACATCATAGAGGGTTGCGCTGGTAACCTGTCTATAGCGTTGTTCTGTCAGCGGGCTGGGGCTGGACTCTGGGATCGAGGTTTCTGGTATACTGGGTATTATGAGCGGGTTGCTTAGAACCACCAACACATCTTTGTAAATGAACAGATCGTGCGGCGAACCATGTCGCGATGCTGCTGAATAGGTGTCGGATATTTTTGTGTCTAAGGTATCTGGAAGGCGCAGCCGGGAGAGTTGTTCGCTGGCGGCTCCCTGAGCGGAAAAGATAATAATGTCAGGGCCGGAGAGCGTGTAGATGTTACGGCCATCGGTTTTAACAACATCTGCTTCATCAATGTCGGAGACTTGGATGTTGGTTCGGGAGTAATCGGAAGATCCTGAGGATCCTGAGGAGTCTTCGGCATCTTGGGCGGAAAGCGGCCCTGACTCTTTCGGGGCGGCATTTTGGATTGAATCCGGTTGGATTGCTGAGTCTTGACTATTTTGTGTTGAGCTGCGGTCTTCCTGGAGGGCGTCCGATTCAGTGACAAGATCATCGCTGCGTTGTGTTGTGTAATAGGATGCAATGATATGGCCGAGTTCGGTGTAAGAGCTTGGATTTGTCATAGTCAGGCTGAGGGATCCTTCCTGTGGGGATCCGTTCGGTGTGTCTGGTGTGTCCGGGGCATTCATGAAGACAGAGAAGAGTGCGAAAGCCGCGACAATCAGGCAGGCAGCCAAGGGTGCTGCGAATCTGAGCCACAGGAGGGTTGGTTTGGTTTTTTTTGCTTGATCGGCCGTTTTTTGCACTTCCAATTTATTGGCTGCTTTTTGCGTTTCTAAACTATCGGCTGTTTTTTGTGTTTCTAAACGAGCGTGCAACCCTTGGAGGGTTTCGTCATCAGGTTTCATTTGGTCCCGCATATCTTGAAAAATATTCTTGGGCATAGGAGGCCTCCTTTAGTTCACGTTAGTCACTTAGGTGTTCTCGCATCATGTGTCGTCCTCGAGTCAGCTGGACTTTGACAGTTCCAGCCTTAATGCGCAAAGTGCTGGCGATCTGCGCGATGGGCATATCCTCAAAATAAAAGAGATGCAACACGGTGCGGTATTTTTCCGGCAGGTTTTGCAGGGCGTTGAAGACTTCGTTTTGTTCGTCGGTCTGGAATTGGAATTCTTGATAGGCTGGTTTTGAAGGCTGTGAATGGGTTTTGTGCGTAAGGGCAGCCTCGTCTGCGAGAAAAGCCTCGTTTGTGAGAGAGGTTTCGTTTGTGAAAGCCTCATGTGTGAGACGAGCCTCATCAAGCAAGAGCACTTTCTGCCTCCAGCTGCCGGATGTAATGTGCCGCGCGCAGTTGCGTGCCGTGACAATGAGCCAGGCCTGACGGTGTTCCTCGCTGTGCAGCACAGGTTGTTTGCGCCAATAGATGAGGAATACTTCCTGGAATACGTCTTGGGCGTCTTGGAGATGGCGGGTGTGGGTCAGCGCGATGCGATAGACGAGGTCTTGGTAGTGTTCGAGTACAGTCTGAAAATCCTCCTCAAGCAGGGAGGGGCGGCCAGTTTTGGCTTCGATTTTGGCTTTGGCTTCGGTTTTGCCTTTGGCTTCGGCTTTGGGTCTGGTGGCTTTGTTCATAAGCACATCCCTATCGTCTGTGTATTTTCCCTCTATTAATAAATCAGGGTAAGGGGGCAAAAGGTTACAAAAGGTTAACAAAAGTATATAATGTCGGTGTATGCATAACAATCCGAGATGAAAAGAGAGGATCTTATATGGAGCGAGACAGTCTTCGGGGTGTCCTTGAAGAAAAAATTGAACTTGTCTTGCCTCGTGTGGCCAAGCCGGGGCGGTACACGGGGGGCGAGTGGAATATGGTGGAGAAGGAGTGGAGGGCTGCGGAGGCCCGCATGGTGTTTGTGTTTCCGGATGTGTATGAGGTGGGCATGTCGAACCTGGCTTTGCGTATTCTTTATTCTTTGGTGAATGAGCAGCCTCATCTTTTGTGCGAGCGGGCTTTTGCGCCGTGGCCGGATATGGAGGCGCGGATGGGTGAGGAGGGTATTCCGCTGTACTCTTTGGAATCGAAAACGCCTGTGAAGCTGTTTGATGTGGTGGGGTTTACACTGCAATATGAGCTTTCGTATACGAATGTTCTTAACTGTCTTGCTTTGGCAGGGTTGGCTTGGCGGGCACAGGAACGATCGGGGAGTGATCCCTGGGTTATTGCCGGGGGGCCTTGTGCCTATAATCCGGAGCCTTTGGCGCCTTTTGTGGATTGTTTCTTTATTGGAGAGGCTGAGGAGCAGCTTCCGGGGCTGTTGGAAATTTTGGCAGCGGGAAAGATGGAGCAGAGGGCGGCCCACAGTGAGAAAGCTTGGCGGGGTATCCGGCGAAAAACTCTTGTGCGGGCAGCGGGGGTGCCGGGGGTTTATGTGCCGGAGTTTTATGTGCCGACATATGGAGGGGCGGGGCTGTTGCCTGTGGGTGATGATATACAAACGGGACAAGGGTCGGCAGCTGCGAAAGGGATAGGGCTTCTGGAGGGGGTGGTGGTGGCTGAGGAAGCGCCGGAGCGGGTGACGAAGGCTGTGGTGAAGGATTTTGAGAGGGCTTATTTTCCGGAGAAGACGATGGTGCCGTATCTGGAAGTTGTTCATGACCGGGTGGCGTTGGAGATTATGCGGGGGTGCACCCGGGGATGCCGTTTCTGTCAGGCGGGGATGATCTACCGGCCGGTGCGGGAACGTTCTGTGGAAACGCTGGTGGAGCAAGCGCAAAAAAGTTTAAAGGCAACGGGATATGAGGAGGTTTCATTGGTTTCGCTGTCGTCAGGGGATTATGGGTGTATCAATGAATTGCTGGGGGCGTTGTTGGCTCGTTTGGAGGGACAGGGGATTAGTGTGTCGCTGCCGTCTCTGCGGCTGGATTCTTTTGATGTGTCCATAGCCCGGGAGGTGCAGAAGGTGCGCAAGTCGGGGTTGACTTTTGCGCCGGAGGCGGGGACTCAGCGGCTGCGGGATGTGATTAATAAGGGTGTGACGGATGAGGATTTGCTGCGTACGGTGGAGGCGGTGTTTCGGGAGGGATGGTCTCATATCAAGCTTTACTATATGATTGGACTGCCGACGGAGACGTGGGAGGATCTGGCGGGGATTGTGGAGCAGGCTAAGCGTGTTTTGGAGACGGCAAGGCGTGTGGGGCGGCGCAATGCGCGCTTGACGGTGTCGGCCAGTTGTTTTGTGCCGAAGTGTCATACGCCTTTTCAATGGGAGGCCCAGGAGGGGGTGGAGGCCCTTGAAGAGAAGCAGGCGTATTTGCGGCGGGAGTTGAAGGCGCTGCGGGTGAAGTTTTCCTATCATGATGCGTATATGAGCTGGGTGGAGGGGCTTTTGGCCCGGGGCGACCGCCGGGTGGCGGATGTGTTGGAGAAGGCGGCGAAGGCGGGGGCTCGTTTTGAGGGCTGGTCGGAATTTTTTCGGGTGGATCTGTGGCAGCAGGCTCTGGAGGAGTTGGGGGTGGATGGGGATTTTTATACGGCCCGGGTCAGGGATGAGCAGGAGGTGCTGCCGTGGGATCCTATTGACTGCGGAGTGAGTAGGGAGTTTCTGCTGCGGGAGAGGCGGCGGGCTTATGAGGCGGCGCGGACGGGGGATTGCCGCGGGGGGAAGTGTTTGAGGTGTGGGGTGCGGGGATGTCATTGAAAATTATTATGATACATTACGGGTGACAAGGACTTTTTGGAAGCTGGAATAGACACCCCTAGAATCTTGCCCGCAGCAGAAATTTTGCATAGTGGCTGATCCGCAGAATGCAATGAAGATATTCTATTCACAGGATGACTGACGAAATTAAGCAGTTTCGGCGGTTCATGGAAATAATCGACTCATTTTTTGCACAGGTGCGGGGGCTCCAAGACCGGTGGGTTTGCGCGGGGGGAGCTTCGTGTAAACCGCCCCGCCTGCCGCTTGTTGCTTCACCCATGCAAAGATGAAAACATTGAAAGGACAAATTGTAATGCGGTCAATTGATGGGGAACTACTGAATATAGTCACAGAAGGCGACCCACAAAATGTGACTGATTTTTTAAGGAAAGGAGCAGGCCCTGACTGTCTCTGACCGCGAGACTGGACAAGTGAAAGTGTTTCCAGGATGGGATTGGGGCGATATCCATGATGACTGTCTGGTGTGGGCATAAGAAGGGAAGATTATGAGAGGCGCCCTCCTGCCCGACGGGAGTCTGACCGGAGAGGTACTATTTGACACATGCCAATGAAATTCGAGACAAGCATCGCACCCTACTAATTGGATATGCTGATTCAGAGAACGGGTCGTCATGGTGTGAAGAACCACTCCCAACATGAACTTCGCCCACCTGACATCCGCTTCCGACGGTGGGGTAACGGAAGCAAAGGTTTGCTGAGGATTTGGGGGACATGTAGCACAGGAAGTATTTCTTTGTAAAACATGCTAAAATGAATACAAGGAACTATCAGGGAGGGGAACCCATATGGATGCCCAAGAAAAATTCGAATATTGGTTGGATATTGCCCGATATGATTTAGGTGTGGCTGAAAGCATGGCAGAGAATGGACACTGGATTTATGTGGTATTCATGTGCCAGCAAGCCATTGAAAAGATGGTAAAAGGCCTGTACTCTTATTACATGCCGGACACGCCGCCGCATTCCCATAATATCAAGTCAATCATCAAGAAGTATGAACCAAGTCTTCCTAAAGCAGTTCCCTCGGATACAATGGATGTTTTCGATACCTTGACCTCTTATTACCTGAATAATCGCTATCCAGATTATGTAAGTAAGCTTAGCTCGCAAATCAATGAGCAAGAAGCAGTTGATATACTTGCAACAACCAAGGAGGTATTCATATGGCTGTTGACATTGAAAGCGTGAACAATAAAGTGAAAGCCTATGCTTCTCAGGTACGGCAAGCGATGCCGGTTAATAAGGCGTATTTGTTTGGCTCCTATGCAAAAGGAACTGCGACAGAAAAAAGTGATGTTGATATTTGTTTTTTCCTGGACAGCTTTGATGGGAAGCGGAAAGTCGATATTATCAAAGAATTGTTGAAGCTGACGGATGGATATGATGATGTGGGTTTTGAGCCTTTGGCATTACCTTCTTCTGAATTGCTCAACGGGAACCCGTTCGCATTGGAAATCATAAGTACTGGAATAGAAATTTGATCAGATAACCCATACGAATATTGGAGCAATGCTCGGATACTCGTGCAACATCCGCTTAGACTTTCTCACACACCCGTCTCTTCGGGGCGGAGGCAAATGCTCGAACAGTGAAGTACTAAAAGATAGATTGAAGAATACGAGGATATCGAAATGACTGACGTAAGAGCAGCTCAAATAAGTGACATCCCGCTGGCCATGTGGGTTACTATGAAAAGTATGGCTGGCGATTTATTGGACATGGCTATGATGTTGGCGGTGAAGCTACATGGATTTATGAAGCAAATTCCATAGATAGTAAATAAACAGAGGATGAGAATATGAAAAATCTATCAAGAGAAACCGAAGAAAAATTAGTCTGTTCATTATCATGGGAAACAACTGAATTATTACCTTTCTTACCGTATCTGCTGCAAGACTTTTGGGAACTTGGAAGCGACCCTAACGTAATGGTTGATTTGCTCAAAAAGCATGTAAACATATCGAGCAAGACAAGAATATTGGATTTGGCTTGCGGCAAAGGGGCAGTGGCGGTTAAGGTTGCTCAAAAATTGCGGGTTAAAGTAAAGGGTATAGAAAGCTTGGCTATATAGACAAAGGTTGTTTATTATTGGACAACACGCCGTTTGAGCAGCCGCAGGAAGTATTATTTATAAAAGTTCTTTAGGGCGGAGACGTGATTTTGGGATGACAATGCTATCCATCAGGAAAATGAAAAAAGCTGACGTAGCGATACTTTTCGATATTGCCATGCGCTCATTCCAGCCTGATTATGAAAAATATGGTATGTGTCCGCCTTTGCTTAATCTAAAACGCAAAGCTTTTATGCCACCGCTTGTTTTTGGTAAGACCTTTATTGCCGACAACAAGATTATTGGCGGAGCATTTGTTGCTGGGTTTGGCAGTAAAGGCGAGATCGGCGCGATTTTCCTTGACCCAAGTGAGCAGCATAAAGACTTTGGAAAACAGGCCATGCTTATGTTCGAGGGTATGTATCCTAAAGTGAAGAGGTGGAAACTTGAAACGCCAGCCGAAAGCTATGGCTTGCACAGATTCTATGAGTCGTTGGGATACGTTAAGGTTGGAGAGATGAATGATAGAGGCATGCGCGGCATTAAATATGAAAAAATCATAGGTGGTTAATCAGATATGACGAACAAACTTGAAACTGAAAGGCCATTACTCAGGCCACTTACACTCGCCGATGCGGACACCGCTTATAAGTATTATGCGCCGTTTGGTGAACATTGTCTATGGCATGATTGGAACAAGACCGAATATCGCCCGTTTGTGCCTGAACAAGCCCCAGAAGAATAGAATTCGGCAAAATTTTGGCAAAATTTTTGTGGCTTTAAGAAGAAAATATGGTATTATTGTTGTAATTGAATATGCTTTCTAAAGGCTGGCTTGAATCTGTCATTTACTCTGGTACTCTAGCCTGTTTAAAGTTATTCTTTTACCTATCTGCCTATTAGGAGTGTAAAGATGAAGCATCAACAATTGCTTGACAAGCTTGCCGCCAAGACCCTGGTGAAGGCGCTTGACGAGGATCTAGCCCGTCTGGTGTGGCGGTCGATGACAGGGACTCATAGTGCAACGGTCGAGTCGCAGTTAGAGTATGTGTTGCCGAAGCTACTTGATCGATGGAATGCTGTGCTTCTTGCCTCTGATGAGGGCGTGTCTCCTCTGTACAAGGCAAAGACGATACTTGCAATGGTCACGCTCCTGCACAAGTATGGGTTTGCAGACCCTGCTCTCACCGAGCAGGCACTCGTCGCCATCGATGAACTGAATGAAGCTGTGGCTCTCAGTGACGAGTTTTACCGGCGGTCCCCGATGTTCAAGAACGAGTTGCGCGAGGCTCCAACACCCCTGAAGCGTAAGCCCCCCTATCAGGACGGTATGACCTTCTATCGGGCTGAGGATGTGATCGCCCTTCAACTGGATGGCCATTATTACGCTGCATACGTCCGTGAACTGGCAGGTACTAATGAGTGTCCTGTCATTGAGTTCTATGGGCATGTTTTTGATCATGTCCCAACTATTAATGAGCTAGTCGGTCTGCCCGCTCAAGGTTACAGCGACGGAACGATTGCTCGATTCTCGGTTTCAGGTATCAAATACCAGCCTGATCCGGCTAATCAAATCACGCTGGTTGGAGCATGTTCGGCGGAGATTCCGGATAGCAGTCAGCTTGATAAGCCGGTCGGCCTGTATGTTGTGACGGACATCTTTTCGATCCAGCACACTATCCGATGTCTCTTTGCATGTCCCATTCCAAATCCTGATGAGGGAACCGTCTCGAATTAGAAAATAAATAGGGGTAACAGTTGATTCTGTTTCTGTTACTTCGGACGATCAGCGCACAGGGCGCGGGGGGGCGCGTAGTGGCGGAAGGAGGGCTGCGGATTTGAGTCAGTTTATGTTATGCAAATCAAATTCGGACTTGAGTGAATATGGGAAGCGCCTCACAGACACTACTGGCAGGAATTTCCTTACCATATTAGAATATCATTTTCAGCAATCTAATGCGGAAAATATCTGGATTATTGAGAAGATTAGTGATTATTGTGATGCTCCATATGGAAAGAAAAATCATATCCATCATCTTCTTGAGAGTCTTTATGATGTCTCAGAAACAATGGTACTTTGGTATTCGGATTTCTACACAGATTTGGATATTGTTGAAACTAAAGAGGACTTGATTAACCTTATTGAAAGGGAATTCCATGATTCACACCCATTAGAATTATACATTTTGGCTAAAAATGAGATTCAGGGAAGGGTGTTTTAATGAAACATTATATTATACCGTTCTAATTTCTGATAAATCGAATGGGAGTAACAATAATGGATAGTGAAAAAACCATAAACGCATTTTTGGGTAACAAAGTTAACCTATCGGACGCTTCAGCAATAAAAATTCTTACTAACTCCAGATTAAGCCCCACGCTATGCGTGGGAGAACGGAATGAGCAGAAGCGATAGAGCGGATATGAAGAACCTCCTAACCTGATATAATGACAAAGGTTTCGCAGGCCAAAGTCATTCAGAGAAGGAGGGTGCCCCAAATGGGCAATACCAGTCTAGCACATACGAAGTGGAATTGCATATACCATATCGTATTTATTCCGAAATATCGGAGGAAGGTGATGTATGGAGAAAAGCGAGTCGCAGTACAGGAGATAATCAAAAAGCTGTGCGAGTACAAACAAGTGGAGATTTTGGGAGGTGCTGTATGTGCTGATCACGTACATTTATGCGTTAAGATACCGCCAAAGATCAGCGTATCAGGCTTCATGGGGTATTTGAAAGGTAAGAGTGCCTTGATGGTGTTTGATCGATTTCCGGAGTATAAGCGAAAAGGAGGAGATCGACACTTTTGGGCACGCGGTTATTATGTTGATACAGTGGGCAGGAACGAAGAACAGATACGAGGGTATATCGCAGATCAGGAAGAAAACGATAAGCTGGAAGATAGCATAGAGAAGAAGTAATGCCCCTTTAGGGGTGCCAAGTACCAGAAAAATGCTTGCGAAACCACGCCTTTAGGCGTTTGCCAGCATCCGCCCTTATAGGGCTAAACATACCACCACTTGAAGTGGTGGTCCCTGATTGAAAAGGGTCATGATGTAGAAGTAAGTCCAGCAGCCTTTATTGCTAACGAATTCAAGACTGACAAGCTCCCCCGAGAAGAGATGTTTGATCGACTGTTTGTCATAATGAAGGAAAAATAATCTGGCATTTTGCAGATAGATGTTGTGTTCCTGTAGATGATATCGCCAAGGGCACAGGCATCAGAGGGACACTGGATGATTCTGTATTTGCACAAGTACCTGCGAAACCGACAAAAGCATTTAGTCCAGAGGGACAAAAGATCTATTCAGAAATAGCTGGGAAGCCTATTAAGACGGTTGATGATCTTACTGAGGCTTTAACACAAGGTTTAATTAAGCCGAATCAGTTGCCTGTTGACTATGTCGTGATTGATGGACAAAAGGTTATTGCTAATACTAGAACTACGACAGCTCTCACAAATGCAGGTGTCCCCAAGAGCCAATGGTATGGAGTCGACAAGACTGGCCAAACAGCCTATATGGACGTTAAAACCGGAAAACCTGTTACCTTTGATGATTTGGTGCGTGACCAATTGAACAAGAACTATGGCGGCTCAGTTGGGAACGCCAGGAGGAATTGAGAACGAGCAGGGGGCAATCTCAAAATGCAGTTATATGATCCAATACAAATACTCAACTTAGATAATTTTTTGCCGTTGGATGGCGAAGACAACATTGAGATATTTACAGACGGCGGCGTTTTGAATCTGGATATTTTTTATGAGCCCAAAGGTTCTGAGTCACATACTGCGAAATTCAGGATCAGCTTTCCTTATACTAAATATTTTTTCAAGACTCCATTTCCCGATTATGGATTCTTCGGTTGCCTAATTGGTTTGGATTCATCGCCGGAAGAACAAGATTGTTCGCTAGATGACCAAGACTTATCCCTGCTCCATTCTTTAGTGGAGTATCGGCATTCGAAGATACTGGACATGGATCACAAGATGACGGGAGCAACTGGCTATAGGCATTATCAATTATTGCTTCATTCTGTAGGTGTTGCAATACATGTGATTGCGGATTCGTGCGAAATTTTAGGCAATATAGAATAGAAAGGATGGTCCAGCACCTTTGAGCAAGAAAGATATTGAAGTAAGCAAATTTTTGAGTTACGTTTTGCGCCATAATCCCGAGGCAATTGGCTTGAGCCTTGACAATGAAGGCTGGGTTGAGATTGATATGCTGGTTAAAGGCGCACAGCGTGCGGGGAAGAGTTTTGATATTGCGCTCATCCAGAAAATTGTGGCTGAGAATGATAAGAAACGTTTTGCGATCTCAGAAGACGGCTTACGTATTCGTGCGGTTCAGGGGCATTCCACTGTAGCAATAACTTTTGCAGAAAAGACCCCTCCGGCTTTTTTGTATCATGGTACAGCAACGCGCTTTCTGAAATCGATTATGAAAGAGGGCATCAAGCCCGGCAATCGGCATCACGTACACTTGTCCGAAGATAGACAAACGGCAATTTCTGTGGGTATGCGTTATGGCACACCTGTTGTCTTGAAAATTGAAACCTTATGTATGCTTGAACACGGACTGAAGTTCTTCCAAGCAGAAAATGGGGTTTGGCTGGCAGAGTATATTTCTCCGGGTTTCTTTGTGGTTGATTCTACCTGATTAGCGGCGGAATATTCCCTAAGACGACGGCGACGGCTTCCGACCTTTCGGAGCCGTCGTTTTATCTTATGAAGCGCGTGTGACGTATTCAGGAATCTGTTCTGCCCAATAAGTAATCAACAGACACATCAAAGTAGTCGGCCAGCTTGGAAAGAACTTCTGAGGTAGGGTTATTAGTCCCTGACTCATAATTTTGTATTCCGCGCTTACTTAATCCTATTATTTCTCCCAAAGCCTTTTGAGATATATTTTTTTGTTTCCGAAGCTCTTTTAACCTATCGGGAAAAGATGGCATATTAAAATCTCCAAAGAAAATTTGAAAAAACTATTGACACATTATGGTGCACATAATAGAGTTGAGATAGTGGTGCACTATAGTGCACCTTAACCACAGAAAAGTGCGTACTCTACTAAGGTATCATGTCACTCCAAAAAAGTAAATTGCTATCAAAACAGAAAGACGCTCCATTTCCGACCAAGAACACGAGCGTCTCTCACAAGACCCAAGCCGGAACTCAGGTTATAAGCTGATTATAGCCTCTTTCGGTTTGGGGGTCAATGCCCAATTTTGAAGGATGTTTTAATCATGATCGCTGAAGAATTAATCCAATCGTTGAAGATTTGTGAAGAAAGCCCCACCTGTAAAGGTTGCTGTTTTATTGATAACTACACCGAGGATAAGAGTTGTCGAGAAAGCCTTATAATGCTGATTTGTATTGCCGTATTAAACACTCTTAAAACCACAAAGAGTATTAAAAAGGATCACCTTGAAGCCGTTGCGGACATGAAAAAGTTCGTGAAGGAAAGAGGCTTCTCTTTAGCTGATGATGAATAATACGTTTTCTCAAAGACCTTGTAAAGCAAGGCAACGTTTCCGGCGAGTGACGGATTCCATCATTTTGGGAGTCGTCGCTTTCTTTTGCCGCCTACGGCGTCACCCGCCATTGATCAACAAGAATGGAGGTGGCTCATTCATCATGGGTGTCATATTCAATTCCGTTTTCGTCACACCATTCTTTGGCGATTTTCACATACGCTTCTCGCTTAAATCTGTACCATTCATCTGTCAGTCCGACACGATGCAAGGTGTCTTTAAAGCGTCGAAATGCACCTTTTCCTTCCAATGCAACACAGAGTAATTCGTTTTTATGTTGATCGGATACTGTTTCAGTAAAATTCTCCATCATGTCATATTCTCTAATGTCCCAATGGTGTGGAGCAGCAATCCAAGCTTCATCCTCGAATTTCTCAGTATCATCATCCGGTGAGCCGTATAAATCGCTGTAAAAGTCAAAGCACCCTGTCTCTATGTTGTAAAACACATGTGTTTCAGGGTTTATCATTTCAAACTCTTCTGCCACCATGTTCAAATCTATCTTTTTCATTTCATATCTCCCTCCTGCTTCAAAAGGATTTTTTCTAATCGCCACTGACACGATATTCTCACTTTTGTTGTTCGTTGTCAATGCGAGTGGAACAACCGACGGAAAGCCCATGAAAACTCAATACAGAGCATCCTGACGCCATCGTGTCATCAGAACGGACACGCTTGGGCGTTTTGTTTTCGACAACCCCTTTCGATCAGCCAAGGCGCATCCGTGACCGCAGGGATTTTCTAAGCCGTAGATGTAAGGCTTGCCCATCGGCTAACGCCGCCGCGCCGCTGACATGAATGTTGGGAGTGGATTAAACTGCATTTCTTTGTTCATCGGTCTAAGTGATGAGGTGGTATGAATAATTATTCGCACACCGCATGGCCTCTGCCGGGAAGCAACCGCCGG
>WRII01000044.1 GCA_009782825.1 Peptococcaceae bacterium
TTTTGCCGCCATGTTTCGTTGAAAATCCTTGAAAACCTTCCAGGTTGCCTGCGGATTTTCGCCTTGCCTGTCGACAAAAATCCGGCGGCCTAATGTCAAACTTATTTAGTTACAGCCCCTTACTGGGTGCTTGATAAAAGCATCCCTTCAGATGATTCAGCAGAATCGGTTTCGGTATACTTCAGAGCAGCGCGGATCTCTTTTGCCAGCCCCGTCAGGCACTCCACAAAATCAGGCAATTTTTCCCTGATAAAAGACAGGTTTCCAGCATTGCTCGCAGCTTCAATTACCACGGCCCTCTCTGTAGCTTCCGCTGCGCCGATATAAGCAGCTGTGTTCTTGAGGGTGTGCGCATGAAAAGCAGCCAAGGACGGGTCGTCATATATCTTTTGTAAAAGGGGCAGGCGTTCCTCCACATCTTTGCAGAACAGGAATAACACATCGCGGTAAACGGCTTCCGTGCCGCCGGTCATCGCGATGCCGCGCGAGGTATCTATTCCACGAATTTGGGGAAAAGAGAAGGAGGCGCCTTTGGAACCGTTATTTCCATATTTTTCGTCCCCAAAGATTTTCTTTTCTTTGGGGATCAAGCGGTCAATAATGTAGTCAAGCTCGGAGACATCTATGGGTTTGGCCAGAAAGGCACTGAAGCCGTTTTCCATAAACATTTCGCGCATCCCGGAAACAGCATTTGCCGTCAGCGCCACGATTGGGATTTGCTTGCGTAGCTTTCCATCTCTGTCCATGCGTAGCTTTTCCCAGGTGCGAATCGCGGTGGTTGCCTCAATTCCGTTCATCTCAGGCATGATGTGATCCATGAACACGATATCGTAGTCCTGCTGCATGACCTGCGCTAAAGCTTCCCTGCCGCTTTGACAGGTGTCTACGACAGCGTTATAAGACTCTAAAAGACCCTTGGCGACTTTAAGGTTTGCGGCAATGTCGTCCACAACCAGCAGCCTTGCGCCGCACAGGGTAAAATGAACCGTATTGGGGCTTAAAGAACTGTCAATATAATCTCGTCTATCTGATTTGCCGTTAAGTGTGTTCATGATAGAAAAAGAATTTACGGGCATGGAAACAAAGCGTACATTGGGAATGTAGACTTCCGTTCCCCACTCTACCATAAGGGCCAGAAGCGGCTTCTCTCTATTAGGGTAAACCGTGTTTTCCATTATGGGCCTGATCTTGTCATAAAGGTGGTAGGCGGAAATGACAAGGAACCAGTCTTCGCGGCGCAAGGTTTCGGCAAAAGTGTCCGGATCATTTACCAGGGTATGGGGAACACGCATGTTTGTAAGCGCCCAGCACAGCGATTCGGCATATACGCGGCGACGTTCATACACCAGGACATTTTTGCGCGCCGCTCCCTCAACCGCGGCAACGGGAGCATCTGAGCCTATACCCTGAGGAATGAGTATCGTGAATGTGCTGCCTGCGCCATATTCGCTCGTCACAGTAATATCCCCGCCCATAGCATCACAGAGCCGCTTGGTGATGGCAAGACCCAGTCCTGTTCCCTCAATGCCTTGATTTATCTTTTCGCCCACTTGGACAAACTCGCCGAATATTTTGGTCTGATCCTCCTGCTTAATCCCCTGGCCGGTATCGGTAACCTCTATCTTGAGCCAAACGTGTTTATCTGCCTGCTTGTCTACAGTGATCGTCATGCCAATATGACCCGAGCACGTATACTTTACCGCATTGGACAGGATGTTTAAGATAATCTGCCTCAGCCTTGCTTCGTCTCCTATAAGGGTTTTGGGGATAGCCCCGTCTATGTTGGTGTAAAAAAGAACAGGCTTTTCTATGAGCCGCATACGGATAATGTTAACAGTGTCATGAACCAGGGATGAAAGCGTATAGTTTCCCGGAATGATTTCCAGCTTGCCGGATTCAATTTTGGTAAAATCTAAGATATCATTGATGAGAGAAATCAATTGCGATGTAGCTTGCTTAATGTCCCGCACATGATCCTTGGCTTCGTCCGGCAGGTTCTGACGCAGGAGCAGCTCAGTCATGCCGGAAATAGCATTCATCGGAGTTCGTATTTCGTGGCTCATGTTGGCGACAAAATTGGTTTTCATGCGGTTGGCCTCTTCCGCTTCCTCTCTGAGTTCTTGCAGCCTGACCGTTTGTTCTTCAATAAACTTATCTTTGGCTTTCCGGGTGACTTCAACAATAATCGTAATGAAAAAGGTCAGAATATAGCCCGTCAGCATACGGATCGAAACATCAAAAGGGTAGTCATAGTTCGACAGGCTGGGAATCATCGTTTCAAGATAAATTATCAGAATAAGGGCGACTGAGATGATGATACCTTTGCGGATGCCCAAGCCTATGATCACAAACGCAGGAAACGCAAATATAAACAGAAAATTAGCTCCATGTGAATTCCCGAGCGCGACAAGGACAACCAGCTCGATGCCGACACAAATAGTTCCTGCCAGAATCGGAATACTCCGGGGTATTTTGCTCCACCCCATCAGATAACACGCAGCAAGTATCAAAGCCACAAGGGTACTTATGACCGCATCAATATAGATTCCCTTACTAAATAGCAGTATGGCAAAAGGCATCTGAACAAGAGAAGCAACAATACAAATACAATTCTGCAACACGTATTGGATGAGATGATCGGTTCTGGCGAAATCACTTCTTTCTTCATATTTTCCGGATGTTGCTATATTGATGAGAAGTTTAACGATGCATTCTTTGCTTTTTATCATTCGAATTATCCAGTTCATACAAAAACCACTCCTCACCGCCGCACTTGATTTAGTTACATTAGCCATTTGCGGGCGAAGCCCGCTTGGGCAGGCTAAACGGAAAAAGTGTCTGGTCATAGATGCAGACAGATGCAGGCTATGACCAGACTTACTCTTGAGTTTCAACAAAGGAGAGTCATTGCGACGGAGTATGGCGCGTGTCTACGGCGTAACGGTTATGGTGACAGATCCCATTTTATAGCTCTTATCCCGCGCCGTTGCTGTGATCGTGGCTGTTCCAGGCGCTTTTGCGGTGATCATGCCGGAAGGGGACACAGTGGCGACAGTGGGGTCGGAAGAAGTCCAAGTGTAAGTGGTCTTTACCATTTTGGAGGCATCTGGACCCTTGACAGAGGGCGTCGTTGTTGTATTCCGTTTCAGCGTCAAGATCTTGGAAGCAAACTGCCAATTTTGCTTGTTCGTTTCTGTGGACACCGTGGTTTGTTTGGCCCCGGTCTTCGCAGCAGGCGCCATTGATTTACTGGGATCCAGCGTGCAAATTGAACCGGTCAGCAGATTGGCGCCGGTCACTTTGTATTCGTCACGGGTCAAAATTGCTCCGGAAGGATCCAGCGTTTCCGTGTAAACCGTGATATTACTTGCTGTCCTGAGAGTGTTTCCGGTAAAGATCTCCATCTTGTACCCGTTCTTGGGAATATAGCAGAGAATGTTAGTGGCGTACTCACTGGTCTTCCATGAAGAATAAACAAAATTGTTCTGGACAAAGCCCGTTTGGTGCTGACCGGTGGCATAAGCAACAGTGGCCCCTTTATTATCGTAAATTTTTACGCTAATTCCAGAGTTGGACAAGGTGGGCGTCAAGGGATCCGAGCTTTTGACTTCTACGCGGATCATGTCCGACATATCGGCGGAATCCAGGAAAGAAGAAGTGGTGTGGCTGGGAAGCGGTTTGCCCAGAATAGCGTCATTGATAGCGCTTAGGGCTCTGACATCGGCAACAACATAGAGAACATGATGAGCGTAAGGCAAGTTGACATATTGAAAGCGCCCTTGGCCGTTCTGGCTGAAGTCAACGACGGCAGCGTCGCCCGCTTTGTTATAAAGCAAGCCGCCATAAACAACTTTGTCGCCGGACTGAGAGTAAACAGCATTATATGCGGTAATAAGCCCGGATTCACAGCCTATGATCGTAACGTCCATACCCTCCCAAAGGCTCAGAATATCGTTTTTGTACACAGCGTCATTCATGTATTTCAGGCTTTTGTTGCTGCCGTTGACAAGTGCCGGGTTGAGGCCGGGGCTTTTGGCAAGCAGCGCGTAATATTCTTCCGGATCGCTTATGGAGAGCGTTCCGGAGCTTGTATTATACAAAAGAGGGACCCTGCTTATATATTCGCCTCCGGGCAAGATCTGATAAGCATTAGGGTTATTCTGCATACAAGCTTTCATCCAGTCTTTGGAGATGGGTTTCACAAAGGCCTCATAGCCGGCACTTATCACACCCATAAGCGGAGTTCCGTCGTAAAGAGGGATATGGCCGACTTCGATAATATCCAGCATGGTGTAAGAGCCCATAAAGACAGGACCCAGCAGAATCGTTTTTTCAATCTTGTTTTTATACTCGGGAAATTGGGAAATTAGTGAGGTTGCAATAGAGGTGCCGTTACTGTGGGCAATCAGGATGACACTCTCGTAGCCTTTGGCCTCAATATCAGCCGCAAGCTCTCGTGCGATCGGGTTCACATCCTCTAACCAGTTGAAGGAAAAATGCTCCACAGTATATGTGCTGCTTAACTGGTTTTTCGCCAAGCATGTCGTGATGCTGGTAATCAAGGGTGTATAAATGCCCAGAGTTCCGGTGTGATCCCTTTTCCGGTCCGAATAAGCAGACGCGCCGGTGCCGGAAGCGTCGTTTTTCATTTCGGCTCGGCCTGTCAAGAGGAAATTGGCCACTTCCGGCACAATTCCGGGGCCAAACCAGAGATCGGCTCCCTTTGAATTGTACAGGCGAGAGGCTGAAAATCCTGGCAGGATGTAAATGCCCTTCTTAGAAGGTTTATCCTTGGGCGCCGTGATAGAGTCGTCCTCCGCTGCTGCGACGGACTCATCTTCGGCTGCCGTGACAGCGTCATCCTCAAACGTCGTCACAGCGTCCTCCTCGGCCGCTGCCAAAGGAATATAGGATGAAAGCATTACGATTACCAAAAGAAGCACTCCGATTTTTTTGCTCTGTGAAAAAAGGCGCATAGTCCTTTTCATAACAAGTTTCCTCCTTTAGTGTATTGGTTTAAACTTTGATTGTATCCCAAACACACACATGGTCATTCCCCCTTTTTTGGAACAAAAACAAAGAATCTAAGAAATAAGTGCGGAGAGTAAAACAATTTGAATTGTTTGCTCACTATTATATACGGTTTTTGCCCAATATCAATGGGTGAAATAAAGAATTAATTCGGAGATAATGGCAGAAAAAAGGGAATAAAGCAGAAAAGCGTACAGTTGTCTTTGTCCCTAATTATGTAAATTCTCATCTCAGCACAGGACTTAAGGACTAACGCGTGCCCCATTTCCCAAAATCAACAAAATAAGCTATGATAATCAGGTAACAGGTGGCATAGTGAGGAAAAATACCCTTACAGAAGGTGCTGCCATTCGTGACAATTCCTTACAGTCCCTAAGGGGCTGTTACAGTCTTTAACAACAGAAAGGAGTAACGCAATGTCTAAGATACCGTACAGAACATACTTGGAAGAGGGGGAGATGCCAAAGTCCTGGTACAATGTGAAAGTGGATATGAAGGAGCAGCATGATCCGTTTTTGCACCCGGGAACCAAACAGCCTTTGGGCGCCAAAGATCTGGAAGCGATTTTTTGCTCCGAGTTGTGCGCTCAGGAAGTCAATATGACAGACAGATTTATAGAAATCCCGCCGGAAATCGCGGAGTACTATCTGACCTACCGTCCGTCGCCCCTGATCCGGGCCTACAATTTGGAAAAAGAACTAGACACGCCGGCGAGAATTTACTTTAAATTTGAGGGCAACAACACATCGGGCAGCCATAAGCTTAACTCAGCGGCGGCGCAAGTGTATTACGCCAAAAAGCAGGGTCTTACAGGTCTGACAACCGAAACCGGGGCTGGGCAGTGGGGAACAGCTTTATCCATGGCGTGTGCGTATTTCGGGATAGATCTGACTGTTTTCATGGTCAAGGTCTCATCTCAACAAAAACCTTATAGAAAAGCGGTTATGGAAACCTACGGCGCCAAGGTGATTGCGTCTCCGTCAACGACGACGGAGGTGGGCCGCAGCATTCTGGAAAAAGATCCGGATACAGGCGGGTCCCTGGGATGCGCGATTTCAGAAGCCATAGAGCTTTCCATGAGCAGCGACAGCATCCGCTATGTTTTGGGCTCTGTGCTGGATCATGTTGTGCTGCACCAATCCGTCATTGGTCTGGAAGCGAAAGCGGCCATGGAAAAAATCGGAGAATATCCGGATATCATCATCGGCTGTGCCGGAGGCGGCAGCAATCTGGGCGGGTTGATGGCTCCGTTCATGGGGGATAAGCTGACAGGGAAAGCCAATCCCTATTTCATAGCTGTCGAACCCGCGTCGTGCCCCTCGCTGACACGGGGAAAATACGCGTACGATTTTGGCGATGTGGGAAGAACCACTCCGTTGATCAAAATGTACACCTTAGGATCGGGTTTTATGCCGTCGGCCAACCATGCGGGAGGGCTTCGCTACCATGGCATGAGCCCCATTATGTCCAAGCTGTATCATGACGGCTATCTCGATGAAGCCAGGGCTGTAGAACAAACGGCTGTATTCGAAGCGGCTACTCTCTTTGCGAAGCATGAGACCATTTTGCCGGCGCCGGAATCCGCTCATGCCATCAAAATCGCTATTGACGAAGGGTTGAAGTGCAAAGAATCCGGGGAGAAAAAGACAATTCTGGTAGGACTTTCCGGGACTGGGTACTTCGATATGCAGGCCTATATGAGCTACACGGACAAAACCATGAGCGATGGAATTCCTTCAGATGAAGACTTGGCGCCGGGCCTGGCAGAAATGGAAGAATAATCTGCGCCAATTTTTTTTCAGATTTATGAGAATAAGGAGGAATTAAAGAGATTAATGAAGAATAATAGCAAAGAATAAAATATATAAAAATAGAATATCCATAGTATGGCCCGCTTATTTGTTTGCACTAAGATGCCAGGAGAATCTATTCTATGGCATGGCTCCACACACTTGGTTTTAATACTGGACTCAGTATAAGCTAAAAAAGGGGAGAGAGTGGCATGCACTTTAATGAACGCCAGAGGAATATTGTCGAATTGCTGCAAAAGGAGAGTCCTTTGACGACAGATTCGATGGCCAAAGTTTTCCAAGTTTCCCGGTCGTCGCTGCAAGCGGATCTCGCTATGCTCTTAGCTTGGGGAGTGCTTGAGCAGCAGCCGTTCAAGGGCTATTCCTTCTGTACGGATTATAATGACGAGAAGGCGTTTCGTGAACGTGTAGGGCATCTGCGTGTCAGGGATTTTATGCGCTTGCCCGTGTCTGTGAAAGAAGAGTGCAGTATTCAGGAGGCCTTGGTGGCTCTGTTTACTTATGACGTGGCCAGTCTCATTGTTGTCGGGGAATCTCAAGAACTCAAGGGAATTGTCTCCCGCAAAGATTTTCTGAGAGCGTCATTGGGAAAGATCGAGTTTCAAAAGGTGCCTGTCAATGTGATTATGACGCGTATGCCTAATATTGTTATGGTGCTTCCTGATGAACGCGTCGTGGATGCGGCTTCCAAGCTTGTAAAGCATGCGATTGATACGATTCCGGTGGTCGAGATCTACTTGGAAGCGGATGGAAATGAGCTTTATCATGTCATTGGGAGTTTTACAAAAACCGGTGTGGCGAGTGTGTTTGTGGATTTGACGAGTTAAAAACCAGGATCCGCGCCCCTTTTTCTCTGACGTGGAGATCCTGCGCTTTTATTATATTTTCTTTATTATTTTATTGGAGTTATATCTAGATGAGGTGATATAATAAGGATAAGGATGGAGTGTCCATAAGCTGAGACAAGATAAGGGTGTGTCACGGGAGAGAAGGAAGTGTGAAGGGATTCATGGCCAGGGGCATGATGAGCGACAAAAAAGATTCAGCGTTTCTAACGGAAGTCATTGGAGAGACGCCGAAAGGAACTGAGGCAATAGCCGGCGCCGGTTCTGCAGAGCCTGCCCGCGATCCTAGAGGCGCGGGAGAGGAGGTTCGCGTCCCGGGAGAAGCCCCTCTCCCGGGGGGAGCGGGTTTCCCTGGGGAAGCACGCCTTCCTGAGGGGGAGGCGCCGGCTGCAGGAAGTGCAGCGGCTGAGGGCGCCGGAGGGATCGAGGGCATTGAGGGCGCCGAAGGTGCCGAGGGTGCTGAGGGCGCCGGAATGATGTATATCGTTTATGTTGTGTCAGATGCTTTGGGGGAGACGGCGGAGCTTGTCTGCCGGGCAGCTGCGGCTCAGTTTGCCGGGGCCCGGACTAAGATCCGCAAGATTCCCTATGTCCGGAATATTTTACAATTGGATGATGTGTTGGCGGAAGCTGCCGAAGAGGATGCGATTGTGCTCTATACATTAGTGATGGATGACCTGCGGGTTTATCTGCAGGAGAAAGCTGCCCAGCATTCTCTTGTGGCTGTTGATGTTTTGGGGCCTCTGGTGGAGGCGATCTCCGCCCGGATCAACAAGAACCCGAAAAGTGTGCCTGACATTACCAACCGTCTTGACGCACAATATTTTAAAAAGATTGAGGCCATCGAGTTTGCTGTCAAATACGACGACGGCAAAGACCCGAGGGGCCTTCTTTATGCTGATGTGGTGCTGGTCGGGGTGTCCCGGACATCCAAGACGCCTCTCAGCATGTATCTGGCCCATAAGGGCATCAAGGTGGCCAATGTTCCTCTGGTGCCGGAGGTGGCTCCGCCGAGGGAGCTGTTTGTTTTACCGGCCAGGAAGGTGTTTGCTCTTGTTTTGGATCCTAACAAACTCAATGAGATCCGAGGGGAACGTCTTAAGACTCTGGGGCTGGGGGTTTCTGCGGATTACGCCAGCCTCGATCGCATCATGGAGGAGCTCCATTATGCGGATCAGATTATCAAAAAGATCGGCTGTATGGTGATTAATACGACCCATAGGGCTATTGAGGAAACTGCGAGTATCATCTTACACAAAATTTATAAAGGAGAGTAAAAGCATGGACACAAAGTATGTATATTTTTTCCGGGAGGGAAACGCGGGGATGCGGGATCTTCTGGGGGGCAAAGGAGCTAATTTGGCGGAGATGACCAATATTGGGCTTAGCGTGCCCCGGGGGTTTACCATTACAACAGAGGCCTGCCGGGAGTACTATGCCAAAGAGCAGGAATTCCCTGAAGGGCTCTGGGATCAGATGATGCCCGCCGTCGGAGTTTTGGAAGAGGAAATGGGGAAACGCTTTGGCGACTTGGAGAATCCTCTGCTGGTGTCTGTGCGTTCCGGCGCTAAGTTTTCCATGCCCGGGATGATGGATACGATTTTGAACCTGGGCCTGAATGATCAGACGGTGGAAGCTTTGGCCAGGGGGACGGATAACCCGCGTTTTGCCTATGACTGTTACCGCCGCTTTATCCAGATGTTTGGCAATGTGGTGCTGGAAATGGAGGGGTTCCGTTTCGAGGAGATTCTGGAACGGGCTAAAGAAGCGCAAGGGGTGCAGTATGATTCTCAGCTCAGTACGGAATCTTTGCAGGGGCTGGTGGAATCTTTTAAAGACTTGGTGCTGCAGGAGACGGGGAACCCATTTCCGGAGGATCCGCTGGAGCAGCTCCGTCAATCTGTGGAGGCGGTGTTTCGATCTTGGGGGAACCATCGGGCTGTGGTGTACCGGCGGGCCAACAAGATTCCGGATGATATGGGAACGGCTGTCAATGTTCAGGCTATGGTTTTTGGCAATATGGGCGATGATTCCGGAACCGGTGTGGCGTTTACCCGCGATCCGTCCACGGGGGAAAAGGTGCTGTACGGGGAATACTTGATGAATGCCCAAGGGGAGGATGTGGTGGCGGGGATTCGGACGCCTCATCCTATCAGAAGCCTGGAGCAGGAAAACCCGGAAATTTATAATCAGTTTGTGGAGATTACCAAAACGTTGGAAGGCCACTATAAAAATATGCAGGATATCGAATTTACAATAGAGAAGGGCCGGCTCTTTATTCTCCAAACCCGCAATGGAAAATGTACCATTTCGGCGGCGCTGCGCATCGCTGTGGAGCTTTGCCGGGAGGGTGTTATTGACCGTGAGGAAGCGGTGCGGCGGGTGGATCCGTATCAGATCGGCACGCTGCTGCACCGGCGCATTGATGATAAGGCTGTCTTGAATGTGGTGGCTACGGGGCTGGCGGCGTCGCCGGGAGCGGCGTCGGGGAAGATTGTTTTTGATGCCGACACGGCGGAAGAACGGGGTCTTGCTGAGGAGAAGGTGCTGTTGGTGCGCATGGAGACTACGCCGGATGATATTCATGGTTTTCTGGCGGCCCAAGGGATCCTGACCAGCCGGGGCGGTATGACGAGCCATGCGGCTGTGGTGGCCCGTCATATGGGCAAACCGGCGGTGTGTGGCTGTGAGGCGCTGAAGATTGACTATGCGTCCAAGACGCTGACTATAGGAGATACGGTTTATCATGAGAATGATGTGTTGGCTATTGACGGCGGTACGGGCCGTGTCATTGTAGGGGATGTGCCTATGCGGGATCCGGAATTGAGCCAGGAGTTCCTGGCGATTCTGGAATGGGCCAATGATATACGTAATCTGAGGGTTCTGGCGAACGCCGATACGCCTCCGGACGCGACTGTGGCCCGGGAATTTGGGGCTGAAGGGATTGGACTGTGCCGGACGGAGCATATGTTTATGGATCCGTCCCGCTTGCCTACTGTGCGGAAGATGATCTTGGCCCAGACTTTACCGGAACGCCAGGAGGCTTTGGATGAGCTTCTGCCTTGGCAGGAAGAGGATTTTTATGGAATTCTCAAAGCTATGCAGGGCTTGCCTGTGACGATTCGTTTGCTGGATCCTCCGCTCCATGAGTTTTTGCCCGATGTGGACGGGATCCTTAAGGCATTGGCGGAGTTGCGTACCCGGAAGGCGGCTCTGGAAGGCCTCACAGATGAAGGGGATCAGATCCCTGGAGGAGATCCGCCGGAGGGAGAAGGGGCTGGGGATCACAGGGATGCGGATCAAAGTGAGGAGGCCAAGCTGGCCCAGGCTCTTTTGCTGGAGATTCAAGATCAAATCTTTGATCAAGAGGTTCTGCTGCGGAAGGTCCGGGCTTTGCACGAGCTGAATCCTATGCTGGGGCATCGGGGGTGTCGTGTTGGCATCACGTATCCGGAGGTCTATGCCATGCAGGCCCGGGCTATCTTCCGGGCAGCGGCGCGTCTGACCCGGGAAGGGGTGACGGTCTATCCGTTAGTTAAGGTTCCTCTTGTGGCTCATTTTCGTGAGATGCAAGTGATGCGGGATGTTGTGGTGGCGGAGGCCCAAAAGGTGTCTTCTGAAATGGGAATTGAGTTTCCTTATCAGGTGGGGGCCATGCTGGAAGTGCCTCGTGCTGCGCTGACGGCGGATGAAATTGCGGAGTATGCTGACTTTTTCTCCTTTGGAACCAATGACTTGACCCAGATGGTCTTTGGGTTCTCACGGGATGATGCGGAAGGCAAATTCTTGCCAACGTATACCTCGGAAAAGATTTTGCCGGAGAATCCTTTCGCGGTTCTGGATGCGGAGGGTGTTGGGAAAATGATGAAAATCGGGGTGGACTTGGCCCGCAAGGTGAAGCCGGAGATCAAGATTGGGATCTGCGGTGAGCATGGCGGCGATCCTGCGTCGATTCAGTTCACGGAGACGATCGGGCTGGATTATGTGTCCTGTTCGCCTTTCCGGGTGCCGGTGGCCCGCCTGGCGGCGGCTCATAGCGCGTTGCAGATGAGGGAGTGAGGGATTCGCGGGCTACGCCCGCAAGTGGTCAGTGGTTAGTGGTCAGTATTGGATTTTCTTGTTTTTTATTGACGCTTCGCGTCTGTAAGTTACTAAGAGCGGGCTGCACCCGCTAGGGGTTAGCAGGGCCAGAACAACTTGTTTTTATTTGACGTTACGAATTCCTAAGTTACTAAGACAGTGCCGTGTGGATACGCGGCGCTGCCTTATTTCAATAAAAATAAGGAAGAGGGGTATTAAATAACAAATTAGACATGATGTCAAAGAAACGACTGTGGACGCGGGAACAAAAAGCGGCTATTGAGGAGAGGGGAACTCTCCTGGTGGCGGCTGGAGCGGGATCGGGCAAGACGGCTGTGCTGATCGAACGCATTCTGGCCTATGTGACGGATCCTCAGGAAGTCCGCCATGTGGACGAGTTTCTTGTTGTGACCTATACCAAGGCGGCGGCCATGGAAATGAAAACCCGTCTGCGCGAAGCCATTGAACAGAGGTTGGCGGAGGAGGAGGATCTGTGGTTAAGCGAGCATCTGCTCACACAACTGCTGCTGATTAATCAAGCGCATATCACAACCTTACATGCTTTGGGCAGTGATATAGTGCGCCAATATTTCTATGTGTTAGAGAGGGAGCCAAACTTCCATGTTATGGATGAATCCCAAGCACAGATTTTTCTGCGCGAGATCACGGAAAAATTGATCAATGAGGCTTATGAGGCTTGCCTGGAGCAGCCTTCAGACGGAACACACTTTCTTAAAATGGCACAGTTTTTTTCTGAGGGTTATCAGGACAAGGTGTTGGCGGAAACCGTGTTGCGGGTGCGGCAATTTGCTATGAGTCAGCCGAATCCGCGGATGTGGCTGGCGGGATTGGCGGAGCCGTATACTTTGGAGGAGAGTGAGTTTATAGCAAGCCCATGGGGACGGGCGCTGATGGAGCAGAGTCACAGTCTTTTGGAAGAAGCGGCCTGTGTGCTGCGGAAAGCTATGGGACAGGCTCAGGCGCCTCACGGGGCTTGGGAGTACTTGCCTGCGCTGGAACAGGATAGACAGCATGTAAAGACCTTGAAGAATTTGGCGAATGAGATTGACTTACATAACACGCCAAACACCCCGGAACCGGCCAACACGCAAGAAGTGCTGGATGCGTTGGGTCTTTTCCAGCGGGCGTTGGTTCAGTCGGTTCCCCCCAGGCTGACTCCTATAAGCAAAAAGAACCGGTCTGAACGGGATGAAGCTGTCTTGGAAAAAATCAAAGATGAGATTAAGCAGTGCCGGGAAATCTATAAAAAAAACCTTGGTATCCTTAAGAAAGTGTGGATTGAGCCTTCTCTGGCTGAGCATTTGGCGGCGGGGCGTGAGTCCGGCCAGATTGTGCAGGAGCTCGCGGATTTTGCCCAGAGGGTGATGGATGTATATGACGAGGAAAAAAGAAAACGCAATTGTGTGGATTTTGCTGATTTGGAACACTTGCCTTTGGAGTTGTTCCGCACTAATCCGGAAGTCGCGGAATCCTTCCGCCGGCAATTCCAGGAGGTTCTGGTGGATGAATATCAGGATATCAGCCCTGTGCAGGAGGAGCTTCTTTCTCTGTTGTCCAGGCCGGGTCACCAGTTTTTGGTGGGGGATGTCAAACAGAGCATTTACCGGTTCCGCATGGCGGATCCGGGATTGTTTAATGAGAAATATACTTCTTTTCTGGCATGGAAGCCTGTGGAAAGGCCTGTGGAAAGGCCTGTGAATGGGGACTCTTTGACGGAGAGAGTGATTGATTTGCGTCATAACTTTCGCAGCCGGCCTCGGATCATTGCGGCGGTGAATGAGGTTTTTGGCCGGCTGATGAACCGCGAGACAGCGGAGATTGAGTATGATGCGAGGGCAGAGCTGATTGCGGCGGGATTTTTTGGTGCGGCGAACCTGTCTGCCGGGGATATGTCTGAGGAAGACAGGTTTGAAGCGGACAGACCTGATGGGGACAGACCTGATGTGGACAGACCTGATGTGGACAGGATTGATGAGGGATCCTCAGCTTTCAGGGTTTCTGCAGAGGGGGATCCTGTGGAGATCCATATTGCGGAGCGGCTTCCGAAGTCGGCAGATCTGGCTGAATGGGTGCATAGGCATACGGATAAGCATGGGGATGGACTGGGCGGCTTGGGCCAGACGGAACCGGATAAGGGTGATGAGGCACATGAGGTAAACTGGGATTCTCTGCAGCTGGACATGGAAACGGCGCGGGTGGAGGCGCATATCGTGGCACAGAGGATTGAACGTTTGATGGAGGAAGGTTTCCCGATCAGCCAAGGGGCCGCTCTCAGGCCTGTTAGATATAAAGATATTGCCATTCTTATGCGGTCGATGGTGTCGGCCCGATCTATTTACCGGGAGGTGTTTGATGCTTATGGGATTCCCTGTGGGGGAGGCGCGGGAAACTCAGGGGCGGGTGGCTATGAACCGGTGGAAATGGAAATTGTGATGGCTTTGTTGAAGGTGATTGACAACCCTCATCAGGATATCCCTCTGCTGGCTGTGCTGCGTTCTTTCCTGGTGGGATTGACGGCGGAAGACTTGAGCCGTATTCGCCTTGTGTGTCCCCAGGGGGATTTTTTCGAGGCGTTGTGTGGGGCGTTGTGTGGGGAATTGTGTGAGTCATTGTGTGAGGAGGCTGCGGGGCGTTTAATGGAAGAAGAGGGTGAAGAGAAGGGCGAAGAGAAGCAGCCGGAAAGCTGGATGAGGATTTGCGCGGAGGTTTTGCGGGTGTTTGACAGTGAGGAGAGGGAGGAGATCAGCAGGCGGGCGCGGGAGTTGGTGGACGAAGAGGGGGGGCTGAGGGAGCGGCTGGATGGGTTTTGTCGCAGCCTTATGCGCTGGAGAGTTCTGGCGGCGCGAGAACCGCTGCCGGAATTTATCTGGCGGGTGTATCAGGAAACGAACATACTGGATTATGTGGGCATGATGCCGGAAGGCAAACGGCGGCAGGAGAATCTTCTGTGTTTTTATGAGCAGGCGGCTTCATTCGCCCAGGATCGCTTGTGTTCTGTGGCGGCTTTTCTGCGCTATCAGGAAAAGGCTCAGGAAAAGGCTCAGGGAATGGGAGCGGCTTGGGGGTTGGCAGGGCAGGGATCCTGGTCGCGCCAAGAGTCTCAGGGTCGGTTCTCTGACGCGGAGGAGTTGGATCAGGTTCATTTCTTGACGGTTCATGGCAGTAAGGGGCTGGAGTTTCCTGTGGTTTTTGTGGTGGGGCTGGGGAGCAGGTTCAACCGAACCTCCCAAAGAGGGAAGGTGCTCTGCCATAAAGATCTGGGTGTGGGGATTGCGGGGGCTGATGTCGCGCGCAAGGTTGTGTTTCCGTCTCCTGTGCAGGGGGCTGTGCGTTGGGTTCTGAGCCGGGAGGCGGTGGCGGAGGAGATGCGCGTATTCTATGTGGCGTTGACCCGGGCGAAGGAAAAGCTTATCTTAGTGGGAACCGGCAAGGATTTAGGACTGTCAAATACCGACTTATCTTCCTACAATGTGCGCAAGGCTTCGTCTTGTGTGGAGTGGATGGAGATGGCCCTTAAGGATAGGGGAACAGAGGTATGGAGGGTAATCCCTTACACCGCAGCTGATATTTTGTGGAGAGTGCTCACAGAGAAGGGGCTGAGCCTCAAGGTGGGTCAACATTCGCCGGCTGACAAGGATAAGGATAAGGATAAGAAGGATAAGGATAAGAATAAGAATAAGGATAAGGATAAGGACAAGGAACGGGATCCGATAAAAACGGCTTCAGCAGAGGCGAGGGGAGCGGGCTCAGAGGCAGAGGATCCCCAGTCTCATATGATGTGGCCGTATCCCCATGCTGACCAGTGGGTCAAAGTGAGTGTGACAAGGCTCAAGCATCTGTGGGAATCCCAGGCGTACTTGGGGGGAACGCTGATGGAAGTGGATGAGGAGGTATATGAGGAGGGGCATGAGGAGGGGCATGAGAAGGGGGATACAGCTGGAGTGTGGGATGAAGATCCCCGGATTGATGCTTTGGCCTTAGGGAGGGCGACCCATAAGGTTCTCCAACATATCCCCTGGCGTCTGTGGCGGCCCCAATGGAGGGCTTGGAATGAAAAACAGCGGAGGGAAGCGTTGGAGGAACATTTGCACAATCTTGTGGAGCGTGAACTCATTGAAGGGGATGCAGAGCAGGGGATTCCACTGAACAATGTGGCGGCTTTTTTGTCTTCGCCTTTGGGCGAGAGGATTTTTGCGGCGGATGAAATTTATACAGAGATGCCTTTCATTTTGGGGATGGGGTTTGAAACGGAAAAACAGAGAATGCTTGTTCAGGGCGTCACGGATCTTGTGGCGGTTTATCATGGGTCTTGTGTGGAGAATCAGGGGTGTTCAGAGGGCTCGAGCGGGCCGGATCGCGCTATAGTGGTGGATTTTAAAACGGATCGGGTGAGGCCGGGTCAGGAGGAGGTTTTGACACAGAGATACGCGCTGCAGATGGCAATCTATGCGCGTGCGGTGCAAAATTTGATGGGTGTGGAGGTGGAAGAGACTCTCATTTATGCCATTAGAACTAATTGTTCCTGTGTGGTTGGGGTGAAGCACATGGAGGAAATTTTGTTTAAAGCGGGCTTGGGAACGGCCATGGAATAAACTGGACAAAACTTAGGAAACAATAAAGAAACATAAATGCAGGAATTTAAATATTTATGTAGAATTCTCGAGATAAACGGAGAGAGGGAATGAAACTGGAGGATATCAACTTCATTAATGAAAGTTGAGGCGAGGAAGAAAATGGCGAATTACGGAAACGGGAATTATGGGGATAATGACAGGGATACCTATAGGGATACCTATAGAGAAAACGGTTATAGGGATAGCTATAGAGAAGAGGGTTATAGGGATACCCATATGGATACTATCTTTGGGGAACAGTATAGAGAGGATAATAGGCCTGATCATAATAAAGACAAAGAGTATAAAAATGGAGATGGAGATGAAGGAAATAAAAACAAGAAGAAAAAGATGATTATTATCATGGCTTCGATTTTTGTTGTTGTCGCGGTGGCCGCGGTTTTTTTGCTGCCAATTATTGTAACGGAGATTCAAAAGCGCTTGGGGGAAGGGCAGTTTGATCCGTCTGACTACCCGGATCCGGCAGAGCTTCAAGCGGATTACACGTTGGGGGATATTGCCGGGCGCATTAGCGGAGATGCTGTGGATATATCGTTGGAGGTGGCGGAGAGAGGGGCTAAGCAGCCGCGGTCTTTGATTATCATGCCTATCTACTCTGATAAACTCATCGAAGCTTTTCCGGTGGTGGTTTTGGCAGGATACGAGAAAGCACCGATTCTTCTGACGCCCTATGACAGCTTGGATCCTCGTGTATATGCTAAAATTGTGCAGGTGAGACCCGCAGATATTTATATTGCCGGAGGCTTGACGGAGAGTGTCGTTTCGGATATTAGAAAAATCAATCGCCGAACCGAGACGGTGATTTTGAAAGGAAAAGACAAATGGGACACAGCCCAGGTTATCAACAGTAAGCTGAATGAGGTTATGAGCAAAAAAGGGGAAGGGATCAAGGGTGCGTTTATACTGGGCGGCGACGCTATGGGGGATGCTGTGACGATTGCTTCTTTTGCCGCAGCGAATTCTTATGCCATTATTCCGGCGAAAAGTGATGGAACGCTGCCGTCTGGGGTGTCTTTGCCTGATGAGAATGTCTACTTAATTGGTGATCAGAGTCTGGTGGCTGACATACCGGGCGCCCAGCGGCTGGAGGGGGATAATATCTTGAAACTCAATCGGACGGCGATGGATAATTTGCCTTTTGAGTTTGAGACAGCTGTTGTGATTAATGGACAAGAAAATTTTTCTGTTGGCGTGATGGTATCTCCCTATGCGGCTTTGCGTATGGCTCCTGTTGTTTTAAGTGACTTGGATGGGACGCAGTCGGGGGTTTCTCCCCAAACGAAGGATCAACTCCTGGAAGCCACATGCACACTGATTGGCGATCAAAGCAAGCTGAGCGATGCGGCCCAGGAAGGTTTTGCATTGGCCATTGAGATTCAGGAGGCTATGTCGCGCTGGAAGGATTGGAAGCCAAGCCTGACGTTCTTGGATAGGAATAACATCCGCGAAACAGATCACGCTACGGCAGCTTATTCGGTCAAACCGCCTTATGTGTTGGGGACTTTGTCCGATGCCTTTGTCACAGACGGTCTCAATATGCTTAATTTTGCCCGGCATTTGGCGGGTCTTCCCGATGATGTCACGATGAATGACGCGTATTCTTCGTTGTGTAAGCAGGCCTCTATTCTGCTCAGTTATGACTTCAGCCGTACGCCGGCAAGACCTGCGGAAATGACGGAGACTTTTTACAGAGGGGTCTATCAAGAGGGGGTCTATCAAGGAGGAGGGGCTTACCCAGGTGTGACTCAATCGAATATTGCCACAGGAATTCCGTCTGTGGCCGATTCTATCCGCGAAATTTATATGAAAGACCCAGGGGTTCGGGACAATGCGGCTGTGCTGGAAGCCCGGCGTTGGATTCTCAATCCCAGTATGCTGAGGACGGGATTTGGCTTCGTTGTGGCGGATGGAAAAACCTACACAGCTCTCTATTCTCATGATCAAGGCCGAGGGAATGCTGTGGATTATGAATGGATCGGCTGGCCGAAGAAAAATGTGTTCCCGATACAGTTTTTAGGCCCGACAGATCCGTGGTCGGTTTCTCTCAATGCCAGGAAGTACCGTGCGGCTCGATTGGATGAGGTGAAGGTGACCCTGACTGAGGTGGCGACCCAAAAAACATGGACGTTTTCGGCTGAGGATAAACCCTATGTGTCTTCCGGCAAGTATTTTAATGTAAGCAGCCAATCCGGGCTGGACAGCTGCATTATTTTCTGTCCTGACGGGGTTACGGAATACCGCGGTAAATATCAGGTCAGCATAACGGGGGTTAAGGATACGAGCGGCCAGCCGGCTGATATTGAATATAGTGTGATGTTTTATGATATGAATCAGGTTTAGTTACAGCCCCTTAAGGGGTACAGCCCCTACAGTGACATGCCATATTGGCGCATTAGAGTCTCGACGGTGATGAACCGCCAGACCATATCGTGTTCAGGGGTAGTGTCCAGCAGCCGGCGAATGGCGGCGACGTCAAAAATGGCTGACGAACGGACAGGGTTTTCAAAGAGAGGCAGGAAGCTGTTTTTGTGTTGGGCGATCCAAGAGGCTTGGGGCGCGGGAAACCCCATTTTATTTTTGCGGTAGACAACTTCTGCCGGCATTTTATCTTTGAAGAAAGTGCGCAGCAGGTTTTTTGTCCAGCCATCATGGATTTTTTGCTGAATGGGGATAGGGAGTACAGCTTCTATATAGGTGTGATCCATAAAAGGCAGGCGGAGTTCCACGGCGAAAGCCTGGGATGTTTTGTCGGCGTAGCGCAGAAGTTTTTGGGCGTCGAAATGCAGAGATTGGCGGGAGAGCTGCGCCCCGTGCCTATATCCCATAAGGGTCAGGTCTTTATTGTGCCGGGAGGTTCGGAGGAATTGGGCTTGGAGATATTTTCCGCGGCGCCGGCGGTTCAGGCTGCAGCGCAGCCCCGGCAGCGAAAAATATAGAGAATACTGGGCGAGTTGAGCGAGGGACAGGTCTGAATTCCGGGCGCCCAGGCGGAATTCACGGAGGGCTTGACCGAAGCGGCCTTGGCGGGCCAGGGAGAGCAGCAGGTGTACATAATAGGGTTTGTACCCCAGAAGGGTTTCGTCGCCGCCTTGGCCGTCAAGGAGAACTCGGATCCCTTTTTCGGAAGCGGCGCGCATGACGCACCAGCTGGCATAGACCGAGGGGGTTGTGGTGGGTTCTTCCAAGTGCCAGATGAGGCGGGGGAGCTCTTCGGCCATCTTTTCCCCTGACGGATGGACCAAGTGATGGGTGCAGCCTGTATGTTCCGCAACGGCTGTGGCGAAATCCCGTTCGTCCACTTCCGGGTGATCATCGTAGCAGGAGGTCAGGGTCTCGTGCTGGACGGGGGATTTTCCGCGCCGGGCCAGTTCGGCACAGGCTAAGACTGTGACCGAGGAGGAATCTAAACCGCCTGAGAGCGCCCCTCCTATTTTGGCATCGCCGGTCAAACAGCGGTGGACGGCGGCGGTCAAACTTGTGCCGACCTGCACATAATCGTCCTCGGAAGGGGGGGCTTGAGGGTGATCGATGGACCAATAGGGGGTGATCCGCATAGAGTCGAGGGCGCCTTCTTCGGTCAGGGTGATCAGCATGGTGTGAGCCGGGCTTAAGGCCGTGATGTTGGCGAAGAAGGTGTCTTCATTATAGCTGATAGCGCTGTTGACCAAAAAGGAATAGAGGGTTTCGCGATTGATTTTGCGCGGGATGCCCGGATCTTGAAGGATTTGCTTGATTTCTGAGGCTAGAATGATCTTGTGCGCGTCTTTATAGTAGAATATCTGCTGGACACCTATGCGGTCCCGTGAGCAGAGGAGCAGGCGTTGGGCGGGATCCCAAAGGATGAGAGACCAGGTTCCGGTAAAATGGGTGACACAGTCTGCTCCCCATTGTTGGTAAGCGGCGGCAATGACGTCGGCTTCAGTCTTAGCTTCAGCAGATGCGGCGGACAAGGGCAAGGTGTGGCCTAAGCGCTCGAGTTCCTTTTGCAGCTGGGGTATGTTGAAAATCTTGCCGCAGTGCACGACAAAGAGGCCTGGGTGGCCAGGCGTGTCACAAATCCGTTGGTGGGGCTCGAAATGGGCGCTGTCATGCCAACGGCAGCTGAGCCCCAGGGGATAAGGATGTTCTGGAAGGGTGTCCAGGGTAGGCAGGTCGGGTAGGTTGGGCGAGCGGGGCGAGTCAGACGTGTCAGGTGAGTGGGGCAGGTCAGATGAGGCGGCTCTTGGCGCACCTGTTTCGTGGGCGCGCAGGATTTGGGTCGGGCTGGCAAGAAGATAGCCGGCTTGGCTGCCGCGGTGACGTATGGCTTCGGTCATGGCGTGGAGGCGTGAGGGGGGGATTCTGCTTTCTTCGGTTAGCGCTATATAGCCTAGAATTCCACTCATTTCTTAGGGCTCCTTAAGGGTGATTGCGCTGCAAATAGTCAATTTGCAAATATCGCACCATTGTATATTGTGGAGTGATAATCACTCAAATTATAATGCAATCCAGGGTGTTCGTCAAAGAATGCCGGATAATAAGCAAATCAGGCTTGTTCCCGTCAGGCTTGTTCCGGGCACCGCGCAGGAAGCTCGCGTGTTCTTGTCCCAGAAGACTGATACAGAAAAACGTATTGGCCGCGTTGCTGAACTCATCAATGGTTTTGAAACCCCTTTCGGAATGGAGCTTCTGGCAACCGTACACTGAGTAGCGGCACACGCGGCGAAAACGATGCCTGAGATTATCAGCTGCACATATGATTGGGGATCTCCCATTCATCTTTGTTTTCTGCTGTGTTAAAAAGAACCGTACCCATCCACATCATTGACATATATAAGGGGTCAAGAACAGGACCGAGATACTCTTTGGGGTCAAGTTCATAGTATTCGATATAAATATCATGGATATTGCTGCACCAAGCCGCTTCTGCTATCTGGAATGGTGTGACATCGTTTGTAAGGCGATGGTATCGCCATATTATCCACTCGTATATGCCAATACATAGAGCGATTTTTGCCCGTATAGTTGTATTCTCGATTTTCTCAAGGAGTTCAGAAGGGTCATGCTGAAAATGGGAAACGGGGTCTTCATCCCAGATATACCTCAATACAGGGCTGGGCTGCCCTTGATCGGCGATATAGTATGGAATCATATAAGCCATATATGTCAGACCTCACAGGATTATAGTTTGTAAGGGGTCCCTTTGAATCCTTTTGCCAGCATTTCTTCCGGGGAGCATAACCAAGGATTGTTGTTAGAGTCAAGGGATTGCAGAAAAGCATTGAGAACAGGTTTGGCTGCTTCTTCTGAATATTCAAATTCCGGGTCAAAGAAAAATTCTCGCGGGACAGGGGGCGTCGCCAGAGCAATCGTACTTGGCGTAAATATCATTCAAATCCAGATCATCATAATCATAAGTACATGGAAAAATCTCCGCTGTTTTACGCATTGTTTCAGTGAACCACTTGTCAAACAGCTTTTTATTAGGCGTTAGGTGACGTGCTAACATTGACAGATTAATTAGATACCTGTGGGTAGTAAAAGAGTTTTTGATATATTTTTCTGCTAAAAAGTATAAAACCTCCCAATTTGCCGCATAGGGGGTGAAAATTATATCACCAACTTCATCAAAATATTCACACTCGAATTCAAAAGATTTTAGATAGAGTGGGTCAATAGCTGCTGCCCATAAAGATAAATTTTTTGGGCCGAATTCTTCATTAATATCAATATGTGGAAAATATTTATTCCATCCTAATTGTATCAACTCTGTTAATGTAACAGCTACTCCCATCACTGCTTTATAGCCAACCTTTTCTAATATATTAAAAAGGCGATCGTTTGTTATAAATAGATCAGTAAATTTACTATGATAATCATCGTCCCATTGTATTTCATTTTGCGAGTTGCTCAAATCTGAAATAAGGTTAGTCAGACTTGTCATGATTAAGCCCCCCTCATTGCTTGTTGACTAGACGTTTAAATTTCCCATAGGCAGCTTTTTGGCTCTTTGATCGCTTACAGTAGCCCCAGTCATATCCCCCCCTCAACAATTCCTATCATTATGCGTCATCATATCCTGATGGCGCACAACGTTTGTCCGTTCATACCTTACATCGAAGCTCCATGACGTAAAATGTGCCTTCCCACCAATTTTATGCGAAATCACTCCTTTTTGCAAACCTGGTGTTGCCGCTTCGTCACCGTTGCTGCTTTTGTAACAGGACTTGTTTTTCTTATTGGCTTCCTGTCCGTTGACTCTGACGGTTTTGGTTCCACCAGAGGTCTTTGAATCATCGGAGAAGCTCAGATGAGGCATTTCCTTTTGAGATTTACGCTAAGGCTTCCACTTGCTCACGGGTCAGGCCAGTGGCCAACACAATTTTTTCAATCGGCAGATCCATTTCCAATAAGCTTTTTGCAATAGCCGTCGCCCTATCGTTGCTTACCTCTTGTTCACGAACCTGATTATCCCATTCCATCATCTGGCGGCTTTCATAAAGCATACGAGTTCTCTCGTCATTCGACAACTCCATTAACCGAGCAACGGCCTTTTGCACCTGTGGGCTTTTTTGGGCTACCATATCTAATTCCTCCTTCCGGTTGGCAGACAGAAATTTCATCCAATTCCATAGTTCAGTACCATCATCTGGGGGAAGTTTCGGCAGTTCGAGTATATTGACTTCGAGTAAATTCGTAAACTGTGATTTCGTCTGGGGATCGTACAGCGTATAGCGATTCTGATAGTTTGTATTTTCTGGGACAAAAACAAAATCTGTTATGAAAATACTGATAGAACGCTTAATTTGAGAATAGTCATTGCCTGAGCCGATCTGTCCTGTAACCATTTTGGAGAGACTGAACACAATTCGCTCTCGCAAGGCATTTCGGCGTTTGACTTGTATTTCAATATCGATAGTTTTCTCCGTTTTTGTCTTGACTTTTACATCCAATATGCCAAGTTTATCGCCCGTATACTCCCTGAGCAGATGGGGATCCACTATGATCACTTCTTCATATTCATCGGCAGGTATTTGCAGTACTGATTTCAGGAAATTCGTAAGATTTTCTATAGTGCGTGGATCTCCAAAAAGAAGCTAAAATATTATGTCGTCCTTTGGAAAAAGAAACTCGTTGTCAATCATCCTTTACCGCCTTTTCTTACACCTATTATACGCTCTTTTTCAATGTCCGCTAACTGATATTAGCGAACATTGAACCATGTAAAACCATGTAAAATCAGCCCTTGATGTCCGCTAATGTTCCTGTTAAGATAAGATTACCATGTCCGCTATGGTAGGTCAAGAGTCCGCAACAGACGAAAACAGACGAAAAGCTGGCTCTCCTATTCAGTAAACGTCGGTTTTATGAGCCGCTCCACCCCCGGCGGGGGCGCGGACAATTTCAACGCCCTGCGCTTCGAGAACGCCATCGGCTCGGAAGAGATATGGATGCAAGCCGAAAAAGACCGGAAGCAGGACGT
>WRII01000045.1 GCA_009782825.1 Peptococcaceae bacterium
TCTACCAGAATGACCCGAATGGGATGCCCTTGCGGTTGTTAGATGAAAATGGGATAATCAAGTGGGAGGGGCATTATTCGGCCTTTGGGCTGGTTGATCGGGTGAGTGTTGAGGCGGTTGGGCAGCCGCTTAGGCTTCAAGGACAGTATTTCGATGACGAAAGTGGGTTGTGTTACAACCGGCATCGGTATTACGATGCTGTGGTTGGGTGTTTTATTAGCTCTGACCCGATTGGGCTTGATGGTGGGCTGAATCCGTATCGATTTGCTCCTAATGTGTTGGGGTGGATTGATCCATGGGGGTTGAGTTGCGCTGTACTATCCGCACGATTAGCAAGAATCGCTCGTATAGTACATAATTTATCAGGAAACCCACGAGCAATTAGACAATCAACTGTGGCAATTGCTAGAGTAAGAATTAATGGTAAATATCAGTTGTTTGCTGCAGGAAGTGGGGGGCGTCTGAATCCAGCGCAAAGAGCTGAATTAGTAAGGCTTGGAGTACCTGAAGGAAATATTTTTCATGGAAGAGGTGTCACAAATGGATTTTCGCAAATTGAAAATCATGCAGAGAGGATAGTTTTAAGGAATATCCCTGAAGGATCAAGTGTAGTACACTGGGGTATTTCTTGGGGAGGGCTACAAAGAAATCTGCCATGTGTTTCATGTAGACCTTATGTTCTTGGTACTTAAACAAGGAGATTGTAACAATGGATAATTGGAATGTATATTCAGAACGGATCACCCTTGCTCTTAAAGAACTTCAAAAATGGCAAATAATTTGTTTTGGGACATGGAGTGTGTTTCCTTTTACGAGAGACAAAAAAGTTATTTGTTTTTTAAATTCAATTTGTGAAACAGAATTTTTTAATAAAATTCTCTTATTTATTCATTCTTGTTGGAATGGGAAGCAGACTAATAAAGAAGCAGATAGTATTTATAAAATGTTAACTTCCTTTGAGTGGGATGAAGATAGTGTTCATATGAAAGACGAAGATTCATCGCAAGGAGCTATTGATTTTTTAGGGGGAGTTGAATTGTTATCAAAATTTATTTTAAAAAACAATAAAAAAGATATAAGTAATTGCGCTTTTCAAATCTTTAACAGAATGGACTATAAAATAAATTTTTCTGAGGATAATTTTGAAGTAAAATTAATGGAAATCTTGCTTGAAAATGAGAAGAAAAACCAATTAAAAATTATTGAAGATATTTCAAAGACAAAACCAGGAGATATTGCGATAGAGCTTCACCACGAGGAATTAATAAATTTTTTTTCCAAACCCGTGTAACCTAGGTTATGCACATGTAGGATGGGTTGAACCCGTGTAACCTGGGTTAAGCACATGTAGACAATATGTAGTGACCCCCGCAGATGTAAAACGTGGATTTACCTGTAAGCCAAAGAGGCATAATAGGAATTACCACAAACAAAAAGGAGGGCCACACATGACAAGTATAATCTATGTCGGAATGGATGTCCACACGAGCAACTTCACCCTTTGCAGCTACCGAATTGACCCCCATCACATTGGAAACGATACCGTATTCGCCGTAGCCCAGATGGAGCCAGACTATAAGAACATCATAAAATATCTGGAGCAAGTTAAAAAGAATTACGCTGAAGAGATCACATTTCAGTGCGGCTATGAAGCCGGCAACCTTGGCTACACCCTGTATCATCAGCTGACAGATCACGGAATCGACTGCGTTATCCTAGCCCCATCGACAATGCCCCAAACAAACAGACGGGAAATCAAAACAGATAAACGCGATGCTGAAAAGATCGCCAGATGTCTTGCTTATCACAGCTACCATGCCGTATATATTCCGACAGCAGAAGATCATGCTGTAAAAGAATACATTCGCATGCGCGATGCAGAACAGGACACCCTAAAAAGGCTCAAACAACAAATAATTGCCTTCTGTACACGCAATGGAAAACAGTTCACTGAAGGTCGAAGCTACTGGTCATTAAAGCATCTTGCCTGGCTCAAAAAGCAAGACTTTGGCAATCCGATCCTGCAAGAAGCCTTTCAGGAATACCTAACCCTCTACAATCAGGCATCTGATAAAGTCAAGCTATTCGATCAGCGAATCGAGGAGCTCGCTCATCAGGCAAGGTATGAAGAGAAAGTCAAAAGGCTATCCTGCCTGATAGGTATCAAGACCCATACAGCCCTGGCAACAATAGTAGAAACCGGAGACTTCAGCCGCTTTCAAACAGCACGGCAATATAGTGCATATCTCGGTCTTGTCCCAGGGGAGAACTCCAGCGGGAAATCCATACAAAGGACCGGTATCACAAAAGCAGGCAACTCACACATACGAAGGCTGCTGATAGAAGCAGCACAGTGCCACAGCCGAGGCGCAATTGGAGCCAAATCCAAAAGGTTGTTAGCCCGAGGCCGGGAATGATTCCAAGGTCATAGCCTATGCCGACAAGGCCAATGAGCGGTTGAAACGAAGGTTTTATAAAATCATGTTTCGTTCGAAGCACAACATAGCAGTAGCCGCAGTAGCCCGAGAGATGGCCTGTTTCATATGGGGGATGATGACGGATAACATTGCGTAATCGTAATAAGGAGTGTGCAACATGAAAAGTGCGACTGAGTTCTCTTATGCCGGTGAATTTGCTTGTGATCCTCGAGCCGCGCCAGACAGGTCAGATAAGTTCGTGTAAGGGTTGGTTAAAGGGGTATGTCCAGCTATGGCTGCCCAACCCCTGTTTCAAGTATACTTTGGGGGTGTTGTCAAGGTTGGGTCGTATTTTTTCGCTGACCAGCAAATCTATAACCCCTAATACTCAAGGCGAAAAAATCTCCACCCGTCCCTTGACAAAAGAAGATCTCTGAATCCTGAATCCGAAGAAACGGTGATCGGTATCGCAGAAGCCTGAGGATATTTCAGAGGAGCTAAGGGCGAACACTTGAAGGTTCAGCTACCTACGTCCATCCTATAGTGACATGAAATATCATGATTCACGCGCGTAGACGGTAGAGCTCACGGCGAACCATTGACCTGTTGGTAACCAATCCACGTATAACAGAGTGGCCAATGCCGGAGAACTGTTATTGTCTTTAGCTCTTCTAAAATATCCTCAGTCTGCTGCGGATTAAATGATGGATCAGGTAAAAATTACCTCTTGACAAAGGTCACCACATAACAGGATGGGTAGAGCCGAAGGCGAAACCCATCGTCAGGCGGTCAAGTGTGCGATTGCGATCGGCAGAGCGAAATCCACAATCGGCCGCAGCGGAAAATGGGTGGGTTTTGGTGGTCGTGGAGCCGTTGTGTGATGGGTTTCGCGTGCGAGCTGCCAATGCAGCGAGCTTAATATAAATGTTAAATGTTAAGCACGTTACCATTGCACTTGAAGGAACACAATAAGGCCCTTCATTTGTAAACTCTCGAATCTCAGCAGGGGAACCCTGTCCGGCAAAGCCTAGCCAGCAGCCGGTAGCAAGACCTTGGCTCCGAAACAGTAATGTCAGGAGTAAGCGTAGGCCAGCGAGTCCGCAGAGCCGAAAGTATGTACTGAACCGATTGAGCCACGAAATCATCTAGAAGAGGAAGTCGATGCCGTGCGAAAGGCAGCAGACAGTATAGAACACCCAGAAAGGCTAGGGTGAGAAATTCCTCCGGGGTCGGAGAGGTTGGCGAGGCGGAATGAGGGAGACGGGAGGACAGCTGAGACCCTGCATGTCCCGCGACGGCGGTATGGAGTACAAGCGCAGAAACGCAAGGAACCGGACGATATGCAGGGAGTCGGATCAGTCCATAGTACCGTAGAAGCCCGGTAATGAGGGTGGAGGGAAGGGACTGACGAGCGTTGACCTTGGAGATTATCATCAATGCAGACAGGAGCTGAGAAACACTGATCGAACAATTGAAAAGGATAGGAGAAATGGTTCACAGACATCCAGATCAAAAAGCTCAAAACCTTGCCAGCAACATCAACGTCCAAACGCTGCACGCCATACATTGCAAGATGGATGGTAAGAAAGCAGTCGGAATAGACGGCGTTAGCAAGGCAGACTACTCGGAAAACCTCGCAGACAAGCTCGAAGATTTAGTTCTCCGGCTCAAACGAGGCTCCTACAAACCAAAAGAATCCCGACGCGTCTATATCGACAAGCCAGGGAGCACCACAAAACGTCCGTTAGGCATATCATGCTATGAGGATAAACTTGTGGAGAAGAACATCGCGCAACTCTTGGAAATCGTATACGAGCCAAAGTTTAAGAACTTCTCGTATGGATTTAGGCCGGGACGCAACTGTCATCAAGCCATCAAGGAAGTCATCAATCAAATCCAACACCACAGAATCAGATATGTGGTCGAGGCCGATATTCGCTCCTTCTTTGATACGCTGGATCACGACTGGCTGATACAGTTCCTCGAACACGATATAGCCGATGCCAAATTCATCGACATAATCAAAAAGGAACTCAAAGCCGGTATTATGGAGAACGGAAAACACCTCGATAAAGAGAAAGGAACGCCGCAAGGCGGTATATGCAAAGCTTTGCATATATTGCCCTATGCAAAGTAAGTAACTATGCATAGTCGCATTGCTTTGTCTAATATTTTAGGTCAGTTCTATTGAAATACTTTGCATAGTCTTCGATGATATTTGTGAGGATCACCTCAAAAATATCGTGGAGGTACACGCTTATGCAAAACCAACCGTTAACCGACCTGCTTAAGGATCTGGAGCAGGAACTTTTGCGCCTCGGTTACACTGAGGGCAGCATGAAATTTTACCGTAGGCGCTGGGGCCAGCTAAAGGACTTTGCCCAGGATCGCGAGATACTTCATTACACCGAGCAACTTGGAATGGACTTCGTCTTCGAACATTTTGGCATTACCCAAGACGACTTCGCAAGAACGCTTCCGCAGGCTCAGACCCAGGAACTGCGTGTCATTCGGATGATTGGCGATTTCCAGATACACCATGCCATCCTGCGAAGATATCTTAAACACCGGCAGATCCTGACCGATCCTTTCTTTATCGAAGCTAGCAACCGTTTTCAGGGATTTTGTGACCATAAGGAATATTCCAAAGTGACCACGGGACACTATGTGAAGCAATCCTCTTATTTCATGGATTATCTGGCGGCGCAGGGACTGTCCGATTTTGAAGCGGTAACACTTGATACTATCAACGCCTACATCCGCACGCTCGCTGGTTTCACTTACAAAACAGTGGAGCAAAACATTTGCTCACTCAGGACTTTTTTTAGGTTCCTCTACCAGGAAGGTACGGTTTCTACAGACTTTGCCGCAAAAATGCCGATGGTCAAGGCGCGCAAGCAGACAGCAATTCCTTCAGTGTGGACACATGAAGAACTGAAAAAGCTTATTGATGTCATCGACCGGGGAAGTCCAAAAGGCAAGAGAGATTATGCTATCATCTTGATGGCTTGTCGCCTTGGAATGCGTTGCACCGACATTAAGAATCTTTGCTTTGACAACTTCAACTGGTCGGAAAACAAGCTCTGTTTTGTTCAGTCAAAGACAAAACAGCCAATGGAACTCCCGCTTGTTCCCGATGTTGGATGGGCCGTCATTGACTACCTGAAATATGGAAGACCGAAGATAGACAGCCCGCGAGTCTTTGTACGTCACATGGCGCCCTTCCTCCCTTTTTCGGAAGGAGACCACTTGAACCAGCTGATTAAGTCCTACATGGAACAAGCTCATATCCCTGTCTTGAAAAAGCGGCGGGGAATGCATAGCCTCCGGCACACAATGGCCAGTGTCCTGTTAGAGAAAGACACACCCCTTCCAGTCATCTCCGACATCATCGGGCACTTGGATACAAATTCTACCGCTGTATATCTCAAAGTGGATATACAGCGTTTGGCAGAATGCCCCCTCGATTTCGAGGAGGTGATACGCGTTGAATAACCCTGTCTTTACCGGGCCTTTTAGCAAGGAGATGCAGGATTTTATCTCCCTGAAAAAGTCAATCGGTTACAAATATTGTACAGCACCCGGGATTCTGAAGAGATTTGACACATTCCTTGCATCAAACCACACATCTCTTACAGCACTTACCAAGGAAGCTGTTACTGGATGGTGTACAAGAACTGCTCATGAAACAGCAGCCAACCAGCAATCCCGCTCATCCGTCATCCGTCAATTTGCCAAACACCTGGACAACATTGGGGTAGATGCCTGGATTCTGCCAAACAACTATTATCCAACGGGGCAACAATATGTTCCTCATATCTACACAATAGACGAGTTAAGACGTTTCCTGGCAGAAACAGATAAATGCTGCCAGCGTCCGGAACATCCTTATCGGCATTTGATCATGCCGGTCTTCTTTCGCCTGCTTCTTTCATGCGGGTTGCGGTGCTCAGAAGCACGACTGCTGAAAGTTCAGGATGTCGACCTTGAAGGTGGAATCCTGTCTATTCTGGATTCCAAGAACCATAATAACAGGCTTGTGCCCATGTCCGATTCCATGACTTTGCGTATGAAGGAGTATGCAAAGAAAGTACACCCCTTCCCACAGCCTGAGCGGTATTTTTTCCCGGCTCTCGGCGAAAAACCCATGACTGTTGGGAATGTGTACAAGAACTTTCGTCGATTCCTGTGGCGTGCAGGCATTTCCCATACAGGGGATGGACCCAGGGTCCACGACTTCCGGCATGCCTACTGCATTTACCGTTTGAAAGCGTGGGCCGAACAGGGCAGAGACCTTATGGTTTTGATCCCAATGATGCGGACTTACCTCGGGCATCAGACATTCAATGAGACCGCCTATTATCTGCGGCTTACAGCCGATGCCTTTCCAGACATACAGCTATGCTTGGAACGGTGTTATAAAGACATCATCCCTGACATGGAGGGCTTGCCGCATGAAACCAACTGATTTTTCCAAGCACCTCACATGCTTCTTTTCCGATTACCTTATCGTACAAAAGAATGTCAGCCAGAATACCATAAAATCTTATCGGGATGCCTTCAAACTCCTCCTGTGCTTTTGCGAGGAAGATGGTCTGCCTGCTGAAAAGGTGACAATGCAGAACCTGTCATCCAAGTTGATAGAAAGATTCTTGCTTTGGCTGGAGACAGAACGGAACAGTTCCATTTCCACCAGAAACCTCCGACTGACAGCAATCCATTCATTTTTCCGGTATGCCCAGACGGAATCGCCCCAGGGGTTGTACCATTACCAACAAGTTTTAGCAATCCCAATGAAGAAAAAACGTCAGAGTGTGGTGGCACATTTGTCCCCTGATGGAATCAAGCTGATTCTAGAACAGCCGGACAAATACACTCCAAAAGGCCGACGCGATCTGGCACTATTAAGCCTGATGTATGACAGCGGCGCCCGGGTTCAGGAAATCATAGATGTAACCGTGAAAGATTTCACTGCGGGCAGCAATCCTGTGCTGGTTCTGACCGGAAAAGGAAACAAGGTGCGCAGAGTGCCAATAATGCAGAACACTGGTGCCATTATGGAGAAGTATATCTCCGAAAACAGGCTGGACCTACCTCATAAAAATGGGCATCCACTTTTCACAAACAGCCAACATAATAAGCTGACGAAAGAGGGGGTGGCATATATACTCGAAAAATATGCCAGGGCAGCCCGTGAGGTCTCCGACAAAGTTCCTTCCAGGGTAAAATGCCATATGCTGAGACATTCGAAGGCCGTCCATTTGCTTCAAGCGGGTGTAAATCTAGTTTATATCCGCGATTTTCTCGGGCACAGTGATATCAAAACTACCGAGATTTACGCCAGGGCTGATTTGGAACTCAAGCGCAAAGCATTGGAAAATGCCTATCCGGAACTGGTCGACTCTAATCTGCCCGATTGGAATGAAAACAACGACCTGATAAAATGGCTGGCAGCGTTATAACCTAAATCCCGCCCTATTTTAAGCACATACAATCTATCCGTCATATGCGTTGGCAACATAAGCTCTCAGGTCATCCACCGTGAGGGCAAATGACTCAATTATCAAACGTTGTGTTTTGGTTATGGGGTTCATAAGCCGTCTGTTGTCTGAGGCATAGACTACTTTAATCTTTTCAAGCTCAGCAATGACGCTGTCTTTGCTCCACGATTTTTCCCGCATCATCTTTTTGAGCTTTGCCTGCAACTCAGACACGGCAATAAGCGCGATGAACGCCAAGAAGAGCTTGCCATCTGTGGTGGCGGTGGTATGTGTATGCATCCGCCTCATGTCAATGTGATTCTTCAGGTCGTCGAAGCCCTTCTCCAGCATATCCTTCCTTCGATAGACATCAAGAACCTCAGAGCTGTTCATGCATGTGTTGGTGAGAATGCAGAAATACCCATTGTTTAAAGCTGCGGTATCTATCTTGTCATAATTGCGCTTGTAAGTAAAGCTGCCATCCTTGGCCAGGTCAATTGTAAAGTAAGCCCTGTAACGTTTAGCCTCGCGTATGGTTAACTGCTTGAGTTGGGTTAGCTTTTCTTCCCAAGACTCGACTGTACGGAATAAATCGCGTCTTTGGCGCTCTGCAAGCCCTGTATCGTGGTAGACGTGCATGGTGGTGTATGCGCCGTAGAACGTGCCACGAACGCTTCTGGCATAGATGCCCTGCGTGGTACGGTTCCTCATTGAGGTGATGCCCTCACGCACTGTATCCACAGCGCCTCTTGTTGCTTTGTGGCCGATCTCAACACCTATCACGAAATCCAAACCGTTGCCTTTCATGTATCTGATGTTGTTGGTCGTGCAAAAGCCTTTGTCCATGACAAAACCGACGCCTACTATCCCCAGCTCGCTGTTGTATGCCATCATGTAGGATAGGTGTGACTTATCTACGATCGAACCCGGATAGGTAACGTAGAAGATTGGTAGGCCGCTTTCTTGGGACAGGTAGCAACCCAAATTCAGCTGAGCAAGTCTTTCTCTGTCGCGGTTGTAGCCCCATTCTGTGTCCTGTATCCCTTCCGCGTAACTTGAAAGCGAGGTTACATCATAGGCCAAATACGCCCCCTGCGTGTTCCTTGAAGCCCATGCCTTGAAGAATGCCATGCGCTCATCATAAGTGATAGAGGCAAAGAGTTTGCTTGCGCTTTGCGAGGAAAGCGGGCGCTCATGAAGCGTGAAACCTTCGCAGAAATCCAGAACATGTTCAAAGATATTTCCTCTCGCAGCCATATAAAGTGCCGCCGTCAATGACAGCTTTGCCCGCTCTGTACCCAGACAGCGTTCAAGAATATCTGTAACACCAAGCGATTTGAATATGTTGCCAATCAGAAAGGACGCTCCCACCGAGCGAACCGAGTCATACGCCGGTAAAAGCTCGATGTTCGTGTCTCCGTAATGCTTCCAGTAGTTATCGTTGGGGATAAGCATCCCGCTTTCCTCATCAAGAATACCAATGGTAATGCGCTCATTGGTTGGTTGCCCCAAGCTGTTTCTGAAAGTCCTGGTCACCTTATAGACTGTGCGGTACTTACCTCTTCTGCGCACGATCACCCCAACTTTAGGAAGTTCCACCTTGGTCTTTGAACATAGCGCCATATATTTCTCCTCCATCCTCTGTATATGACTATTATAGCATATACAGAGGATGGTTGCAACATATCTGTTGTTTTCGTCGAAAAAACCCCTTGAGCGCGGAGGAATACCGGGCTTTCAAGGGGCATTATGCTGGATTTTAGTATGTGCTTAAATTGGGGCGGGATTTAGGGTAGAAAGAAGATGAAGCCATGCTCAAAGAACGCATCCAATACCTCAGCAAACAAAAAGGCCTGACACGCAAAGAGCTGACGGAAGGCCTCATTACCCAGACCCATTTCGCCAATATTTTGGCCGGACGCTACACACTGGCTCAAGATCTGGCTGAAGCCATGGCCAAAAGGCTGTCCGTGACCCCTGACTACCTGTCCAAAGCCGGGGATTGCCCGGACGCCATTCTGAAACAGATTGAACACATGGCGGAAACAGTCCTCTTTATGAGGGGCACAGAAACGTATTTACGCGAACTCCCTCTGACAGTCAATGAGCTTGCCCTGGAACTCAGCGCCAACCTCTGCGCTGCCTGTGTGAGCTTTCAGCTGAATGACACCGAATACGGCCAGAAGATCCATGAAACCTATTTGAATTTTTATCTGGAAGAATTTAACGACGCCAGAATCGAAGAGCTGCCGACGCCCGTCAAAAGAATGTTCTATTTATACAAAATGATTGTGAGCCGATCCCACAAAAGGTATGACATCACATTGTTCTATCTGGATAAGTTGCTGGAACAGGGGGACCCAGTCGGAAATGTGGATCGCGGTGCAAAAATCCCGCCTGGAAGCCTTTATTTCGCTGGGTCAGTATGACATAACCCAGGAGCTGTTTGAAGAAGTTCTCCTGCGGATCAGAAAAGAAAACCGCCTCCATCATCTAACATCCCTGCATGTCATGCGCTGCGGCTTGTATAACCGGATTAAGATGGACGAAACCGCTGTGGTTGAACTGGCCAAAGCCGAAGAGAACCTCATCTATTATACAGGTGATGAGAATAAAGCCGCACATTATTTTATCATTTTGCACAACCGCATCCTCATAGCCACAAGGCTGAAAATGTATGACATGGCCAGAAACGCTATGGCACAATACAAGACCTATATGGAAAACAATCCCCAGACGCCAAAGGAAACTGTCGAAGCCCATATAGGCGGCTACATGTGCGCGGTGCTGAAGGGGGAGGAGGATTGGGACAACCTTGGAGCGCTGCTGAAACGTCTCGGAACTCTGCCGCTAACCGAAGAACAACGGTCTTCTGTGGATTACTATACCGGCGTTATCCATTTTCAACAAGGGCACCATATGAAAGCCGAGGCCCGGTTGCAGCCGGTGTTGGAATTCTTTCAGAGGACAGGCGCTGACAGCCATTGGATTGAGGAAATATGTGTCATGCTGGCGACCATAGCCGAGAGAGGGAAACGCTATAAGCGGGGGATGGAGCTTTATAAGATGGCTTATGAGGCTGCGAAGTAAATTTTCTAATTAATGTCATGAATTGATTCACCTCACATGATGGATACTAAAGCTATTACGTGATTAAGGAGGGTCATCATGGCTAAAAAGAATCGGATGGAAGAGATCGAAAATCTCAAGTGCGAAATAGCCCAGGAAACAGGCATTTCCATGGATAAGCCAAAGAAGAAAAAGAAAGACTCTTAGTGCCTCTATCCAATAATAGATTCTGAATGCCTTCGTATACATTGGCAGAGAGACGTACTTAAATCGTCTCTCTTTTACTGTGTCTAATGCGGTCTTCGACCGCAAGTATTCAGTATTCAGTATTCAGGATTCAGTATTCAGGATTCAGAATGTGGATCTTCTTGTTATTTATTGATGTTGTTGCAACCTAAGTTACTATTAATCGGATAAAAATATCAGATCCGATGTATTTAAAATTTGATGTGAAAAATAGGACAAAAGAACTATTTAGATAAAAAGAATGCAAGGCGAAATAATTACTAAGAACCAAACAAACCATCAAGGAGGATCCCACAATGATCGTTAACACGAACATCGATAAATATCATCATAGCAAGCCCCTGAATATATGTAGAGCCAGGGTACTTATTAGGAACCCTGACACATTCTCACTTTCCCATCCTGTTAACAGCTTTCCGCACAAACCACACTATAGCGACTATCACAATAGCAGATGATAGAAAACCTATTAGAGGGGTTAAAGTCATCCTTTATCAACCTCCGCTTGTGACTGTGAGTTTAGCGGTACAATCGATGGTTGTTTTAAGCCAACATCTTCCGGACACTATAGAAATCCCGAGCAGGTTAAAACTCTCATAATTTACAGCTGCAGTGATTTCAGCCGGAAGTGTGTTGGTACATACAGCTCGGCCAATGGTTAACGATGGGCTGTTGAACTTGCACAGAAAACCGCTGTACATATGATCTCGACCGTTGTATATCTCCCATTGCGACTGACCATGCAACTTCACATCATAGTAAAAGCTCTAATTAAACACAACACCCGTATAGGATGTCTTGTGTGTTCCCACTGTCGCGGTTCCTGGTCCTCTTGTTAGGGGAGCCGGGATATATTCCACCTCTATGATTGCGGGACCGTCCTTGTCGATAAAGCTGAAAGCTTTGGAATACGGCTGTGTCAGATCCACGGTATCTAAATCGACGATATCAATACTCTCAATGTAGCATTGATCAATCTTGTCATTGCCGTATGTGCTGACAAAAACTCCATAGGCACCAACTTTATAGCTACCTTTCGCGTTGTTTCTGATAGAAAACTCTTCGGTAAATGCACCTCCTTCTTGGTCAGCAATAGTGATTGTTAGAATGTTGGTGTTCCCAGGGGCCTTCGTAACCGTGGCAGTGACGTTCAAGTCTAAGTCAGTATTCGCCGCGAATGTGGGAATCCCTGCCAACAAAACAAGAAACATTGTGATGAAAAGGATCTTTGCGATTCGTAACATAAGAGACATCTCCAATTATTTTGATGAAAGGGATCTTCTACCCGGAAGACTTAATGACCTTTGTTGTACTTTAAGAAATAGTGTCGAATTTTGTTGCGATAAGGCGTCTAATCAATAGACTCTAGAGAATGCCACAAGACATAAAAAGAAAAACAAAAATAGGACTAAAGAACTATTTAGAGAAAAAGGTCGCAAGACGAAATAGTTAGTAAGCATCAAATAAACTCTTGAAAAGGAGTCTAAAACTAAACCATCAAGGAGGATCCCACAATGATCGTTAACACAAACATTTCCAGCCTCAATGCCCAAAGAAACTTTGGTACCAACAACACAAGCATGAGCAAGACTCTCGAAAAGCTCTCTTCAGGTCTCCGTATCAACCGTGCCGCAGACGATGCCGCCGGTCTCGCGATCTCCGAGAAGATGCGTTCCCAGTTCAGAGGTTTGAATCAAGCGGTCAAAAACGCCCAAACAGGCATTTCGCTGATTCAAACAGCTGAAGGCGCCCTGAACGAAAGCCACAGCATTCTCCAGAGAATGCGCGAGCTGGCTGTTCAAGCTGCCACAGATACCAACACAGATCCCGATCGTGCTAAGATTCAGTTAGAAGTTAACGCCTTGGTGTCTGAGTTAGATCGTATTGCTGAGACCACTCAGTTCAACACCATGGGATTGTTGACCGGAGGCTTCAGCACCAAGCTGTTCCACATCGGTGCCAACCAGGGTCAAAATGTATCCGTGAGCATTGCCAATATGAAAGCTTCAGCTCTCGGCATAACGACCGTCAGAAAGTCAATGACAAGCCAAACGTCCGCGGACGCGGCTCTCAGGACTATCGATTCCGCGATCAATACGGTTTCAACAGAACGGTCGAAACTGGGTGCTATCCAGAATCGTCTTGAGCATACCATTAACAACCTCCAGGTCGCCTCGGAGAACCTGACGGCTTCAGAATCCCGCATCCGTGACGCTGATATGGCTGCTGAAATGTCAGCTTTCGTCAAGAGCCAGATTCTAAGCCAGGCCGGTGTTTCCATGCTGGCCCAGGCCAACCAGATGCCTCAGACGGTTCTGAAACTTCTCGGATAATTCTTGATGAAACCGCCGCAAAACGTGTTTTGAGAAACGTTTGCGGCGGTTTTTTCATTGCGGTGTTTTTTTCATTGCGGCGGGATTTCTCTGTGTTCAGGCACGAGGCTGTGTTCAGGCACGAGGCTGTGTTCAGGCACGAGGCTGTGTTCAGGCACGAGGCTGTGTTCGGGCAAAACTATGGGGGGCAGTACAACTATGGGGTCAGAATACTGACCATCCGTTTGTGGGTCTGCAACTTGGATTGTGATCCCGGAGGTGATCTCCCTGGCGGTTGCAACCTCCTTTCTGACCAGATCAATCATGGCGGAATTGGCTTCAAAGAAGTCCCGATGCCTGGTAATGGTGTGGAGAATCATTGTATTCTCTGTATTGAGGGACAGGTATTCTTCGTTAAGGCTAAGCTCAAAGGACGCGATAACGGATTGGACGACATGAAGCACGAGCATTTGGTAGGTGTCTGACTCATAAAGGGTTTCTTTGAGCGAGAGAATGGTGTCCAGGGTTTTTCTGAGGTGTTTGCTGTCTTGAGGGGTGAAGCTGTAATCGCCCTCAGGGTTGTCAAGAACCTCCTTGAATTGTTCTGCGCATTCGTCAGTGATATGCTTTCCCTCGGCGCAAGTTTCCTCTAATTTCAACAAATCGGCAAGGGCGACATCGATTTTTTCGACTAAAAGAAAGATCTCATCTGTGACGGCAGACGGGGTGAAGGAAGCTAAGGCTTCCCGGATGATGGGAAGCGGTTCATAGGGTTCCGTAAGGTTTTTTGTGATAGCCTCGGGAAAAGGCAAATAATGTGTGCCTTGAATAAAAGCGCCATGGGCGGAGCAGTTGATGACTTCGCCGCCGTAAGCACGCACATCGATCTCATATCCTTTGAGAAATTCCTGCCAAACGGCTGTGGTTTCTGCTGTTTGTCCGTCATTGGCCTGAATCTCAATACGTTCTTGTTGTTGAACCTGTTCCTGATTGGCGCCGTAATGATGTTCCTTGACATGGGTTAAATTGGTTTCCCGGTCAAAACAGAGATCTTGTCCCAAAAGGATGATGGGAGAACAGCCCAGCATGTGGGCCACTTTAAAAGCCATGTTGGCGGAGGATTGTTTGATATCCAAAGCCCCTTTGTCAAAGGGAAGCCAACGAAAATGATTGAAATCGCGATAGACATTGATTTTGGGGCCGAGATAGGTTGCGTACATGTTGGGGGGCACGACAGGAACCACCGCCAGATAGGTGTCCTTAACATCTTCATAGGAAAATTTATCAAAGTACCCGGTGGGGCGAACGACACGCTCCAGGGTACACATGATATGGGGCCGGATGCCGTGAGCGGTCAACGCCCAGAAAGTGGATTCGGCGGACAAGATGAGCACCTGATCTTGCAGGGTTTTCAGGAGTGGCAATTCGGCTGTCAGCGAGGGGCCACTGGCACAAACGATAGCCGGTTTGCCGCTGAATTTGCCAAAGAGGAGATTGATGCCGGGGTTTTCCAGGATGGATTTGATGTTGCGAAACATATGTCTCTCGCCGATCAGGGAATCCTCGGGACAGTTGCCCAGGAAACACATCATATAGATTGATGTGGATTTAATAGCTTTGGCAATTTCAAGATAATAGGCGGCATCCAGGTGAAGGCACTGATCCGGGACAATGAGACAGATGGTCTTAAGCAGGGATAACAAGGGTATGGGGGCGATGTATTCAAGAAAGGCTGCCTTGAAATCCGGTGGCGAGTGGCCTACCATAAAGGTGATGTTGGGATCGGCTATGAGGGTGCTGAGATCGGTGGCTTCCAGACATTTCTTAAAGATTTGGGGGTCTTTTTCAATGATGAGTATGGTTTGTGACAAGAATCTTTGGGTGTAGAGGTTTAAGAAAGCAAGGAGTTCATAGCCGAGACCTATGCCGCACAGAATGATGAAACGCCGATTTTTGGGATGATGTTTGCTGAGGGTGGCTTCAACATCCGCCAGAATATCATTGGAATTGTAATAGAGTTGAGATGTCTGACTGTGAGGATTTTTCAGAATCAGATTGTAGAGGTCTTTGGGTTTTTCTTGGTAGAGTTCGTATGATGGATCATCGGGTAAAGCTGTCAGTCTGTTGTAAAGGTCGAGGTCTTTCGCCTGCAACACAGACATGTTTTTTATGAAGATTCTTTTGGCATCTTTGCCGGAATCGGAAGGTTGAAGATTAACTATCCATTTTTTTGTGAGTGCCATATTTTGAAATTCCTCCATAATCGCGTGATTGTCGATATAGATATGTCGATATATATATTATGAGACATATATAATGAGAATATCAAAGACGGCGACTCAGATTCGCTGGGCTCAAAAATTTTGATATCTAGCTACAATAGAAGAATAAAAATAGGGACTAAAGAACTATTAAGTGAAAAAGAAAACAATCCGAAATAACAAGTAAGAGCTCTTAAAAAGTGTGATAGAACCTTTCGAAGAAGAATGCTATCACTGGGCAGTAAGAGTCAAAAATATCAAGGAGGATCCTACAATGATCGTTAACACAAACATTTCCAGCCTCAATGCTCAAAGAAATTTCGGCGTCAACAACTCCAGCATGAGCAAGACTCTCGAAAAACTCTCCTCAGGTCTCCGTATCAACCGTGCTGCTGACGATGCTGCCGGACTCGCGATCTCCGAAAAGATGCGTTCTCAGTTCAGAGGTTTGAATCAAGCGGTCAAAAATGCCCAAACTGGTATTTCGTTGATTCAAACAGCAGAAGGAGCCCTGAACGAAAGCCATAGCATTCTTCAGAGAATGCGCGAACTGGCTGTTCAATCTGCTACAGATACCAACACGGCGGAAGACCGCGCCAAGATTCAGTTGGAAGTCACCGCGTTGACCTCAGAATTGGATCGCATCGCCAACACAACACAGTTCAACACGATGAATCTGTTGACAGGCGGTTTCACTGGAAAAGTGTTCCATATTGGCGCTAATGCGGGTCAGAAAGTTGATATCGCTATCACAGGTATGGGCGCGACAGCCCTCAAAGTCAACACCACCGCGATTAACATGACAACGCAAATTAAAGCGAACAGCGCCATTGGTGTTATCGATACCGCCATCAACAAAGTCTCGGAAGAGCGCTCAAAACTGGGTGCTATCCAGAACCGTCTTGAGCATACCATCAACAACCTGCAGGTCGCTTCTGAGAATCTGACAGCTTCGGAGTCCCGCATTCGTGACGCTGATATGGCCGCCGAAATGTCCGCCTTCGTTAAGAGCCAGATTCTGAGCCAGGCCGGTGTCTCCATGCTGGCGCAAGCTAATCAGATGCCGCAAACAGTTTTGAAATTACTCGGATAATCTCCTTCCTCCTAATCGAAAACGAAGAGCCGGTCTATGAGGCCGGTTTTTCGTTTTCAAATTGCTTGGGTTACATCCTTGACGGGGTATGAGCCACATGAGGACAAAGCCCGCGATATGCATATATTCAACGAGATTTTGGAATATTGAGTTATAAAAAAGGAGTCTTCTTCATGCTCGACAACAAAGCCATCTTAATTACCGGCGGCACAGGATCCTTCGGTCATCATTTCGTACGATACATACTGGATCATTACGATCTCAAGAAAATCGTCATTTATTCTCGCGACGAGTTCAAACAGTTTCATATGAGCGAGAAGCTCAAAGATCACAAAGACAAACTGCGTTTCTTTATCGGCGATGTTAGAGATAAGGAGCGTTTGCGCCGCGCTCTGGACGGTATCGACTATTGTATTCACGCTGCCGCAATGAAACAGGTTCCGTCTTGCGAGTACAACCCGAATGAAGCCATCAAAACCAATATTCATGGGGCCATGAATGTGGTTGAGTGCGCTCTGGATATGGGCGTTAAACGTGTGGTGGCCCTATCAACGGACAAAGCGGTGAATCCTGTTAACCTCTACGGAGGAACGAAACTGGTTTCTGATAAGCTTTTTATTGCCGCCAACGCGTATGTTGGGGGCAAAGATGTGCATTTCTCCATTGTGCGTTACGGGAATGTTGCGGGGAGCCGCGGGTCGGTGATCCCTTTTTTCAGGCAGCTTATTGAGAAGGATACCACCGAACTTCCGATAACGGATTCAAACATGACGCGTTTTTGGATCAGCCTTGAGGAAGGCGTAGCCCTTGTGATTAAGGCTTTGATGGAGTCGCGGGGAGGGGAGACTTTCATATCAAAAATCCCTTCATTCAAAATAACAGATCTGCTTCTGGCGATGTGTCCCGGCTGCAAAATGCGGGAGATCGGGATACGGGAAGGGGAGAAGCTTCATGAAGTCATGATTACAAAAGAAGATTCCCGGCATACTTATGAATACGATAACCACTTTATCGTCTACCCTCATATGGAATGGTGGGGCCATGACAGGATCATTCCGGGAGGGAAGGCGGTTGAGTCGGGTTTCGAATACAACTCGGGGACGAATTCCCAGTGGCTGGATATAGAAGAGCTGCAGCAGCGTCTGGCTATTATGAAAACGGATTTGGATTAAGCCGGGAGTTGGGGTCAGGAGGGAGTCTATCGCTTATGGAAACACTGGCACGCCATGGTGGCGAACCTGTTAGGAAGACGCCCATCCACTACGGACGTCAGTATATTGACGAAGCTGATTGCCGGGCGGTTCAAGAGGTCCTCCTCAGCGATTTTTTGACGATGGGTCCCTGCACGGGGGAATTGGAAAACAAGTTGTGTGCCTTGACCGGTGCCCGTTTCGGGGTGGCGATGGCAAACGGAACAGCCGCCTTGCACGCGGCGTGTTTGGCTGCCGGAATCGGAGAGGGCGATGAAGTCATTACTTCGCCGCTGACTTTTGCCGCTTCAGCCAACTGTGTTTTGTATGCCGGCGGCACGCCTGTTTTTGCGGATGTGGACCGCGATACATACACCATTTCTCCCGACGCCATCCGGGACCATATTACGTCCCGAACCAAAGCCGTTATCGCGGTAGATTATGCCGGACAAGCTGTCCGATTGAGTGAGATCTCTGAGATCTGCCGCAGACATGATCTTGTTCTGATTGAGGACGCCGCTCATTCTCTCGGAACCCGCTACAAAGGGCGTCATGTGGGAAGCATCGCTGATATGACCACCTTCAGTTTTCATCCTGTTAAGACTGTCACAGGAGGAGAGGGGGGGGCCGTCCTGACCAACAATGAGGCGTTCGCCGGGAACCTCCGACTCTTCCGGACTCATGGGATCACCCGTTATCCTGATGAAATGATGCAAAAGCCGGAAGGCCCTTGGTATTATGAACAAATCGGGTTGGGATACAATTATCGCCTGACGGATTTTCAGGCAGCTCTGATTATGAGCCAGCTTGATAAGCTCGATTCCGTGACTGAGGGTGATCGCTCCGGAGCAGTCGGAGAAGCAGGCTTCGGTGTGGCGGAAAACTCTGGTTTTGCGGCACGCCGCAAGGCGATTGTGAAAAGATACAACCAGGTTTTTGGGGAAATGCCTGAGGTCGTCCTACAACGGGACATCCCAGAATCTGATACGGTATGGCATTTGTATGTCCTTCAATTGAGGTTGGAAATGTTGAAATGTGACCGGCGGGAGATTTTTGAAGCTTTGGTTGCGGAAAACGTCGTTCCCAATGTGCATTATATTCCGGTATACTATTTTCCCTATTATCAAAAACTTGGTTATAGAAAAGGGCTCTGTCCAAACGCGGAATACCTGTATGATCGGATACTCAGTCTGCCGCTCTATTATGCTATGGGTGATGATGATGTGGAGAGCGTTATCCGGGCGCTGCAAAAGGTTATAACGTATTACAGACTCTAGGGGGCATGGTTATGAAGATAGCGATTATCCCGGCCCGGGGTGGCAGCAAACGTGTGCCGCGTAAAAATATCCGTGGGTTTTGTGGCCAGCCAATCATGGCTTATTCCATACAGGCGGCATTAGCAAGTGGGCTCTTTGATATCGTCATGGTGTCCACAGACGACGAGGAAATTGCTGAAACCGCACGGGAGTATGGGGCGGGAGTTCCCTTCAAACGCAGCAGGAAGAATGCCGATGATTATGCTTCAACAGCTGATGTTGTCTTGGAGGTCCTGGAGCAATTCAAATCCTTGGAATATGATTTCGAACAATTGTGTTGTATCTACCCCACCGCTCCTTTTGTAACGGCCGAGAAGCTCAAGCGTGGTATGGCCCTTTTGACGGAACAGGTGGATTATGTACTGCCGGTTGTCCAATACTCCTATAATCCTTTGCGTGCGGTTGTGATTCGGGACAATTGTGTCTGTATGCGGGATCCGCGCTTTCTTAATACCCGCAGCCAGGATTTGGAGCCGCTCTATCACGATTGCGGGCAGTTCTATTGCGCGAAGACAGAAGCTTTTTTGCGCGATAAAACTTTGCTTGGAGAAAAAACCGTGCCCTTCGTTTTGACGGTTTCCGAGGTTCACGATATTGATACGCTTGAAGATTGGAAATTGGCAGAAATGAAATATCTGAGTATGACGAACCGACGAACCGATGAACCGATGAATGGGGGAGTGCTCAATGAAGCTTATCGAAACGGTTGATCACAAATCTCCGTATTTCATAGCTGAAATGAGTGCCAATCACTGCGGTAATTTGGATATGGCGTTGGCCATTGTCCATGAAGCGAAAAGAGCCGGGGCAGATTGTTTGAAGATCCAAACCTATACCGCCGATACCATGACCCTTGACTGCGATAATGAATTCTTCCGGATCAAAGGGGGGCTGTGGGACGGATATAGGCTGTATGATCTGTACAAGGAAGCCGCCACCCCCTGGGAATGGCAGAAGACCCTCAAAGACGAGTGTGATACGGTTGGCATCGATTTCATGTCGACGCCCTTTGACGCGGGTTCCGCGGATTTTCTGGAATCCCTGGGGGTTCAGGCTTATAAGATTGCGTCTTTTGAACTGGTGGATATACCGTTGATCCGGCATGTGGCCCAAAAAGGTAAACCTATGATTGTATCCTGTGGTATGGGAAGTTTTGACGAAATCCTGCTGGCGGTGGAGACGATGCTTGAGGCGGGTCTGGGTCGGGAACGGATTTTTTTGCTGAAATGTGTCAGTGAATATCCCGCTGATCCCGCAGACATGAATTTGGCGACAATTGCGGATATGGCGTCGCGTTTTGGTGTCAGAGCCGGGTTGTCTGACCATTCGATGGGTCCCCTTGCGGCGGTAGTCGCTGTTTCTATAGGTGCGTGTATTGTTGAGAAACATTTTTGTCTCAACAGGCGATTTAGAAATCCTGACAGTGCTTTTTCGATGGAACCTGCGGAGTTTGCGCAGATGGTGGCGATGGTGAAGGAAGGGCAGATACTGCGGGGTGAAGTGAGTTATACCCTAACAGAGAAAGAGCGGTCTTCTCTGGTTTTTCGGCGTTCGCTATTCGCGGCTAAGGATATCGACAAAGGGGAGATGTTCACCGAGGAAAATTTGCGCAGTATTCGGCCGGGGTACGGTCTGGCGCCCAAGTATTATGATGGGTTGTTAAACTCTATGGCTGAGCGGGATTATCAGAGAGGGGAACCTATTCAAGACAGCCTGCCAACGAATTGACAAGGTTGTTGGCGCGTTGGCGTGGGCAGCAAGGGAAAATCGGCGGAGAAGGGTCTGTGGGGATGAATAAGAGCGATTGTTTTGAATCTGAGCGGTTGTGTTATCGAGGGATAACAGACCAGGATGCTGACTGTTTGGTCAGGTGGCGGTCAACTGATCAACTCATCAGGTATTTTAAAAACCCTGAGCCCTTGACCTTACAGGGGCATAGAGCTTGGTTTATCAATTCTTATTTGCACAACACCTTCAGATATGATTACGTGATTGCGGAGAAAGCGTCACAAACGAGGATTGGCACCATTGGGGTCAGCAACCTGGATTATCACAAGAAGTCTTGTGTTCTGTCCTATATGATCGCGGTCAAAGCCTATCAGCGTCGTGGGTTCGCCGGCGAGGCTATTGTGGCCATGATGGAACGTGTGAAACGAGAGGGGATTGAGGTGTTCATCGCTGAAATTCATCAGGATAACATAGCTTCCCTTGGCACAGTTGAAAAACTTGGATTTTTGCAGTATTCTCAGGAAGGGAACTTCTTGCTGTTCCGATATGTCCGGTGATAAGGGGTGGCTTAATGCTTTGGATCCGAACAGAAGGAAACCCCGTCATCGGGCTGGGCCACGTTATGCGATGTCTCTCTATCGCGGAGGCTATGCGTTTGTGCGGTGAGGAGGTGACTTTTATTTTCGCGGATGATCATATGTCGGAGCTGGTTCGTGATCTTGGTTATCCTGTGGTTTTGCTCAATACCCCTTGGAACGACATAGCATCAGAGTTAGAAATCATGCGGGCCCTGATCGCAAGAAGGACCATCACGAAACTGCTTGTGGACAGTTATCTTGTAACCCCTGATTATCTGCAGAACCTTTGCGAGTTGACTTATGTCATTTATCTGGACGACGTGAACGCCTTTCACTATCCTTGTCACATGCTTATCAACTATCATGGATATACCGAAAAATTCAACTACCTTGGACGGTACCCGGATACCACGTTGTTATTAGGATGCCGTTACGTGCCGTTGCGAAGGGAATTTCACGATCTGTCACAGCGGGTGTTATCCAAAGACGTGAAATCTGTTTTGGTGACGACAGGCGGTACGGATCCCGGCAATACTGCAGAGAAACTTACACAAATGGTCAAAGAATTAAAAGATTTAAGACACCTAGAGTTCCAAATCATAACGGGCAGAGACACATCTCAGGTTGAAAGACTCAAGAAGACCGTTGGAAGATTTCCCGGCGTTGTTATCAACAAATACATGACAGCGGAGATGATGGCGCAGAAAATGACTGAATGCGATATTGCGGTTTCCGCAGGAGGGGCGACGCTCTATGAATTGTGTGCCTGCGGAACGCCGACGGTGGTGTTTTCCTTTGTGGGGAACCAGAGTGAAAGTGTTACTTTTTTTAGCAGGGGGTATATGATCGGTGCAGGCGACATTCGGGATAATGAGGTGTTATGTTTGGACAGGATGGTGGAAGGTATCAGATCTCTTGTGTCTGACTATGAATTGCGCCGCGAATTGGCGGGGAAGACTCAAGACCTCATCGACGGAAGGGGCGCTCTGAGAATAGCCGAAAAAGTGAGGGAATGTGGTCATGTTGGAAATTGAACGTGTTTTGCTTTCGGAAAAAGAAATCGCCGATCGGGTGCGGGAACTGGGTAACCAGATCACTGAGGACTATCAACATTTGGCTGTTAAAATAGGTGATGCGCCCAACATTCTTGCTATCGGCGTGTTGAAAGGCGTCGTCCCGTTCTATGCGGATTTGTGCCGGGCTATCGCACTGCCTCTGGCGTTTGATTTCATCTCGGTCTCAAGCTACGGGCAGGCGACTTCCTCCAGTGGAACCGTTAGAATACTGAAAGATTTGGATGTACCTTTGGAAGAATATCACGTACTGATGATTGAAGATATCATTGACACCGGGCTGACATTGACATATTTGAAAGAAAATATCCTGCGGCGCAACCCTCTGAGTTTCAAGATTGCCACCTTGTTAGACAAACCGGATCGAAGGGAAGTCCCGATAACAGCCGATTACAACGGGTTTGTTATTTCCGATTTCTTTGTGGTGGGTTACGGATTGGACTGTATGGAGTGTTGCCGGAACCTGCCGTATATCGCGGCGGTGAGAACAATCTGAAGCGGGCGTTGCCCGCAAGTATTCAGTATTCAGGATTCAGGATTCAGAATGATTCAGGATACTTTGCGTTGGCGTGTTGAATAATACGATGACTTGACGGAGGGCGGGACAACGGATGAGTAAGTGGGAGATGGTGCGACTGGGGGATGAAATCAAAGTCACATCTGGTGGAACACCATCGAGGGCAATCAACGAGTATTGGATAGGAGGTGCCGGAGATACCCTTGTTCCATGGGTGAAGACAGGTGATTTAAAGTCCATGTATCTGTCTGAAGTAGACGAGTCTATAACCACGACAGGGTTACAAAACTGTAGTGCAAAAATGTTCCCAAAAGACACCTTGCTTGTGGCTATGTAT
>WRII01000046.1 GCA_009782825.1 Peptococcaceae bacterium
AGAAGTGTGTGAAAAGAAAAAAATAGAAAAAAGAGAGAGCGGAGAAAAAAAGAGGAGGGAAGGAAAGGGGGAGGGGGGGGGGGGGGGATTTACCGACAAGATTCTGAAGGATTTGGCATTACTTACAAGGAAACGACATAATGCATAAAAAAAGAGCGTCCTCTTGTGCTTGTGATTGGCAGCAATCTATATATTGGAGTAGTGAGGTAAGAAAAATGGCGAATGGCTCCAATCAGGAAAACTCGAAAGACTTTGAAGAGGTTTATCACCGTTTCTATGGTTCTGTGTATAGATTTTTCACAAAGCGTCTTGACTCCAAAGAAGTGTGTGAGGACTTAACAAGCGATGTGTTTTATGCATGCTTCAAGAACTTCGACAGATATGATGCTTCAAAAGCAACACTGGCAACATGGATATACAGCATAGCGAACAACAGGATCAAATATTACTATCGCAACAAGAAGGACTATATTTTGGCAGATGATGACGATACTTTTATTGACCTGCCGGATGATAGTATAGACTTGGATGGAGCCGTTTTTCTGTCACAGATGAAGACATATTTATCTGCGGCACTGGAGTCGGTGACAGAAGGAGAACGTTCAGTTGTAATGCTTCGATATTATTCGAACTTAACTTCTGATGAAATTGCACACAAACTTGGAACGACTGCAGGAAATGTCAGATCCCTACTTGCAAGAACTCTCAAGAAACTTGCAAAGTATTTTGAAAAAAATGGGATTAGGTGGGAGTAAGTACGGAGAAGAAAGAACATGGAACGTGAAAAATAAATATAGAATAAACGATTTTTGTGCCACACTTTGGTATCTGATGCATATATACAAGTAGAGGGTAAAAAATTAAGCGAAAAAGGTGGCTGGTAAGATTGATATTAACAGGTTGAAGAGTGAGATTCTCACTTGATGGATTTACCTAACATAGACGGAGGCGCTCTTATGGAAAGATTCGATGTGGCGGCGAAAAAAATAGACACATTGCTTAGAGTGATCTCCGAAATGGATAAGTTTGAATCGGCTGGTGATGCGTTATCGGTTGAGGAGCTTGATGGGGTTACCGGCGGCGTTGCGATACCTGATTATCAGAACTTTTTGAATTATGTTAGTGAGCGCAATGCGGAAGAGCACGAGAGATAAGGATAATTCATGAAAACATACGATATTGCGAAAAACAAACGAACACAAGTATTGTGCATGATTGTGAACAAAGAGGTTTACCGATTTACCGATTTACTGAATGAGTTAGGATGCTAAAAAGTATATAACACTTCACGAGGTGGAGTTTATATAAATAAGGCCGCAAGGCGAAAAATTTTAGGAGGAAAAAAATTATGTTGACCCAGGAAAGAGCAGAAAAATTGTCTGAAATCCTGAACGCTGACCCAGAACAGGCCAAAGCTCTTCTTGCTCTTGAGCCAGCAGAGGCACTGTCGCAAATCAATGCGCTCGGAAATGATTTTACACTGGAAGAGGTTAATGAGTTTGGAAAAGCATTGAAAGCCCAAGGCGAATTGGACGATGATGCACTTGATGACGTATCAGGTGGTATCGCGCCACTTATTGCTGGAGCAATTGTCGCTGGATGTAGTCTTATTAGTTTTAATCTTAGTAGAAATGCACCATGGTAAGAGGAGTTGATTAATCTACAGGAAACGCCTGAATGGTAAAATCAACCTAAACGCACAAGGCTCCTTTTTGATGGATATAAGATTGAAGAAAATGGAATTATTAGGAGGTAAAACGAAATGACATTAACAGAAGAAAGAGCGGCTATCCTTTCAGAACTTCTGACCGCTGATACAGAGCGCGGAAGCATCCTTTTAACTCTTGAACCGGCTGAAGCATTAGCGCAGATCAACGCACTTGGCAATGATTTTACCTTGGAAGAAATCAACGAGTATGGTGAAGTAATGAAAGCTGTCCTTGAATCCCAAGGCGAGTTGGATGATGATGCGCTGGATAACGTGGCAGGTGGTGCTGTTCCTGTTGCTGTTGCTGCTGCCCCTGCTCTTACTTGGGGCATAGTTGCAGGTGCAAGCGCTATCGCAGCTGGAGCAGGGGCTGTTGCTGGAGCCATATCTAGGTACAATATCTGGTAGTTGACTTTATACTGAAGAGTGATATTCTTTTCACTGTAGGTACATTATGTGCACTGACTTTGCGCAGTGAAAAGTGAAAATTTTCGCTCACAAGTATAATAGGGACTGCATATTACCAAATGTATTTTCTTAAGGATATTATATCCAAAACAGAAATAATGGCAAGGATCTTTAGGGCCTTAATCCAGTTGCGGCATTGGTTCAGATAATGTACCTGATAATGGTTTTGCCTTGGATGAAATTGTTAAATATGGCGGCGATTTTCGCCGCCATATGTCGCATCTACTGAGTTCGATAGCGGCCTACGCACAGAATGGCCTGATAAGCGGTTTTTGTTGTTGCAGGAACCAAAGTAAGGAAGATAATAGGAGGTTTAGCATGAAAACACTTTCCTGTACGCAAGGGTATTTCTTATGTATGATTAACAAAAAAGGAAATATACCTGCCCCTTTAAATACGGCATTTGTCGTTTGTTTGCTTGCAGGCGGCACAATGGAACTGTTAAGTAATGGATATATCACTCGTAATGAAAAAGGCATGCTTGTGGCTGATAAAACATGGGATAACGGATTGCCATATTTACAGTCGTTGTATGACACTATAATATCTATGGAACCTGGAAAGAACAAAGATGTTGAGGGGTTATTAGGAATTTTGTTACTTGTAGTGAACGGGGTAGGTAAAAAAACATATAACACATTATATTCGGCAATCGGAGAGTCACTAGTGGTATCAGGATGCGCGGATAAAATGGAAAAATCTAGATTATCCCGAGAAATAAAATATATTCCCAGAGTGGAAGCCATTAAAAGTGTCATGAAAAAAAATCGTACTGAGCTTCTTGGGGATGGAGAGATAAGAACAGAAACGCTTTGTTTGACAGCTTTTTTGGATATGTGTGGTTTGTTAAAAAAACATTTTAATGAAGATGAGATGGAAGAAATGAAGAGTGGTATAGAGGATGTGCAAAAAAGTGAGGTGTTTTTGTCAGTATTAAAGATCATTACGGATATCGGAATTAGCGCACAAAGCGGCGCGATAGCCGCCATGTTTGTGACTGCGGGGTAACAAAGTGAGCTGTTGATTTCTGAAATTCGGCTCTATTAACTAACGCGGGCTACGCCCGCAAGTGGTCAGTGATCAGTGGTCAGTGGTCAGTATTGGATTTTCTTGTTTTTTATTGACGCTTTGCGTCTGTAAGGTACTATTAATTAATAGTTCGGTTGTTTGTGTAGCGTGGCACTAACTGAGATTTATAGATAGGTGGGCAAGGAGGAATTGAGATGGAAAAGGAAACAGACGAAGATGGGGTTGGAATGAAAACTCTTATAATAAGTGTTGTTATTGCCGTAATTATCTGCGTTATAACGGGAGGGGTTTTTCGAATACTTGATATTGACCTTGGACCATTAGAAGCTGGCATAATAATCATCATTGGTCTGGGAGTGTTTTCTACGTGTTTTGGCATATCCATATCTAGAAAGAAGAAAAAATGACATAAGAGAAAGGATTCCGTGATATACAGAGGGGATCTCGAACAAAGGGCAGAAAATCACAAATGGAAAAGGTTGGGCATTACATGGAAACATCAAAACTTCAGTACACTCCGAAAAGAAAAACTGAAATGTGGGGCTATACAGATAATAACTTTGTGAAATTCAAAGATAAAGAACTAAATTGTTTTGAATCATTTATCTGGGAACGATGTAATGGTAGGTATACAGTAAGTGATGCCATCAAATCGTGGGAAAAAATATATAACACAACAGAAATCACAGAAAACATTGAAGCCAGGGTGTTGGATCTGCTGGAAAAGTGGAAAAGTGAGGATTTACTAATATTGAATTTTAATTTCTTGCATTCGGCTTCTGAATATGATGATTCTTGCATATACCACCTAGAGGCTCATGTCAAACCCCCGGTTGATATTCTCTTGTTAACAGCCCCAACACCATGTCCAGCGAGCCATAAGATCAATGAGAAAAACCCTCTGTTGGATCCTTTGGGTATTGGCTATATATCAGCTTACTTAAGATCCAAGGGATTTAATGTTGGAATAATGGATTTGTGGGATAAGCAAGTGAATCCAGTGACAATAAATGACATAGTTGAACGATACAGCCCTAAAATAGTGGGAATATCTTCCGTGACCGATACTTTTGAAAATGGAATTAGAATTGCTGATATTGTCAAGCGTTTTTGTCATGAGATAACTATAATTTTTGGAGGACCTCATGTAACCTTCGAAGACAAGACCACATTGTTGCAACATAAGTCGATTGATGTTGTTGTTAGGGGAGAGGGTGAACATAGCTTTCTTGAATTAGCAAAATTGTTCATACACAATATAGGTGAACTGGCCAAAATAGATGGAATTACTTACCGTGATGGCAATAATGTTATTCGGACGAATGACAGGTGTTTTATTCATGATTTGGACGCTTTACCTTTTCCAGATCGATTGGAATATAGAAGAGATGCTTATATAGGCATTCAGACCAGTAGAGGATGCCCGGGAAAATGCATATTCTGTTCTGCGAGAGGCTTGTCAGGTGGGAAATATAGGATGCGTTCCGCTGAGAACGTGATTTCTGAAGTTGAGATGCTGATAGACAAAGGCATAAACACAATCTTTTTTCAGGATGATACATTAACCGCGGATATTGATCGTTTGAATGCGATTCTCGACTTGATAGAGCGAAAAGAGTTGAAATTCCTATGGTCTGCTGAATCCAGGGTTGATATGATTTATCGATATCCGAAGATTGTTAAACGAATGGCTGGTTGCGGATGTAAAGTTATTCAGTTTGGTATAGAGTCAGGCTCTCAAGCCGTATTAAATGCGCTTAAAAAAAATATTACAATTGAGCAAATCAATAAAGCCGTATCAATAGTCGCGGAAGAAGAAATAACACTTATGTGTTCGTTTTTGATAGGTCATCCGTTTGACACATATGCTACAATGTTAGAAACATTTGAGCTTGGGAAAAGACTATGCGATATGGGAGCAGTGATTCTCTTAAGTGTGACTTGCCCGTATCCCGGTACAATCATACAAAATAACCCAAAGGGCTATCATGTGGAAATAATCAATTATGACTATTCGAATTATAGTTTTTCATCACCAGTCATGAATACTAAATACTTAACAGCTAAGGAGATCAAGAAATATCATTACAATTATTCGATGGCACTAAGTGATTATTATAAAAAACGGAGAATGCTCAAACAAGTGAGTGAGACTTCTCGTGTCATCGAACAACAATTACGCTTAGATGCAAGCCAGCCTATGAACGCACCAAAGAAAGCAAATGATATTATGTAACACTTTATGTTGTGGAGTGTTTAATAGTTTCTAGCACCCACACCTAAAAACGTACAACTAAAGACGGTGGCAGTAGCGACAAAAATAAAAGCATTATCTCTTGGAATACTTGGATCAACATATCCATCAGGGGATATTCAGAAGGAGAAACAAGGTGTCATCTACAGCACAAAAATTCAATCCTGTGTCAATGAATATCGAATTGACAACTAAGTGTCCGCTGAATTGCCCTCAATGCTATTGTTCACTTACTGACGGAAAAGATATTGACTTGCAAACAGCAATATATTGGCTTAAAGAGGGAGGGAACCTTGGGGTTAAAATTGTGCAACTTAGCGGTGGCGAAACCTTGTGTTACCCGCACATTTATGAAATCGTTGCGGCTGCAGCGAAGTATTGTGGACTTCCTAATGTAGCCCTCTCCGGATTCAGGTTCACTCAGGATGTTTATGATGAATTGGTTGACGCTGGAGTGGGCGGGATATATATTTCGTTGAACGGCTCGACAGAAGAAATCAATTCGCAAACACGTGATGGCTATGATTTAGCTATCTCTGCTTTACGGCTTCTTCACAAAAATGAATATCCGAACACTTTCATAAATTGGGTTATGCATTCCAACAATACAGAAGATTTCTCAAACATCATTAAGATCGCTGAAGAATTTTGTGTAAAACAACTTGTTGTTATGTCTCTTAAACCAGACTCCAGCAATAAACTTATAACAATTCCCTCCAAAGAGCAGATGATTGCCTTGGGGGATACCATCCGGACTCACAAAGGGAGGCTGGAAATATTGGTTGAAAACTGTTTTTCGCCAATGCTCGCTTTGATGCGTGACACAAAACTGTTTGGGAACCTTAATGTTGGGCCGACCAAAGGGTGTACAGCGGGGCTGAAAGGGTTTAGCGTTAATGTAGACGGAAAGCTGTCTCCATGTAGGCACTTGGAGTATTTTGAAGACTGTTCTCGGTTGAAAGATTACTGGAACGATTCTAAGACGCTCCAAATGATCCGCGATGTGGAAAGCAATAAAAGAGAACCATGTAATTCGTGTGATTACGGCAACTATTGTAGACACTGCTTAGCAATCAGCAGCAAAATAAAGGGCGGCTTGTTCCTCGGAAATGAAACATGTCCGCTCAGACTATGACACTTTGCCGACTAGTAGAGAAGGAGAATGAAGGTTAAAGGTTGGAGGTTATGTGACTTAGGAAAGGAGCGAACAAGCTGAATGAAATCCTGACCACTGACACAGAGCATGCCAAAGCCTTTCATATGGGTCAGTTTTGAGAAAACGATTGCAAATATAGAGGAGGAAATGCCCTGATGAATAGCCTGAATGAACTTGGTGCGTTGCGTCAAAATATGCTCTGCCTATGTCGGCGTACTGCAACAGACAAGGATTTTCGCGGTTTGTGTCTGGCCGATCCAGCACGGGCGTATGTTGAATTGACTGGAACCCCGTTGCCGGAGCGATATGTTGTAAAATTCATTGATCCGGAAGAGAAGATGCCTGCAGAAAGCTCGGTTAGGTATGTGTTCTTGCCGCCCTTTTTTCCCAAAACATGGTTTGGATAGATATTGCGCTCTTTGCTATAAAAAGGAGATTGTTTTATGATACCTCTATATGTCATTGAAGAACACCATGAGCTGTTCTATATCTGGAACAAGGCGACAGGCCGGGGATTTCTGCCACCTTTTGGCAACACCCTGCTCCATGTGGATCATCATCACGACTTTATGTGCGGGGATTATGGCGCAGACTTCCATGCGCTGTTTTCCTCCCTAGAGCATATCCGTACATTTACCTATGAAGCCCTTGGCATTGCTGATTTTATCTGCCCAGCAATCTATCAAGGCATTTTTAATGAGGTCGTCATGCTGCAAAATTATCGCCCCTTCTTGTCAAAGCCTGAGAATAAAATCATGTACTTAGACGCCGAAAATCAACTTATTGTGCAAGATGTAACACCCTTTTCCCATATAGTTCTGTCCAAGCCAGAAGCGGATCAACGGCTATTCACATATCGGCAGGGCGGACTGGGGGACTTTATCACCCCCCAAACGACAGTGCTGGATATTGACCTCGATTATTTCTGCTGGGACAACTCCCTTTCTAGTATCACGAACAAACGTCTGGAAATCACAGAACAGGCATACCGCGATATGACAGGAAACCCTTATCATCCTTTCCGTCTGTTCCCAAAGGCCATGGTGCGCCCCGTGGAGGAGGAAGGGCAATTTTACCTGAGCTATGTCGGCCTGCCCAAACCTTGTCCCCTTCCGGCAAAGGAGCAAGTACACAAGCGGATAAACTTGTTCGTGAGATGGCTTAAGAAAAATAAGAGTGAATTTCGCCTTATATCCATATGCCGCTCACGATATTCGGGGTATACTCCCAGAAGCCTATGGGTAGAAATTGAGAATGGTCTGCTCAAGCACCTTGCGGAAATATTCGATTATGATTTGCAGGGATGAATATAATGTTAATGGTCAATACTTGCATCAATCAACTATTCCTATTGACAAGACCATAATGGACCTTCAGGTTTTGAAGGCAAAAACATTGACAACACACACCACAATAAACCAGATCGTTAAACTTTCACAAGAACAGAGGTATTGTAGCCTTGCGTGGCAAGAAACGCAAGGGCAACATTAACATTGTGTGGCAACATCAACATTGATCTCCAGTTTAGGGGATTTGGAAGGGGAATGCAATGAGAGGACAGACCGTCTTCATAATCAGAAGGATTAAAGACTTCACCAGTCGACAACATATGAGGAGAGTGAGGAGTGAATTTCATGATAGGTTTGCGATATATGCTGTAAAGAGATTTAACATTATTTATAATTATAAATGGGGTGAAAGAATGCAAGAATGGAAATACAAATATGGTGAAAATGAAATCAAGGTAGTAAGTAAGTGGTTCGGATACGAACCTCTTCTTGATGGTCAAAAATAAGAGCAAGAGAAAAACAATAAGAAGATCCTTAAGGGTAAACTAAAGAGTGGTGAAGAAATAATGGCCAAGATAATTACAGGTTTGTGGGAGATGGAGTGTTATCTTCAAGTAGATGGTACTCCATTATATTATTGGAAATCAAAATTTAGGCACTTCCCGCTTAGACGGATAAACACTACTAAAAATGAAAGACCAGTGCTTTGTAAAGTCTAAAACAGTAACAAACGATATTTATAAAACAAAGACGAGGTTTATGAAATCAAGAAGGGAGGTGTTGTTCAAGGAGTAACAGAACTTGGTTTTTCAAGAGTATGTCGAATATGGTAATCTCTTGCTAAAAGACAGGAGGAGTTTACCATGCCAAAGCTAACAAACACGATTATTTTGAGCCCAGAGGAGATTGCACAACTAAATGCTCTTACGCACAAAGGTGCTTCTGCGCGAGCAATCATGCACGCAAACATATTGCTCTTTACCAACGATGGACTTGGCAATAAAAAGAAGGGTATATGTGCAACATGGAAAAGAAAGCAGGAGAAGAAAAAGTCGCAGCGAAAACGTATATAGTTTGTGTTATTATTTCATTATCTATTGCTGCTATAGCGATCGTTATTTCTAAAATAATATTTGGCTTGGGTGGACCTGAATCATCTGGAGGTCAAGTATTAGAACCTGTCATAATTGGAGTGCTTGCTGGCGCAGCATATTATGTGAGTTTTATGATGTCTCAAAAGATGTCGAAAAAGAAAAAATGATATCACCCCACAGAAGAAACGGCCTGTGTGGTTGACTGACTCCAAAACGCTTCCAAAACGAACGTTGGACTTCATTCCCAAAAAACATTGACAATTCATATTTCCCGGAATACAATATCAATATCGTGCCAGAACCTTTGTTAGACATTTCTGAGCAGAAAGGCGATGGTGGTATGATTCCGCGGGATACCTATCTCAGGTTTCTCCTTCACTCAAAGGATAAGCAGATTATCAAAGTGATCTCCGGCGTAAGGCGCTGCGGCAAATCCACGCTTTTAGAGATTTATCGCGAGCATTTGCTCGCTAAGGGAGTCGAACCCAGACAAATTATTTTTATCAACTTTGAGGACATTTCTTATGAGAATCTCCAACACTATCGCTCACTATATGACTACATCACAACAAAACTGCTTCCGGAAAAAATGAACTATATCTTTTTAGACGAGATTCAGCACGTCGCTGATTTTGAAAAAGCGGTAGACAGTCTCTTCATCAAGAAGAATACTGATATTTATATTACCGGTTCAAACGCTTATTTCATGTCAGGAGAACTGGCGACACTGCTTTCGGGACGATATATAGAACTGAAAATGCTGCCCTTGTCATTTCGCGAATATTGCCTGGGCACAGATCAAGCCATACCAATCCCGCGAAAATACGTCCAGTATACAGAACACGGCTCTTTCCCATACACCTTGCAATACAATGGGAAGACACAAGCCATCAGGGACTACCTGGACAGCCTCTATAACACAGTGTTGATCAAAGATATTGTAAGCCGGTATAGAATTTCTGATGTGATGATGCTGCAAAGCGTCACCAAATTTGTTTTCGATAGTATCGGAAGTCAGCTTTCCGTCTCAAGAATCGCCAACACCATGACATCTGCCGGACGGAAAATAGACAGCAAAACAGTGGAAAAATACATCCGCGCCCTGACCGGCAGTATGATGATATATCAGGCAAACCGCTACAACATCAAAGGAAAGCAGCACCTGAAAACCCTTGAAAAATATTTTGTTGTAGACATAGGCTTGCGATATATGCTGTTAGGAAAACGCCACACAGATATCGGGCATATTTTAGAAAACGTAGTCTATTTAGAACTTCTCCGGCGGGGATACAGTGTCTATGTTGGGCAAATCGGTGATGCAGAAGTCGACTTCGTGGCTATGAATGGGGATGGGACAACTTATTTACAAGTAGCTGCAAGTGTCCGTGACAACACCACTTTGCGACGAGAACTCAGCTCACTGCAAAAGATATCCGATCATTACCCCAAATTGCTTCTTACCCTCGATGATGATCCAACTGCGGATTATGACGGTATCAGAAGGATTAACGGTCTGGACTGGTTATTAGGAGAAACAAAATGAACTGGAGAAACGGTTTTGGTGAGCGGGGGAACTCATGAGCAAATCATCCAAGATGTTCTGGCTGGGGTCGCTGTTCCGAGATAAGGGTGTTCTGCCGGGTGTCAATCTGGTTATTGGCTTGGGGGTTGTGGGACTGATTGGGACGGCGGGGGCTTTTTTGGGGGGCGGATGGGTCTTCTTAGGGGGATGTCTGTTGGCGGGATTGGGGGTCAGCCTGATGGATCTGATGAGGCTGCCGTCCAGAGGGCTGCTGGAGTGCCGGCGTGTGGTGGGGGTGAGTCAGGAGAGGGATCAGGAGTTTACAGTTGAGATGATCGTGAAAAACCGTGGGCGGGCGCCGGTGCGTGTGGCGCTGGTGGATGAGCTGCCGCCTGTTTTTGCGCGGCCTTTTCCGCTGCGGGGCGTGGTGGGCGCTCAAGGACAGTGTGTGTTGGGATACCGGACCCGGGTGACGGTGCGTGGCGATTATGCTCTGGCCCGGGTGTATGTTAGGTATGGCTCGTTCTGGGGGATGTGGGTTAAACAGATGTCTTTTGCGCTGCCTGTGAGGATTAAGGTAACGCCGGACCTGAGTGGGGTGAGGGGGCATTTGGCCCGGGCGCAAAAACTGCTCATGATGCAGGGGAATGTGGTTAAACGGAATTTTTATGGGAGCGGTGAATTTTCTCAGGTGCGGGCATATGTGGTGGGGGATGATCCGCGTAAGATTAATTGGCGGCAAACGGCGAAGATGAATGAGCTGATGACGAATGTGTATCAGCCGGAGCATGGCAAGTATATTTCGATTCTTGTGGACTGTGGCCGGGTTATGGGGGTGGAGCTGACGAAGGTGAACCGGCTGGAGAGGGCTTTGGAGGCGGCGCTGACTGTGGCGGCGCTGGCGTTGGGGCAGGGGGATTATGTATCGGTGACGGTTTTTTCTCATAGGATTTGCGCGCATATTCCTTCGGGCCATGGACTTGGGCATTTGCGCACAATTCTGGATGGGGTTTATGGGATTCGCCATGAGGGGCAGGAGTCGAATTATGCCCATGCGCTGGGGTATCTGGAATCGGTGCAAAAGAGGCAGAGTCTGATTCTGATGTTCAGCGATCTGACGCCGTTTTTGCTGGAGGATGATCTGCTGGCTTATGTGCAGGGGATGCGCCGCCGGCACCTTTTTGTGCTGTTGGGGGTGGAGGATCCTATGGAGAAGCGTTGGAGCGAGGAGGTTTTTCCGGAGGCGGCCGGATGGAGCGCGAGAGGGGCTATGCTGAGAAGCGCGGCTCAGAAGATACGGCTGGATAAGAAGGATCGTATCCGCCGGTGGAGCAGTCAGGGGATTCATATGGTGGAGGTTGAGGAGGAACATCTGGCGGGAGCGGCGGTGGATTCTTATGTGCAGGCGATTAATCAGGGGATGCTGTGACGGATCACTCCGCAAAAACCTCTGACAGGTTGATCACACAGCCTTCCAATACGTGAACCGACGCAGTGTCGCGGTAAACTTTGCTTACGTATTCTCCGTCCTTGAGGATATAGGCCTGCACGGTCTGAGAGTCTGCATCGACAATCCAGTATTCATGGACGCCTGCTGTCTGGTAGAGATGGTATTTTGTAAAGCGGTCTTTTTGAGCGCTTGAGGGGGAGAGGATTTCAATAACCATGTCGGGAGCGCCGACACAGGCTTTGCCATCGAGTTTGGTCTTATCACAAACTACCAGCAAATCTGGTTGAACAACGATATCATCGCCATCGGTGGCGTTGAGGCGCACATCAAAAGGTGCTGGAAATACCTCACAAGGTTTATCTCTTAAAAAGCCTGTGAGTTGAAAACTGATTTCTCTAACAATTTTCTGATGAATCTGCGATGGGGATGCTAACATATAAGGGACGCCGTTTATCAATTCGTATCGGGTTTCATGATCCCAACTCGCATAATCGGAATAGGTATAATGCTCATCTGCTTGAATCAGAGCCATACGATCATTCCTTTCTGAATAAAGATAGGGGTCAGAGAAAATTTTTTGCGCGGCACTATCCATCAATATGTGTTAGTGTCAATATAATCTGGATGACTTTATCCTGAGAAAAGTAAATATTCATGCTTCCCTTTTCATCCCAGAGAAGTAGGGCTTTTTCCACGGTTGTGTCGTATGCAATTGTAAAATCATTTTCCACTCTGCCTGACTTTACGCGTGTATTGGGTGGCAATGTATACTTACCATAGAGAAACCCATGCTCATGTGTGGTATAATCATATTCCTGAGGGAATTTGGCTAACACGCTCTCAAAACTATCGCCGATTTTGATATCTCTTGGCAAGGCAGCACGATTATTCGATATCTCTACATCAATGGCATTATCCTCAAAGCTGGGGAATACTTCTGCACTGCCAAAAGTGAATTTTGCGCCGTCATAATTCCAAGTCGGCCACGGTATGTCACCCAACCGGTTTTTATCTTGACCTACTTGAGGGGCGCCATATAGGGCTTTAATTTTTTCTTTTGTGAATGGCGGAGTTAATTCCCCGAGTACCAGATCGGAATATGAAAATTTCTCTATATTGCCTTGCTGAGACTGGTCGGAGGCATTGGAGCCGCTATCGCTGTCATTGGGTTCGTTAGTGTTACTGTCAAGAGGGGTATTCCCTTCGTTCATGCACCCAGCTAACAGAGACAGCATCAGAACTATTATGAGAACTATGACCCCACCGCGTTGAGGTGTTTTCCCGATTGTTTTCCAAGAATACGCAGGGTTTTTAGAATACCTGTACATAATTTTATTCTCCTCATTTTTCATTTCGTATAAACGATTATTTGATGGTTGTTAAGTCTATGTTACACTGTTTTTATGGGACCCGCAAGTCTATTTTGCCGCTTGCCGCTGCTTGCCAAGCGCCACATAGAGAATCAAAGCAACGACGGTGAGACCGGCAACGATGTATTTGGCCCCTAACGGCAAGGGTGAGGGGGTAATGAATCCTTCGACAATACCGGCGATGACAAAGAGGGGCAGGGTGCCAAGGAGCAGCAGGCACGACTGGGCGGCTTGGGTTTTGAATTGGTAGAGGCGGGGCCGGGGGCCGGGGACAAGGACTTTGTAGCCCATAAGCAGGCCGGCGCCGCCGGCGATAAAAATGGCGGTGAGTTCGATGATGCCATGGGGCAGGATATAGGCCCAAAATTCATAGGAAGCGCCGATTTGCCAACAATAACAGGCGAGGGCTCCAAGCATTAGGCCGTTCAGGATCAGCATATAGACGGTGAATACGCCCAGCGTAACGACTCCGCCGGCAAAAGCCAGTATGGCGACTTGGATATTGTTGGTCATGATACCGGCTGAAAAGCTGGCTTCGCCGTCCACGCTTCCCCCGTGTCGCAGGGCTTCCTTATAGGCTTCGGGATCCTGAGGGGGGGAGAAGTCGCTTACAAGAATTTGCAGGGATTCCGGCTGATGGAGGACGGCGAGAAAGCTGACGAGAGCGGAGAGAAGAAAGAGCAGGGAGGCAAGAGCGATGAAGAGACGCCGCTGCCAAAAGAGATCGACAAATGTATGGGTGAAGAAGTGTTTGAGCTGCCCCCAGCTTGAGACCTCGCCTTTGTACAGTGTATTATGGGCGCGGGTGGCCAAATCGTTAAGGTAAGGGGTCAGTTGGGAGTGCGGAAAATAGGTTTGGCAAACGGAGACATGCTGGCTGACTTTTAAATAGAGAGTATGCAGTGTATCCAATTGGTCAAAAGTGCGGCCGTGTGTGCCGCGGAAAGAGGCCAGATTTTTCTCTAAAGATTCCCAGTCAGCTCGGTGGGCTTTATGAAAGGTTTTCAAGGAAGTATATGCGGATGCAGGGGGTGTGGATGACGCGATTTTGTTTTCCATGAAAAGGTCTCCTCGGGTAAAATAGTGCCTCTTTCTGATCCTTTAACTACGCCAAGTATAGCACAAGAAGGAATAATAAAAAATATAGAGAAAATAGAGAAAATAGAGATAGAATTCAGAACAAAGAAAAGGAGAAAAGGAAGGGATATGAACTTAGGAACAATCGATATTACTACGCCTGAACATGTTAAGCTGCACTTTAAAACAGCAGGTTTGGGGAGCCGGAGCGCGGCATTGTTGTTTGATTCTGTTATTTTGTTTGGCGGAGCCTTGCTTTTGGTTTTTGCGGTAGGGATTGCAGCGAGGGTCTTGCCTGGCGCTGTGATAAACTGGGTGGTCGCCGGGGGTATCATTGCGTATTTTCTTATAAATTGGTTCTACTTTGCTTTTTTTGAATACTTTGGGGGTGGCCAGACGCCTGGAAAACGCGTTGTGGGGTTACAAACCTTGGGACGGAGCGGGGAATCGCTGACGCTGCTTTCTTCTTTGATTCGCAATTTTCTCCGGTTGATTAATATGGCTTTGCCTATATTTTATGTACTGGATATCGTGATGCTTTTTTTACATTCGCGCCACCAACGCGTTGGGGACTTGGCAGCGGGGACGATTGTGGTCTATAAGGAAAAAGGATTGGAGAAAACTAAAACTGATAAACGTCTTTTGCGCACGATGCAGGATCGGTTGATGGGGGTTATGCCTCTGCAGATGGAAGAGCTGACGAAAAAGAAATTTACTTATGAGGATTGGCAGCTCATTCAGGCGTATGCCATGAAATCGGCGGATCTGTCCCCCCGGGAGAGGTGGGAGTATTCTCATAGGATCGCCGCGCGTCTCTTGCCTAAGTGTGGGATCCAGCCGGAGGCTGGCATGAATATGGACTGGATGCTTCTGGCGTTGTTTCTAGCGCTGCGGGGAGATTGGGAGCTCGTACATCTTCATATGCCAGAAGAGGGAGGGTTTCTGTCGTCCAAACCTTCTTAACTCTATTCCTGCCCCTAACCCCTAAAGCTCTACATACGTGCATCTTAAGTCAATGTGTGATAGAATATAAATGTGTTATCCAAATAAGGGGCCCGGAGGTAAGAAATATGTATGAAGTTGGAGATTTTGTCTTCTATGGTGATATGGGAGTGTGCCGAGTGGAGAATATTTCAGAGCAAAGTATGCGGGGCGGTGATGAAGATCAGCTGTACTATACATTAAGTCCGTTGTCTGAGAAATGCGTGGTGTACACGCCGGTCAAGAATACCAAAGTGTTTATGCGTTCTGTGATCTCCAAGGACGAGGCGCAGGAGCTTATTGACAGGATTCCAACCATTCAAGCGCGAGCCTATCACAGCAAAGCTATCAAAGATCTGACCCGTCATTATGAAGCCTCTCTGAAAAGTTACGACTGTGCGGATCTTATTGAACTGACGATGTCTATTTACGCTAAAAAGCTGGAGGCCCAAGAGCAGAAACGCAAGCTGGGGTCGGTAGACGAGAAATTCATGAAACGAGCTGAGGATCTGCTGTTTGGGGAATTGTCTGTGGCTCTTGGGGTGGAAAAAGACGATGTGGCGGAGTATATTGTGGCCAAGATGAATGCGGCCCAAAGACAATCAGAAGTGTGTGATCATACGCAGTCTCTGGAAAAAAGAGCTTAGGAGATCCTATGCTGTCTTTGGTGTGCCATACATAATTCTTGGGATCCACAAAGTGTCAATGATGATGTGTATAGTGTCGGGTGTGGGGAGAAACTAATATCAGTGAAAAGGGCAGCTAATTTGTAGAGCTTAGGTACAGTCCCTTAAGTACGGATCACTATTATCACTAAAAATGAGGTAAATTAGAATGGGCAATGTCCACAAGCCGTATTGCCAAAGCTGTGGGTTATCTTTTGATGACGCGCATCAGGACTTGATTGGCAAAGAAAAGAATGGCAGCAATTCTCCGTATTGTATGTACTGTTACCAAAATGGTGAGTTTACCGATCCCGACGCCACAATGGCGGATATGATTGAAAAAGGCCTGCCTCACCTGGCGGAAAAGATTGGGGAAGAGGAAGCCCGGGCCGAACTGTACAGGGTTTTGCCAACGTTGGCGCGCTGGGCCAGATAAAATAGGCTGGCGCCGCACTGGTGCAGTCCCTAAGGTAACCGAAACGGGTGTTTGGCGCGTATGATAACATACGAACTTTTTATTCCTTCCAGAAACTTTTCCCAGAAACTTCGGGAAAGAAACTTCAGGAAGGGAACAAGGAGGCAGAGTATGCTCATAAGCGTGCCTTACAATCGCGAGCAGGCCTTGGCTTACGCCAATAAATGGGCGCTTCACTATAATCCAAGATATTATAATTTCGCGAAAATCGGCGGGGATTGTACGAATTTTGCGTCACAAATCCTGTATGCGGGATGTGGGGTTATGAATCATGATCCCTACGGCTGGTATTATGCCAATGTGAATCGCCGTTCGGCATCTTGGTGCAGCGTGGAATACTTATATAAGTTCCTTATCAATAATCGCGGATGCGGTCCTATGGGAGAAGAAGTGGACTTAAGGGACATACAGTGCGGCGATTTGGTGCAATTGTCTCTCAAAGGACAACGCTTTGAGCACTGTCCGGTGGTCGTGGGTGTGCAAGGCCCCCGTTCCCTCGCTTCTATTTTTGTGGCCAGTCATACCCGTGATGTTTATTATGAGCCTTTGAGTAACTATAAGTGGGCTGATATTCGGTTTGTTCATATTACGGGAGCAAAGAAATGATATAAATAAAGAAATTTGTCGAGACCCAACAAAGGACATGGAAAAAGTTTGTCGAATTACAAAACACTATGCTATTTCGAGTTGTATGGGATGAAAAAACAGACAGAATGTTTTGTTTGCCCGACATACTGGCGCGTGCGGGTATGCTGTCAGGCGAGGGCGTGTCTCAGAGGTTCCTTTGGGTTCTGTCATCGGCAGTGCCTTATGTTTTTTTGGAGGAGATGGACAGCGGCAGCAGAGATGTGGCTCAAAGGGCAGGACATCGGGAAAAGGAGGGATATCAGTCGCGGATCGGGCATTGGGAAGGTCTTTTGGGGCCAACACTGGCCCGGGTTTCTTCGCCTCAAGAAGGCGTGGCGTGTTTGAAGAGGGCTGCCGGGGAGCTGGGGATGTCTTTATTCGAAGTTGATTTTGTGAGGTCTGGAGAATATGGTTCTGGAGAATATGAGTGTACGCCTAAGCCGGCTTTGTATGAGAACTTGGCTCAATGTCTTTGTGGGCGGCAGATTGCTGATGACGAGGTGCTGCGGTTAGCGCGGGAGCATGCCTGCACAGAGAGTGAGATCTGGGGGTTTTTACAGAGAGAGGTGACAGAGGGGCGAGGGATCTGGATGGCGGCTGTAGGAAGAAAGAGATGGGGGTGGGGCATGGAATGCCGCCGCTGCGGCTGCCGGAGCGTGGAGGAGTGGCCGGGTTATTATGGGCGGGGGTTTTCCTGTGGGGAGTGTATGTCTCTTGGAGGCATGAGTTCCCTCAATGTTCTTTGGCGCTGCAGGGAGCCTGAGTCTTCCCAGGGTAATGAGCGATCCCATTTCTCTCACATCTCGACGGTGCTGAACATGCCTTTTGCTTTATCAGAAGCCCAGCAGAGGGCGTCCCGGGAACTGGAGAGGTCTCCAAGCTCTAAGGTGCTGGTGTGGGCGGCCTGCGGCGCGGGCAAGACGGAGGTGTGTTTTGCGCGTATTGCCCAGGTGCTGCAAGAAGGGAAGCGGGTGCTTTTTGCCGCGCCGCGCCGGGATGTGATCCATGACATTGCGCCTCGGCTCGGGGCGGCATTTCCTCATGTGACCAGGTCTATGTTATCGGGAGCGTCGCCGGAGCGGTTTGCCGGGGGTCAGTTGGTGGCGGCGACGACACATCAGGTGCTGCGGTTTTATCAGGCTTTTGATTTGATTGTTTTGGATGAGCTTGATGCTTTTCCTTTTACGGAGGGGGAGCTGCTGCGGCGGGCGGTGGACCAAGCTCTGCGGCCGGGGGGACATATGATTTGCCTGACGGCGACGCCGGATGCTCACATTCTGTGGGCTGTGCGGACAAGGCGTTGGGGACTTGTTCAGCTGGCGGCTCGCTTTCACAGGAGACCTTTGCCTGTGCCTGTGTGGAAAAAGTGCCGTTTGTCGTCTGAGGGAGGATCTGAGGGATTAGGAGGGGAGACAAGAGGGGGAGCGAAAGAAGAGGCGGGGATGCGGGAGGGGCTGCGGGAAGTGCTGGAGCGGCTGAGCGCCAAGGGGATAACGTTGTTTTTTGTGCCGCGGGTGGCGGATGTGTCTCTGTGGAGGGAGCGGCTATGTTCTCTGCTGCCTCACAAATGTGTATGTGGCAGCTGGGGCAATGATCCGAAGCGGGTATCGAAAATTCAGGCGCTCAGGGCGGGAGAGTATGATATTTTTGTGACAACAACGATTTTGGAGCGCGGGATTACATTAGATCGGGCTCAAGTGGTGGTTTATAGGGCTGATCATCCTTTATTTGATGAGCGTACTTTGGTGCAAATGGCTGGCAGAGCAGGGCGCAAGCGGGAGAATCCCAACGGTGAGGTTGTTTTCTTGGCGGGACATTGTTCGAGGGCGATGAGGAAGGCGGAGCGTTGGATTTTGAAGCAAAATGCCCTGGCACGACGTCAAGGGCTTATTGATTATTGATGATTGAGGTTTGATGAGTGATGGAGGTTTGATTTATAAATATGTTTTGTTTATAGGGCCATATTAATTTAAAATTGTACAAATTTTCTCGAAAATACAGACAAAAGGCATGACTTTAAGAAATTTTAGACAATAATAGGGGGGATTAACAAAGAAAAATGAGAATTTTTGACTCAATTTGTGACATCGTGGAAACACTATGGTATGAGGAGCAGACAAAGTGCGTGATCTGTCACGGAAGGAAAGATATGGCCAACCAGACGTCATCAGGCAACCAGGCGTCATCAGTTTGCCGAATTTGCCAAGACGCGTATTTTCTGCCTGATATGGCACGCTGCTGGCGTTGTGGCAAGCTTATCCCCCAGGCTCATACTCAAGCTCATACTCAAGGGTCTGAGGAAAACTCTGCGAAGGGCCTGATATGTTGGGATTGCCAGGTGGGGCGGGGGCCGCGCAGTTTAGCGCGTGTGACGGTTCTTGGGCATTTTCATGGGGGGTGGCGTGACTTTATACACACGGTTAAATACCGGAGGAACCCGCACTTGCTGACGTTCGTGGCGGAGGAGGCGTGCCGCTGGGCTGGGGGGCGTTTGCCTGTTCCTGATGTGATCACGGCGATTCCTATGCATGAAGAAAAATTGAGGGAGAGGGGTTTTAATCAGGCTCAAGTGCTCGCGTCTCTCATGGCCTGGCGCTTGGCTGTTCCCTATCGGCCTCTTATGGAGCGGGAGCGGCCTAATGTGGCCCAGATGGGATTGGATCGGCGGGCGCGTCTCAGGAATGTGGACAGGGTGTTCCGGTTGCATGAGGAATCCTGGGAGATGGGGAGGTTGCAAGGGCGTGTGTGCTGGCTTATTGATGATGTAACGACCACCGGAGCGACACTGGAACAGGGGGCGCGAGTCCTTTTGGCGGGTGGGGCGGAGCGGGTGTACGGATTTTGTTTGGCGGCAGCTTTAGGGGCTGTCGGGGAACATCCTTCACTATGATCACGTAGTGTCCGACAAGCTAATAAGGACTAAAGTCCCATAATTGTGCCGGAGAGAAAAGAATTTGAACAAATGCATAGAAATAAAATCGAATGTTCACAGATTTATGCACAGTCCATTATGACGAAAGAAGCCTGAAAGGAAAAGTTATTCACACAATCCACAGAAGCCTGTGCATAAGTCTGTCCTCAAATTAGGGGATAAGACAACTTCTTTAAAAACATTAGATAGAGAAAGAAAAAAGAATTCAAGTTTAATAATTTAGGACGGCGGCACAAAAAAGAAGGTTTTTTTGTTTCGAAAAGGGAAATGAAATACGGTAGACTTGTTACTGCTTTAAATTTTATTTCAGATATTTAAAAATATCTTGTGAGAGGGGCTGGGACGATGAATATTGTTGTACGAAGCAGGCAGTTTAAAATGACGGATGCGCTGAAAGATTATGTCACAAAGCGGATTAAAAAATTGGAAAAATACGCTTATGATTTTTCGGATGTGCAAGCGATTTTGACTGTGGAAAAGGGAAGGCAACGGGTAGAAGTAACAGCCTCGTTGAACGGCTATATGCTGCGGGGGGAAGAAGAAACGCAGGATATGTACTCATCGGTTGATCTGGTGATGGAAAAGCTGGAAAGGCAGATCCAGAAGTATCGCAAGAGGTTCGACAAAAGGCGGAGTGACACCAGAAAACAAGGCCGTGCCCGAGATGGAGAGGCTTTTCCGGAGGAAGGCTTGGAGGGTCTGGATGTGGCGGAAACAGCAGATGGACCTGAGGATGAGGACATGCAGGACAGTATTGTGCGCGTGAAAAAGATTCTTCCCAAGCCAATGTCTGTGGATGAGGCGGTTATGCAGATGAACATGATTGGGCACAGCTTCTATATGTTTGTCAATGCTGATTCGGGACAGATGAATGTTGTTTACAGCCGTAATGATGGGAATTATGGTTTGCTTGAGCCGGAAGTGTAAGGTGTACCTGAAGGCAACGGGAAGGGAAGGTCGCCGAGGAGACTCCTTTGACTGATTCTAGCTGATCTAAGCCTCCGCAGAAGCATTTTTCCTACCGCGATAAACCCGCCATCCATGGGCGGGTTATCGCTCGCCGACCATCCGGGTCGGCGTACGGAAAAATGCTTCTGCGGAACCTAAGATCAGCACGAATCTGGCAAAAGTCCTCTCCTCGGCGACCTTCCCTTCCCGTTGCCTTGTTCGAGTATCCCTCATCTTCCGTTTCCTGTCTCGCAGCCTTGAAACGATAGGAGTACGGTGCACGACTCCTGGCAGCGCGGCATATCTTATTACGAATCTCAATAAAAAAGCAGCGAGAAAGGAGGGCATGATTATGGCTGATTACAAGTACTCCCAGGATTGGCAGAGGGGACATCCTCATTACGGATATTATCCTTATCCTTCCGGGGGGGCACATGGTCACCATCATCATGGTCACCCGGCACATAACAATTACCATTACTCACACGGTTTGCATCATTCCTATGGGCCCCATAGCGCTAGACCGCAACAGGCTTATCGTTCGGGCTATGGGCCTTGGGGTCCGGATATGCCGGTCATGAAATCCTGGCACAGCACTGCTGCCGGAAAGATGTCCCGGCAGGGATATGTGGCTCAAGTGGACACTATGCTGGCCCATTTGTCTCCAGCTGTTCAGCACAGTATGCGCGAGGTAGGCAATAAGGGCATAGAACACGCTGTGAAAGAAGGGTCATTGCTGGGATATCTGATGGGAAAAGGATATTCGTTCCATGATGCTGTAGATGTTGTTGAATCGGGAGAAGTGGGGGGATTGTTCATCGGATAGGCCTGTCAGCGGAACGTAAACAGTGGCAGGGTATTTTTTTAATTTAATGGGGGCTGGGTCAACTCCGGAGGAAACACCGGAGAATCTGGCCTCTGTTATGCAACATATGTTACAATATAAAGGTAATTCACTATTTATTATGTTTAGACTTACAACTTACAACCCAAATAGCAAGCCGCCAGACATTTTCGTTAGCTGTGATTTGAGGTATATTAGGTGGATATGGAAACTATAATTATTATTTGTGTAATATTAACTGTTGCTTTACTGCCATTGCTGGTTCATTTGTATAAGAAGAAACGAACTCTAAGGATGCTTGCTGAAAAATTCGGGAAACCTTCAACTCGCATGTATGATGAACGGGATTTTATGAATATCGGCCAGCTATTCAATCTATCCCCAATAAAAGGGAAAGAAACAGTGGATGATATAACCTGGAACGATATACAAATGCCCATCCTCTACAAACACATGAACCACTCTGTTTCTCATATTGGAGATGAATATTTATACCGCCATATCCGTACACAACAGTATGATGATTTGGAAAGACTTGAACGACATATCCAATATTTTGACACACATCCGGAAGAACGTCTCAAGCTTCAATATGCTTTTAACAAAATTAATTCAAATGTAACGACAAGTCAAAAAGAGAAGATTGGAAATCATTTTGTTGCTCATTTAAAGCATTTTGATTTGATTCCTAAAATATCTATTATTCCTTCATTCATATTTATGTTTCTGGGTATAATATCATCTTTTTTTATTTATTTTGTCCCTAAAGAAGAAGTCATAGCGGTACCTATAGTCCTTGCTGGTGTATGCATTTTTGGAGGAGCGTTATTTGCAGTAGTGGAACATCTTATCCGGAAAATACAGAAATTTATTCCGACAATAAGAACTTTTAGCGCATGTATTAAGGCAAGCAGACATATTGCGACACTGGATTCACATATTTTCGATAAAGAACTTAAAGCGCTTCTGCCTGCGCTGAAAAAACTTGAAAGGGAACCAATGTTGATGGATCTTTTTCTGGACGGTTGTTTGTTGCAAAATCCAAATCCAATATTGGCTATGATTGGGCTCTTCACAGCATTTTTCGGTATAACTTGGCTTATCTATCAACGGATAGCAAAGACAATCAAAAATAATGCCAAAGAAGCCATGGCGCTCTATGATTGTATAGGCTATATTGAACTCTGCATCGGCTTAAGCTCGTACAGAAAAACCTTATCCTATTATTGCTTGCCTGAATTTTCAAAGAATACGCAATTGGTGTTTGACGATCTCTATCACCCTTTGCTGCCAGACCCTGTGACAAATTCTAAAACCATAGACCCCAAATCCATTATAACCGGGGCCAATGCCAGCGGGAAATCCACATTTGCGAAAACTTTGGCTATTAATGCTCTTACCGCACAAACCATAAATATGTGTTACGCCAAAAAATTCAGTTTGCAGCCTGCTTGCATCTATACCACAATGGATTTGAGTGATGACATCACACAAGGAGACAGCTTCT
>WRII01000047.1 GCA_009782825.1 Peptococcaceae bacterium
TTCCGAGTCCCGCATCCGTGACGCTGATATGGCTGCCGAAATGTCCGCTTTCGTCAAGAGCCAGATTCTGAGCCAGGCCGGTGTTTCCATGCTGGCCCAAGCCAACCAGGTTCCTCAGACAGTCTTAAAGCTGCTTGGATAAATTTTAAAATTAGTGGAAGAGCCGGAGAATATTCTGACTCTTCCAATCGCCCAAAATTATCTTATAATCTAAATTAAATGTAAGATAAAAAAAGGACTAAAGACCCATTTAGAGAAAAAGCTCACAATCCGAAAAAGATAGTGTAAGCTTAAACAAGCCTGCAAGACGCAAGGCTGCTCCTGAAAGGGAGAAATAAAAAAATCAAGGAGGATACCATCATGATCGTGAACACAAACATCTCCAGCCTCAATGCCCAAAGAAACTTCGGAACCAACAACACAGCCATGGGCAAGACTCTGGAAAAGCTTTCCTCAGGTCTCCGCATCAACCGTGCCGCTGACGATGCTGCCGGTCTGGCGATTTCCGAAAAAATGCGCGGCCAGTTCAGAGGTTTGAACCAGGCTGTCAAGAATGCTCAGACAGGCATCTCTCTGATTCAGACAGCTGAAGGCGCCCTGAACGAAAGCCACAGCATCCTCCAGAGAATGCGCGAACTGGCTGTTCAATCCGCCACAGATACCAACACAAATGACGACCGCGACAAAATTCAGTTGGAAGTTAATGCGCTGACCGCAGAGCTGGACCGCATCGCCACCACCACACAGTTTAATACTATGGGGTTGTTGAGCGGAGGCTTCACAGCAAAGAAATTCCACATTGGCGCCAACGAAAATCAGAATGTTACCGTAGCCATTGCAGATATGCGAGCCAGCACCCTTGGAGTGAATACAGGAGCGATAACGTTGGCAACCCAAGCTGGCGCCAACAGCGCCATCACAGACATTGACGCCGCGATCAACACGGTTTCCACAGAGCGTTCCAAACTGGGTGCTATCCAGAACCGTCTTGAGCACACCATCAATAACCTCCAGGTAGCTTCCGAAAACCTAACAGCTTCCGAGTCCCGCATCCGCGACGCTGATATGGCCGCCGAAATGTCCGCTTTCGTCAAGAGTCAGATTCTGAGCCAGGCCGGTGTCTCCATGCTGGCCCAAGCCAACCAGGTTCCTCAGACTGTTTTGAAACTTCTTGGATAAATCTTATGATCACAGGAGGAATTAGGCTGAAAGACCTATTTAGGGAAAAAGGACACAATCCGATAAAGAAAATGTAAGATCACACAAGCCTGCAAGATGCAAGGCTGCTCCTGAAAGGGAGAAATAAAAAAATCAAGGAGGATACCATCATGATCGTGAACACAAACATCTCCAGCCTCAATGCCCAGAGAAACTTTGGCGCCAATAACACAGCCATGGGCAAGACTTTGGAAAAGCTCTCCTCAGGTCTCCGCATCAACCGTGCCGCTGACGATGCTGCCGGTCTGGCGATTTCCGAAAAGATGCGCGGCCAGTTCAGAGGTTTGAACCAGGCAGTTAAGAATGCGCAGACAGGCATCTCCCTGATTCAGACAGCTGAAGGCGCCCTGAACGAAAGCCACAGCATCCTGCAGAGAATGCGCGAACTGGCTGTTCAAGCCGCCACAGATACCAACACAGATGACGACCGCGCAAAAATCCAGTTAGAGATTGCCGCGCTGACCTCAGAGCTGACACGTATCTCCACCGACACAGAATTTAATACCATGAAACTGTTGACCGGAGGATTCACAACAAAACTCTTCCACATCGGCGCCAACGCAGGGCAGAGTGTTTCTGTGAGCATCTTAGGCATGAGCGCGACTGACCTCTCAGTGAACGCATTGAGCCTGACAGGTCAAACGACAGCCAACACAGCCATCACAACCATCGACAATGCAATCAACAAGGTTTCCACAGAGCGCTCCAAGCTGGGTGCTATCCAGAACCGTCTTGAGCACACCATCAACAACCTCCAGGTTGCTTCCGAGAACCTGACAGCTTCCGAGTCCCGCATCCGTGACGCTGATATGGCTGCCGAAATGTCCGCTTTCGTCAAGAGCCAGATTCTGAGCCAGGCCGGTGTTTCCATGCTGGCCCAAGCCAACCAGGTTCCTCAGACAGTTCTGAAACTTCTTGGATAAATTAGATAGAGTTTCTTTCAAGAGGAGTGTTAGAAATAATCATATAATAGATCTTGGCAACACTCGCAGAATAGTTATACCAGCAGCCTAAGCAAGAACCGCAGCAATTAGCTTTGACAATAGCCTCAGAAATGTTCCTGGCAATACCCTTGAGAAGATGAAGCACTACTCGTAGAAATGTTCGCGAAAATATTTGATCAAAGCACTGTCAAAAATTTAGTGCCAAAAGGGACAGAAAGTACTCTGTCCCTTCTGGCTGCCTATTTTGAACAAAAGTCAAGAAGTCAACAACCCTGCAAGATGCAAAACTGCTTTCAGGAGAAAATAAAAAAAATCAAGGAGGATATCATCATGATCGTCAATACAAACATCTCCAGCCTTAATGCCCAGAGAAACTTTGGCGCCAACAACACCAACATGGGCAAAACCCTGGAAAAGCTCTCCTCAGGTCTCCGCATCAACCGTGCCGCTGACGATGCTGCCGGCCTCGCGATCTCCGAAAAGATGCGCGGCCAGTTCAGAGGTTTGAATCAGGCTGTTAAGAATGCACAAGCAGGCATTTCCCTGATCCAGACAGCCGAAGGCGCTCTGAACGAAACCCACAGCATTCTCCAAAGAATGCGCGAATTGGCTGTTCAGGCCGCCACAGATACCAACACAGACGATGACCGCGCAAAAATCGAGTTAGAAGTCGTCGAGTTAACGAAAGAGCTGAATCGCATCGCGACCACCACAGAATTTAATACCATGGGCCTGTTAAGCGGAGGATTTACAGCTAAATTCTTCCACATCGGCGCCAACACAGGTCAGGCGGTCAGATTGGATATTGCAGATATGCGCACCGGCGCCATCTTTATGGGCGCAGTAACGATGCTCACCCAAATTGATGCCGACACGTCTATCGGTGTCATCGATGACGCTATCAACACAGTTTCGAGCGAGCGTGCCAAACTGGGCGCGATGCAGAACCGCCTTGAGCATATCATCAGCAATCTCCAGGTTGCTTCAGAAAACCTGACAGCGTCCGAGTCCCGTATCCGCGATGCTGATATGGCTACCGAAATGTCCGCTTTCGTGAAGAGCCAGATTCTGAGCCAGGCCGGTGTCTCCATGCTGGCCCAAGCCAACCAGGTTCCTCAGACTGTGCTGAAACTTCTTGGATAACTTTGAAGAGCATCATAAGTGCCATAAGGTCATAAATGTCATAAAGGTCAATAAAAATTCAGAGCCAAAAGGGACAGAAGTTATTCTGTCTCTTTTGGTATCTTTATAAAAATGGACTTAACCCCTTAGGTTTATACCATATATTCTCTCGAATAAAAATGACTTATGTTCCTCAAATTAATGATACCAGCAAACAATAGTGTCCCCCATTAAGTCGATTTGAATCTCAGGTGAGTTGAATTTATAGGTTAGGATTGGAGCTACATAAGAAGGAAGAGTGCACTATGAAACACAATATCAGAATAGTGCTGTTAGTATTAGTGCTGATCATAAGCAGTGTAGACGCGGCCCTGGCAGAGACCCGGGGTGGAGAGAGCTTGCCGGGAAGGATCGCCTTGGTAACCGTTCCATGCCCTACTTGCGCTTTGCTCGGCTTGACAAACGACGCCACGCTCATCACATCCCAGGCAGAGCTGCTAAAAATCGGTGTCGACGCCGCCTACCCCCGCGATGGCTGCTATATTCTTGCCAAAGATATTATCTGGAACGGAACGGCGGCCACGCCTATCGGCGCCTACAATCTGCCGTTTACAGGGCATTTTGACGGGTATTACAATGGGCGTAAGCATACCATAAGCGACGCAAAATTTTCATCAGCCGGCGATTATGTGGGGCTGTTTGCGACAACAAGGCAGGCGACTATTAAAAATTTTGGCATGATTAATCCCGCAATTACTGGACGTAATTATGTGGGAGGAATTATTGGATATGATTACGCAGGGACGCTGATCAGCCATTGCTGGATGGAAGGGGGAAGCGTCAGCAGTAATGCCTTTGTCGGCGGAATCACAGGATCAACAGAGAATTCATTGGGGCTCATTACCCCACATGGAATCAGCACCTGTTATGTGATTGATACGGCTGTTTCAGATACCGCCGGATCTTCGGGAGGCAGCGGCGGGATCGCCGGCCGGAATGGAGATGCTACGGTAAGACTGGAATACGTCTACTTTGCTTCCGGCTTGAGTACAGCGGCCGGCAGCAGTAATAAGCGTCCGTTGGCCGGACATCGCAACATAGCCTTCCATGTGCCTCTGAGTTCACTTGCCCACTGTTATTATGACAAAGGATTATTCGGATCCGGGGACATTTATTATGAATCCTTAGGCCGCTCAACATCGCAGATGACGACCCAAAGCACGTATGCTGTCTGGGATTTTGACACAACCTGGGGGATGGACGCGGCCGGCGTGTTCAACAGAGGGTATCCCTATTTGCAAGGCTATGACGACTATTCCGTCTCCCCCGGCGGCGAGGGGTCTATTGATGAGGGGAGTCTTACAGTAACATATGATTCTGACACGGGTGAGTTGGTCGTGAATATAACAGGAACCGCCTCAAAAATTTGTCGTATTCAAGTTATCTCCGGTGATGTGGCAAGCCTCAATGGGCAGGTTAATACACGGGCCGTTTCCGTAGATTGTTCAGCTGTGGATACGAGGATCCCAATCAGCGGAACGGGTGAGATCACTGTTCGTGTTACCTCCCAATTCGACATCAGTCAGTACGCCGAGGTGACTTTTACATTGTCCGAACTGCCCGGCGAACCCGGCGAACCCGGCGAACCCGGCGAACCCGGAGAACCCGGCGAACCCGGTGAACCCGGTGAACCCGGCGAACCCGGTGAACCCGGTGCACCCCCTGTCAGCTCGTCAGTTTCCATCAGGCCGGCGCTTTCCGGTTTTGATAAAAATCCCGCCGGGCCAGAGTATAGAGATGTTACAGTGACCCTGGATCCTGATACTCTTACACTCTTATTTATCAAGTATAACAATAATCTGGTGGCTGCTGGAGGAGACTACACTGTCAGCGGCGATGTTTACACTTTTCATAAGGAATACCTGGCGACACTAAGCTTGGGTCAGCAAGTTCTCACCTTCATTATGAGTGACGGAACGAGTCTCGATTTGACTATCGTAGTGAGGGATACACGGCAGACAGAATATGTTGTCATTCAAGATTTTGGCATTTTTGCAGGCAGCGGCGACTGTTCGGCGGTGATTAATGCGGATAAAAACAAGTTTGTCCGCTTAATGTCTGGCGGTTATGAGGTTGATCCAAGCTTTTACACTGTCCTTGACGGCAGCACGGTTATTACTTTGCTGGAGGACTATATCAAGGCTTTGGCTGGTGGGACATATAGTTTCACTGCTGAGTTTACAGATGGATATGCGTTTTTGACGTTGATTGTATTGAGAGAGTCTGCCTTACAGGTTAGCGCGATGCAAAATGATGTTTCTCAGACTGACGTTCCCCAAACTTACGATATCCGCAATACGTTGGGCTGGGTAATCGTTCTGATCATATGCCTGTGCGGGATGATTTATGTATGGGGACGCTGCAAAGGGCGGCGAAACAGAACATGATGAGCTTTGATAAAGGGGGCAGAGGAGGACGGATTCCCTTCCCTTTCATCTTTTCCTTTTTCTGGATCAGAGGCGTGGTGCGCACAAAACGTCTGAGACATTTTATCCTATTTATGATATTTCTTATTGTGGGCGCTGCTGCGGCCCTCAATATCCTTGCCGCACAAGCAGGTTATATTCAGGCGCAGCAAGAATATGATACATTGCGGCCCTACATGCCTGCAACAGACTTAGTGCCTGCAACAGACTTAGTGCCTGCAACAGACTTAGTGCCTGCAACAGACGTAGTGCCTGCATCAGACGTAGTGCCTGCATCAGACGTAGTGCCTGCATCAGACGTAGTGCCTGCATCAGATGAGTTAAGTTTTAAAGCCGCGTCAAGCTTATCTAAGATCAATCCGGATTACATTGGCTGGATTTCGATAGAGGGCACAAAAATTGATTACCCCATTGTTCGGGGGCAGGATAATGAACGATACCTTTCTACCACTTTTGCAGGAGAAGAGAATCCATCCGGAGCTATTTTTATGGACTGCAGATGTACACAAGGTCTTAAGGATCCCTTTACGATCCTCTACGGTCACAACATGAAGGATGGATCCATGTTTGCGGCGCTCAATCGCTATTTAGAAGAGGGATTTGTGGATAAACATGCGAAAATCAGTATTGTCACACTGGATGGAAAAGTAGTGACCTATCGTATTTTCGCGGTTCAAGTGACGGACGTGAACGATAAAATATACAGCTTGCAGGGAAAAAGCCAGGATGTTATCAGGAGCTATTTTACCCCGCTGGGTGCGCCGGCAGGGGCCGGAATTCTTGCGCTTTCTACCTGCACAAATCACGAAAAAAAAACTGAACGCTTGCTGATACTTGCGGCGGCAACAGCGCCATAGGATCACACCTTATTTAACATTTAACATTTAACAATTAATCCTGCAGCTATCAGCTTTTCGGCGATGTCTATTAACTGTTCAACGGGTGTGCCGATGATATCACTGATAGCAATCAAATCATTTGTCCCATCGGCATAGGCGATAAAGTTCATCATGGACGTTATGTCATCGTATTGACCTTTTTGACTGATGGTAGGATACAATCCGCGTTTTCCCAGTTGAGGTTCTCCCAGGCATTTGATTTTGTAAATATGATTTCCTTCAAGGGCTTCAAGGCATTTGCGATAGAGGTCAAAAGATCCGCCCAATCCTTGTGGTGAAATGAAGTCCAGATTATCTGCCGAGGTATGATATTCGGGATACTCTCCATACTTACTCCGGCAAATTGAGCATACCGGCAAATCAATTCCCGGTGCGCAATATTGGCGTTCGTCAGATCCGCGTTTCAGGAAAGAATAAGATATATAATCGGGTGCGTAGAAGCGCAGAATGTTTTTGGCCGTACGATCAGCCAATGTATTGCCGCAGCGGGAGGCTAGATAGGAATAGGTGCGGTTATCTCCAACACATGTTACATTGAACCCCGCAATAGTATGAGGTTTCATGTCATCTATATTGCGGCTGAGATAGGCAAGGGAGCCAATGGTTTCCGGAATAAAAATAATCCGGTAAGAAAACCGGCGTGGCTGTTCCAGCAGCCATTTTGCCAGATAGATGGTGAGGCAAGGGCCGGATAGTTCGTTATTAGCCATAGACGGGTGGCAGATATAAGTGGACAGAAAAATCTCGTTCCGATCCTCCCGCGCCTGTCCGGGGATAAGAATCTCACCGTAAGTTAGGGAACCTTCTTTTAGATCGCTGTCAATGTAAATATGATAACGATCTTTGTCAAGGGACAGCTTCTGCTTTTCAGCCATGCAAAAGCCTGAGCGTTCCTTGTAATAAGATGTGACATAAGGGATCACATCCGGCTGTTCCGGCAGCGAATAGGTCATGCTAAGCAGTTCCTCCCGGGTGACGAGCTTGTCTACCGGTGCGGAATAGCCCAATACATGCAGATTACTGTCAGTAAAGGATATGACGCGGTTGCCCTCCAAATCCTCTATGTAAGCATCTCTTATATTCCATTCAGGGGGGACGATCCAATCAAATACCTGTGTTCCGGAAGGAACTTCGTGGATTGTCATTTGCGGAACAATTTCCTGTAAAATATGCAGGGTTTGGCGAACACCGTCGCCTGTTATGCTGCGGCAGATGGGGAAAAGGCGGATGGCCAGATTGTAGATTTCGCGGATATGTTCCAGGGAACATTTCTCTTCCAAATGTGTTGAGGGAGTGTGCTCCATAATTTTTGGGCTCCTTTTGAGTATGCTGCCATATAATCTGCCCTGTTTATGAGAGAAATAATAAATACGAAGCAGGAGAAAAGTCCATGTCAGAACACATCAAATGTAAGATAGACGGAAACACTTTAAATAAAATAACAAGATAAAAGTAATGTAATAGGCAATAAGCCCTTAGAAGAAACAGAGTGTCACGATTTAGAGGAGATATTAGTATATGAACACGACAAACAAATCCGCTCATCAAGCCATCATTGAAGAACTTTGCTACCAAAGAAGAAATTGTGAGGTTTGCGGAAGCAATTCTTTTGATAAAGCTGCGAGCTTTTCTGAAGTAATGCACATCAACACGACAACAAGATATAAAATTGATGCTAATATTGTTGTCTGCAAGGACTGTGGATTCGTATTTTCTGATCCATGCCCAACACAAGAATCACTGGAAAAATATTATAAAGATAGTTTTTCGCTGTTTAGTGGCCAGGATAGCTACTCTATAGATTCCAGAATGGAGGTTATCAAGTCTTTTTATTCACCGAGTCAGAGTGGTTTTGTCGAGATAGGGGGAAATGACTCAAGAAGATTTCATTTGAAATTAAAGCAATTATTTGAGCATGTTATTTCTGTTGAAGTCAATTCAGCTTGTGATACGGACATATCCACTATTGACAAAATCCAATGTGCGGAAAATTCTGTCGACATGGCGGGCTTATATTTTGTGCTGGAACATATACCCAATCTCAATGAAACAATAGAAAATGTATCTAAAATACTAAAAATTGGAGGGATCATGATCATAGAAGTTCCGAACATCTATGAATATCCCTATGATATTGCAGGGTTTTTTCTTGTTGAGCATGTCAATCATTTCTCTCCATATTCTTTGGCGGCGCTTGCCTCAAAATATAAATTCAAATTGGTGTTCTTATCAAAAAGTAAGTGCAGTAGAAATTTTGGGTTTGTCGCAGTATTTGTTAAGACAAACGAACTCATCAAAAATACTCATGGTGATATAGAATATCTATTAGCAAAAGATAACATTATCTGCGCGAATAACTTGCTTCAATCAAGGAAGAAAAATATAAATATGATTGTAAATAAAATCAATGAAATGAATGATAAGAATAAAAAGGTTGTGATCTGGTGCGCGAATGCATATTGCGAACAGATCATTGACAACTATATAAATATTCATATGATGTTTCCAGGCACTGTTATAGATTCAGACATAAGAAAGAAAGATTATTTTTCGGATAAACCCATAGGTATCCAAGTGTTATTACCGCAAAATGCAAAACTGTTGATACAACAAGCAGATTTAATAATAATTTGCTCCAAGGTACACCGCCACACTATTCTCGAAATTATTAATGATAATCATGTGAAGAATGCTCAACAAAGAATTTTTTATGTGGATGATCTGTTTAGCTTAAATAGTTTGGAATAGGTTGTGCAATCGAGACAGAGTCATTCAGATTTTCTGCATACTGCTAAATGCCAATGATACTCAAAGCCAAAACAGTCATCGTGAATTGAGGCGAAGACAAAGTTGTTAAAATGACGGGAGAAGACAGTTTCGATCTCACTTTCTCCCTCAAAAATTCTTAGTATTTCACCTTGCCTTACATTAAATGGATCCTCCCGTATAACAGCATATCCTGGCTTGTGTATATCGCAGTTCTTATAAATGAAGCAACTCTTTTTAGGAAGGGATAGAACCAGCAGGCCGTTTGGCTTTAAAACACGCGCAAATTCATCGATATGTTTATTGAAATCATCATTATGTCCCATATAATAACAAGCGTTCCATGAAAGCAGGAAATCGAATGCACACTCCTCAAAGGGGACAGAATCATTGGTTCCTACGCGAACATCCGCATTAACATTGCAGTTCCCCAGGTTTCTTGTCACGGTTTGACAAATCTCGGGCGCGATTTCCATGCCGCTGACCTCAAAGCCGCACTGACTTAGAAGGAGCATATTGCGGCCATCGCCGCAGCCCAAATCGCATATAGATTTACCTCGAAAAGATGCTTTGTCAAGATCTAACCGCGGGTATTTCCCCTTGAAAATTCTAATAACATATTCGGAAGGGAACGCCATTTCTGTTCCAGAACTACTGGTGTAGATTTGACTCCATTGCTGTGACGCATTATGCTCCATATTTTTTCTCCCTGGTTTCACACCTGTTTTATTGTAAGGGTGTCTGTAACCCCGACTCATGCGCCGAATCTTTGATATAACTGCCGGAGAAAGCTTCTGCTGAGAGTCTGTTCTCTGTTTGTTCCTCCGCGTGGTGTCTCATTTGTTCTGACCCAAAATAATCTGTGAAATCATAATCTCCCGGCACGATCTGACGCGGGGACAAAGTTTGGGCAATTTGTGCGAGAAGCACCTCATCCATACCCACAACATCAACTTCAGTGTAGGCCACGATGAGCTCGAGGGGATCAACTTCGTACTTTGTTGAAATTTTATGGATACTGCTCATATAACTTGTATGAAATGATGCAAACCCACAGATCACGTCCAAGGGTTCAATCTGTTTCTTTTTACTGAATGGCTGAACCAATTGTTTGCCGGCGCGCTGCAGCTCAAAGATATCAATAGGGAGGGGATAGCCTTTTTTTTGTAATGCGGCGGCATAGATTTCCAGCGCTGCGTTGCCGGAGCTTCGTCCCAGTCCCTGTAAGGAACAGTCAACAAAATCGAATCCCAAATCAGCTGCCAATAAGCTGTTAGATATGGCCAATCCCAAGTTGTCATGGGCGTGAAACCCCGTGCGTATATCCGGGAGGGCGTATTTCAGCGGCTCATAATAGGCCCGTATATCCTCACCGAACATGCCGCCTGCCGAATCGACGAGATAGATAATGTCTGTGCCATAACTGACTGACAAGCGTGCCGCCTCCGCGAATTCAGAAGGAGAAGCCGAGTAAGACTTCATATAATTGGACATGACTGTCATACCAAGTTTTTTCGCGCGTTGAATAAAGGGTTCGGATGTGGGGACTTCCGTCACATTCGTGCCTACCCGGATGAAGGAGGCCCCGTAATTGTGCGCCATATCAATATCGTCTAAACGCGCAACCTCAGGAATGCAAAAGAACCCGTACTTGGCACGTTTTAAGGATCTTTGGGCTTCCGCAAGATATTCTGTATCGGTTTGAAGCGCAACACCGTTTTTATATGAACTGGCGTTGAGTCCCATTCCATGACCTATCTCAATATAGTCAATTCCTAAATCCTCCAGTTTTGTTGTAATGCGCCGCTGATCTGTACAGGAGAAACAAAAGTGAACTGCATAACTGCCGTCCCTGAGGGTCGTATCCAAAATGACAGGTGGTTTTCTCATTGTATGTCGCTTCTCCTTTTTAAGTTAAGTGGGGAAATTCGGGGTGAGCCAAAAACTATTCAAGCTGAGTCAAAAAACGAGGCCGGGCCTTAAGCGTATCTTCCACAAAGGGATAAAGATTATGCGTGCTCTGGCACACAATACGTCCCTTGCCAAGGTTGGAACTTCGTAAAATGCCGTGCTCCTGACACAGTTCATGTAAACGAATGGAACTATATGAATCCTGGGGCTTGTCCAAATCATAAACGAAATGATAATATCTGCGCGAGGAGGACAGTCCTTGATGATCGATGAATGTGCCGTCGAATCCTTTGTCATAGCGATACGGGACAGCGAGGCTCTTTTCAATGTAATGAATAAATGTTGAACCGGCATCGAAATTTATGTTGCAAACCTTGCCGTTCAGCATATAAAACCTTTCCCAAAAACTGTCTGTCCCAAATGACATCTGCGGCATGTGTGATGTTAGCTCAGCGCCCTTAACGCCCAGAGCGCAGACAGAAAAATTCGCGTCATCAGAGCGCAGACTTCCGGGATAGCGGCGGATGTATTCAGGGAATATCCCCATACCTGACGGCGTATTTCGGATATCGAATATCTCGTTACGGCAGAAGGAGTAGGTAAAGGTTGGAACGATCAGAGTTCCTTCCCCGCCCAGGATCTCCATAAACGCACGTCGGAACTGTTCGCATAAGTCATGGGCTGAGGAGCAGGTCTCTAATATTCCACAGAACCCAAGGTTGGAATGAGTGAACACGATATCGCCATGCTCTAAGCCAACGGACTTGAGGGCATGTACAATATCAGAATACGTATAATGCCACTTACCCATCTTCGTGCTCCTGAATAATCTGGCATAAACCGTCAATTGTAACAAAGCGGCGGTCTTCAAATTGAGCGTTGTCAAAAGAGAAATCCAGCTGATCTTCAAGATCCGAGAGAAAGCTGATAAATCCGAAGGAATCAATATATCCCAGGTCAAAGTAATTCTGGTCTGTGGTTTGCTCAATCTCTGTCCAAGGAATGCTGCTTTGCTGGGAAAACCATTGGACAATCCAATCTTTTGATGTCATGCCTTGGGACTCCTCTCTATTCCTCAATCAAGATGACTCGAGCCGGAGAGCCGTCACTGCCTGCGATTTTCAAAGGGAGGGCCGCAACGGTGTGTTTGGCGTCTATGTCTATATCTTCTGGAGTTTTAAGATATTCAACCATAATGATACCCTGTGACAAAAAAGCTTTGTGTATGACGGAGTCTTCATCAGAATGCAATACAGCGCGGCTGTTGTCTGGTGTTGGAGTATCTATGAGAAGTAATTTCATGCCGTGATTGATCAGGTAATAGGCTGCATCAACACTGAAATAAGGGTAATCTTTATAATAGTGTTCAGTTTTCCAATACTTATTCCATCCGAACAGGAACATCATGCGTTCCTGTATGTCACTCTCGATAAAATCGGAAGGGGTAAGGGCGTAAGCTTCTTTCTGAGTGGCAAGCCCCCGAAAATCGACAACTTTTACATTCCCATATAACAGATTGATATCAATTTGATCAACAGAATATCCATCATCAAAGAAATGAAGCGGCGCATCAATGTGTGTGCCGGCATGACTGCCAAAGGATATTTTTTTTGTGTTTCGCCCGACATCAGCAAGTGTTCCGCGCGATTCGATATCACAAGACGCGTGCCATGCAGCGAAACAGGGAAGACCCGGTTCTAATGTCAGGGTGAGATCGAATAGTTTCATAGCTGTTTCCCGGAATGAGAAGGGGATATTATCTCAATGATATCTCCTGAAGGGCTGGTGATGAAACAAATGTCAAGGGCGACATTATTGATTATCTGGCTTGCGGGCTCACTGCATTGAATTCCTTGATGAAGGAGCCTTTCCTGTTCTTTATGAACGCTATTAGATAAGAAGCACAAACCGCAAAACCCGGCAGGATCAAGTCCCTGATGGTGCCTATCCGGGTCTTTTTTTAAAATCATATGAACCGGCTGTTTCATCATGGGATAGTTGATGACTAAAATAGCCTGATCATGTTCGGCGGAGGTGATTTCACATCCAAGAGCCTTGAACAAGGAGGCACTGATCTGTACATCGGCTGTAGGCATTATGATACTCAGGGTGTTCAATTGGAGTGAGGATGCTCCACTTGTATGGGAATAGGCGTTGACTTCAATGCTAATAGCTCCGGGTTTTTCGAGAAAGGCCATATCGTGTTCCGATTCCGGGAACGTCATAAAACGGCGTTTCTGTTCAAGCACAGGGATTTTTTCCGTCACAAATTTACACATGTATCCTTCTTTCTCGAAACGTCGGATAACTCCCGCCTGTTCCTTCAAAGTGCAGGAAAATGCGATATGGCTAATATTGAGGATCATCGTTCCTCCACAGGCCTAATGTCAAACATATTTAGGTACAGCCCCTTAAGACTTAGTATGGATCATATATCATTTTCTTAGTACCTTACAGACGCGAAGCGTCAATAAAAAACAACAAAATCCAATACTGACCACTAACCACTGATCACTGACCACTTGCGGGCAAAGCCCGCGTTACCTTATGGGCGCATATTGTTGCGAGAGTTTCAGACGATCAACCTTTCCGTTGATATTCTTAGGGATTTCAGCGCAGGGAATGAGCTGATCAATGCGGTGTGCGCTGCCAAGGTCAGAGAGGATGCGTTGATGGATACGCCGGTTCACTTCCTCCGGATTTTCAGAATTTCTGGTAGAGCTGTGGGAATGGCTGCTCTGAACATACGCGCAGGCAATCTTTTCGCCCATCATGGAATCAGGAAGCGCAAAAACTGCCGCTTCCTCCACTTCGTCAAGTTTTAAGACGGTGTCTTCAATAAGTTTACCACTGATGTTCATGCCGCCGCGGATAATCAGGTCTTTAAGCCGGCCGGTTACGGTCAGGTTGCCGTGGGCGCTGAATGCCGCTAAGTCTCCTGTTTTATAAAAAGAACCGGAAAAATAAGCTTCTGTAGGGTGGTTCGTGTAGCGGAGGAATGTCCACGGCGTTTTTTGCAGCATTTCTCCGTTTTCAAAAGTGATTTCCACGCCGTCCAAGGGTTTTCCGCACGTAAGAGCTTGTTCCGTGGCTGCTGCACTCTCACTGGAAATCAACAAAGTTTCTGATAGGCCGTAACTTTGATAAAGGGGTGTGGCATATTTGTTTTGAAACTCGTGCCGGAGCTTTTCTGTGAGCGGTGCTGTTGCTGTAATTATTAGGCAAGGTGTGTCCCGCGTATAATTAATGCCGGTGCTTCCACGATCCATTTTTAAAATCATAGCGGCCATGGTGGGGGAAAGCCAAAAGGTATTCAGCCGGTTATGGAGGGCGGTTGTCCAAAATGATGCGGCTGTTATGGGAGAAAAACGCGGGCCGATTGCTACCCGTGCGTTTGCACAAAACGGAACAATGAAGGTGTTGAGGATTCCAGCCATATAGGCCATGGGCATGACATGATAGAATGTGTTTGCGGCATTGATCTTGTGATGGTCACGAAAGGCGATGGCGCTGGAAAACAGGTTGTGAGCACTATGTTCAACGCCTTTCATATGTCCGGAAGTTCCTGAAGTGTATGTTGTTAAGAACGGTTTGTGCCATTGGATATGGTCAAAAGCAGTTTTCAGCTCATCACTGTCGAGGGGAGTCGTGGTTTCGATATCTATCTCTTTCACATCAAGACACTGGCTGCGATGAAAATCTGCACCAAGTCCGTTTTCATCAATAATCAATGTGTGAGGATAGAGAGAGAGCAGCTTTTCTATTTCCTGATTTCCTTTAAGAACATCGAGAGGACAAACCTTTATGCTGCCAAGAAGTGCGGCAAAATAGAAGACAGCCATCTCATATCTATTCTCAAGGAGGAGAACAATTTCGTCTGCGTTAAGTTGTTTAATATGTGCCGATGCCTGTAAGGCATGCTGTACAAACTGTTTGTAAGTATACTGTTTGCCTGTAGGGATATCGCTGATAAATACATGATCCCATGGGATGGAGTGAATGCTGTCCAGGATTTTTTGGTCGATGTTCATATGGGGAATGATCCTTTCTTGAGCTGCGAAAGTCATCAATAAGATTGTCAGAGGATAAATGATATCCCTGTATGGGGCGTAGGCCCGCGTTGGTAACTTACAGATACTGACCACTGATCACTGACCACTTGCGGGCAAAGCCCGCATTATATTATACCGTTTTAAGATAAAATGGATACACTGAAAACAACTTGAAAACTTGAAACGGGCGCACCAATTAATTGGTACACCCACTTGAACCCACTTGAAGCAGCGCCCTTGACAACCCTCTGGGACGGGCATATACTGATCTTAACGTATCTCCCCTGTTATTGTTCAGGTGTGTTTGGCAGGGGCTTTTATGCGTGTGGTTTTGTGACGGGTCCCTTATGCACGTATGAATGATGTCACGCATAAATTCGCCCCATCAGGGGCTTTATATAGATATTTAACATATTGTAAAGTGAGGTGAATGGAATGGAAATATCTGGTCAGCGCAGCTCTGATCCTGACGGGCGACACCGAAGTTGGGATGGGATAGGGGGTTTCTATTCCATCACTCTGAAAGTACGATCATTCAAAAGTATGATCACTCTGAAAGTATGATCATTCTGAAAGTATGATCATTCTAGAAGTACGATCATTCTAAAAATACGAATGACTCTGGTTGTACTATATAGAGCCCTTTAGAATCATGGCTGCCCTTCGAAATCCATAAAAAAAGATGATGGAGGTGCAGACCCATGCAGCAGAAAAGGAACACACACCAAGAAGCAAATACGTACAAGAAAACAAAGCATAGAGAAGCCAAGAAAACCCTTATGGAAGCGGCGCGCCGGGATGAGGTGCGCGACAGGCTGAATTTTGCCGCCACAGCGGCAGAGGATGAAGTTTTTGACAAGTTGGGATCATCCAAGGCGGGCCTTACTGAAGATATGATAGATGCGTCCCGCGAGTATTATGGGGACAACGAGATAACCCATGGCAAAAAGGTCTCGCTCTTAAAACGCATTACCATGTCTTTTATTGATCCTTTTACGGTGGTATTGTTGGTGCTGGCCGCGGTGTCGCTGTTTACCGACGTTATTTTAGCTCCGCCGGGGGAAGCGGATCCGATTACAGTGATCATCATCATGACCATGGTGATTATTTCAGGAGGTCTGCGGTTTATTCAGGAAACGAGAAGCGGGAACGCTGCCGAAAGCCTGCTGAAGATGATCCATACCACCACCAATGTTCAGCGTCAAGAGACAGGGGTAGAGGAAATCCCGCTGGATGAGGTGGTTGTGGGGGATATTGTGAATTTGGCGGCAGGGGATATGATCCCGGCGGATATGCGTATTCTTCAGGCTAAGGACTTATTTGTCAGCCAGTCGGCCTTGACAGGGGAAAGCGTGGCGGTGGAAAAGACGCCGGAGGCAGATCTCAATTATTATGAGGCGTTGACGGAATGCCCGACGCTGGCTTTTATGGGAACCAACGTTATCAGCGGCAGTGCCATGGGTGTGGTGGCGGCTACGGGGGATGATACCCTTTTTGGGGATATGGCCAAAAACCTGATTACGGATAAGCCGGCTCCTACCAGCTTTGAAAAAGGGGTGAACTCAGTGTCCTGGCTATTGATCCGCTTTATGCTGGTCATGGTGCCGGTGGTGCTGTTTTTGACAGGATTTACTCAAGGCGACTGGATGAATGCGGTGTTGTTTGCTTTGTCCATTGCGGTGGGGCTGACGCCGGAAATGCTGCCCATGATTGTCACAACCTGTTTGGCCAAAGGCGCTGTGGCCATGTCCAAGGAAAAGACAATTATCAAGAATTTGAACTCTATTCAGAATCTCGGATCCATGAATATTCTGTGTACCGATAAGACCGGAACCCTGACCCAGGACAAGGTCGTGCTGCAATACCACCTGAACATTCATGGAGAGGAAGATACACGGGTTTTGCGTCATGCTTTTCTCAACAGCTATTATCAAACGGGGCTGAAAAACCTTATGGATATTGCCATCATTGAGCGGGCGCAGCTGGAAGAAAATGATGTGGAAGAATTGCGTGGTCTGGCGGAGCGGTTCACCAAGGTGGATGAGATTCCCTTTGATTTTGAGCGCCGCCGCATGAGTGTTGTGGTAACTAACGGGAAAACCCAGATGATCACCAAAGGGGCTGTAGAAGAAATGCTGGCGGTGTGCAACTTTGCCGAATATGAGGGCAAGGTTGTGCCGCTGACGGAGGAGATTAAACGCTATATTCTGGAAAAAGTGGATGATCTGAATGACGATGGGATGCGGGTGATTGCTGTGGCGCAAAAAACCAATCCGTCCCCGGTGGGCGCTTTTTCCATTGCCGACGAAGCGGATATGGTGCTGATGGGGTATTTGGCCTTTCTGGATCCGCCCAAGGAATCTACTGCCCGTGCGGTAAAGGCTTTGAAGGAGCATGGCGTGGGGGTAAAAATCCTGACCGGAGACAACGACAAGGTGACGCGGTGTGTGTGCCGCCAAGTGAATATTCCTGTGGAGCGTATCCTGCTGGGTTCTGATGTGGATGAGATGAGCGATGAAAATCTGGGTCACGCGGCTGAGGAGGTCAGTGTGTTTGCCAAGTTGTCGCCCCAGCAGAAGGCGCGGGTGATTACGGTTTTGCGGGAGAGAGGGCACAGTGTCGGGTATATGGGGGATGGGATCAATGACGCGGCGGCTATGAAGGCTTCTGATGTAGGAATTTCGGTGGATACGGCGGTAGATATTGCCAAGGAATCCGCTGATGTCATTTTGCTTGAAAAAGATTTGATGGTTTTGGAGAAAGGGATCATTGAAGGCCGCAAGACTTACGCGAATATGATCAAGTATATAAAAATGACAGCCAGCTCTAATTTCGGCAATATGTTTTCTGTGTTGGCGGCCTGTGCCTTTTTGCCTTTCTTACCCATGCTGCCCTTGCATTTGATTTTGCTGAACCTGATTTATGATTTGAGCTGTACAGCGATTCCATGGGATAATGTGGATGCGGAATATCTGAGGGTTCCAAGAAAATGGGATGCGTCTTCCATCGGAAAATTTATGGTGTGGATGGGTCCTACCAGCTCTGTGTTTGATATTACGACATATCTGCTGATGTATTTTGTGATTTGTCCGGCGGCATGCGACGGAATGTTGTACCATCAATTAACGGATCCGATCATGCAGATGAAATATATGGCGCTGTTCCAAGCGGGATGGTTTGTGGAATCTATGTGGACCCAGACTCTGGTCATCCATTTGATCCGGACACCGAAGCTGCCGTTTATCCGGAGTTGGGCGTCGGCGCCGGTGACGGTCTTGACTTTTGCTGGGATTGTGATTTTAACAGTGATTCCCTTTACGGCGTTTGGCGCTTCAATTAAGCTGGCGCCGCTGCCTGTGGTGTACTTTGCTTGGCTGGCCTTGACAGTGATTCTGTATATGGTGCTGGTGACTTTGTTTAAAAAGATTTTTATCAGACGATATGGGGAACTCTTGTAATTGTAAGAATTTAATGAAGGGACGAAGGTGCACAAGTGCTCCTTCGTCCCCAGTCGTACATGGGCCCTATTCAGTTGTTGATAACAAGTAGCCCTATTCAGTTGTAAAGATTTTTCGGTCGTTTATACCTCAGACTGATCTATTTTAACTGATGTTTCAGGTGTTTTTTTGCTTTAAATTTTATCATTTACGGATCTGTTTTTTTCTGTTTCATCAGTTTACTTGTCATCAGTTGGGGTCAGATAAAATTAAGGTGCGCTTATTTGTGACGTTTGCGCCGTGCATATTTTGCGTTACGCATGCCACGTCGGATTTTTTATCCGTGAACGGATTTTTTTATCCGCAAAAGGATTTCTATCCTTGGGCGCCTGCCCTCGATACTTATCCGTCCATATTCTGTTTGGCATATTCAACCATTCTTTTGACCATCTCTCCGCCGATAGGTCCGCCTTCTTGACCATTTTGGCGAGCTGTCACATCACCTTTATAATGGTCGTTGTTTTCCCGGATAAAATCCGTGCGGCCCAATTCAGCGGCGACTTCCATCTTCAGTCCCTGCAGGAGCTTCTTTTTTTGTTCTTTGGTCATCGGATCACACCTCTTTCACGCGTCGCTTTGGTCCTCTGCGAGATCTCATCATGGATCATGGATGCTACGTCGGCACTTCCTTTTCTTTGCTGAACTTATATTTGTTTGAGTCTTACCTTATAAGTCAGCTTTTGCTAAGCTTGCGTGTTTGCTCTTACTCCCTCTTTCATGCCATTCTATCACTCATCCGTCCAGATAATCGGCCCGGATAAATGATGGCTCCGAATTTTTTTATCTCTCGAATTCGGAACAGTCTTAGTATAGCCGATATCAAAGGAATGTTTCGTTGCAAATCTTTCATAAAAATAAAGATCTTTGCTGGAGAAAATGGGCACTTGAGTCAAATGGGGGCGTTATTTTTGAGGGTTTTCCAGTTTGATTTTTTGTTAAATTTTTTCTTCTCTAATGCGGGCTTTGCCCGCAAGTGGTCAGGGGTCAGTGGTTAGGGGGCAGTGATTTTCTTGTTTTTTGTAGAATATAGTAGAATCAATTCTTGTGGAATTGATCGAGGTCATGTGATATATTTGAAAAAGTGGGGGAAGAAGCTCATTTTTTTTCTTGGAAGGATCGAAGTTAACATGTTGCATATTAAAATTGTATCTGTAGGTAAGGTGCGGGAAACATATGTGCAGGAGGGGATTCGGGAATATGTCAAAAGGCTGAGGGCGTATGTCCACCTGGAACTGGCCGAAGTGGCGGATCAGGCGATTCCGTCCCAAGGGACGCCAAAACAGCTTGACCAGATTAAGGGGCGCGAAAGTGACGGTATTCGCGGGCGGCTTAAGCCTCAGGACTATGTTGTTTTATTGGATCGGCAGGGCGAAAGTGTGAGCTCGGAAGGAGTGGCGGCTTTTTTGGAGGAGAGGGCCCTGCGGGGGTCTTCTCATATTGTTTTTGTGGTTGGAGGATCCCTTGGCGTGGACGAGGAGATGCAGAGACGGGCGGATTGGCGCTGGTCTTTTTCCCCATTGACTTTTCCTCATCAACTGATGCGGTTAATGCTTTTGGAGCAGATCTATCGGGGATGTAAAATCCGTGCCGGGGAGGTTTATCATAAGTGAATTGAAAAAGATCCGGATGAGCTATGGGCTCAAGGAGCTGTACGCAATCAGTCTTTTTGTTTCAACAGATACTTGTTGTTGATAACTTTAAACGACATATCACTTCTCAACACCGGCGAGTACATAGGCTCAATACTGCGAATGACAATCCCTTCCTTTGTGCTTCCGGAAGCATATTGGCCCTCCGCGCGTTCCAACATCTCATCAACCGTTTTATAGGGAAATTTCTCTCCTTTTTCTTCAATGGGAATAGGCTGGAGTCCATTGGCTTCGCAGAAGGTGAGCATCTTGCTTAGAGAAAGACGTATATGTGTCTCAGGATCGATGACATTGAAGATGTACCACTCTGGATTAAAAAGTTTGAGGGGATTCTTCTGGATGCCCTGCCCGCAAAACTCGCCTTGTATTGTGTAGTCTTTATCCCATGTTTTTGCCTTGTCGGGAAGTCCGAGGTTATGGGCCATCTGCCAAGCGCTTGCCTTCCCGTCGTCCGCATAGCGGATATTTCGCCCGGCAACCCAGAATTCGCCGTCCCGTCTGCCCATTGACACAGAAGTGCCATCCATTTTAGTGGAGATATAATACGGTTTTCCGGCGATCTCGTCAAGTACCTCAAGGACAGACTGGAGACGGGTCTCATCGGTTTTGCTGACCCAAGAGGGGAATGCGCCGCAGGAGGTTCCAAATGTGCCTTGAACCTCGGGGATTTCCCATTTCTTCACGCCAAGAAGTTCCGTCACATCGGTGTCGATCTCCTGATGGGCGCTTGTTATTTCCGGGAAGACGTCAAGGGGCAAGGCTAGTCCTTGTGAGATCTGCCCGCGAAGTCTTATAGTTTTGAGCCGGAATCCTTCTCCCATGAAATCGTTCCGCTTGTAAGATGTCCCGCGTAAAAACTCGAAACGCTGGTCAATGGGAAGAAAAGAGTCTACCTCAAAATATACGCATGTGTCTCCCGCGGAAAATTCGCCTTTTTTACCGACCACTTTCCATCCGAGGATAGAGACGACCTCGATGACATCTGCGTCGGGAATGGGGTGGATATCTTTTATGATCTGAATGCTTGCCAATTTACGCGCCATGAGTCATGCTCCTTTTTTCATGTGAACGTTTAGCTAAGGGACTGTAACTAAATAACTTTGACATTATTCCTTGTCTTTTTGCCGCCATGTTTCGTTGAAAATCCTTGAAAACCTTCCAGGTTGCCTGCGGATTTTCGCCTTGCCTGTCGACAAAAATCCGGCGGCCTAATGTCAAACTTATTTAGTTACAGCCCCTAAAATCATTATACTCTTTTTTCGTATGGTTTCAAGAATTTTATTTCAATCTTATTTCCATCCTATTCAATCCCTATTCAATCCTATTGGAATATTTCATCGCAATTGTTGTATTTCACGAATAATTACCCTATACTAGTCAATAACGAGGTAGAAGTGAACGCATAAAGGTGGACAAGATGATGAAAGTGGCTGTCCTCTCGGATACCCATTTGCGAGAGGGGCAAAGATTGCCTGGGCCGGTGCAGCATATTGTGGATCACGTGGATTTGGTGGTGCATGCCGGAGATTTGATATCGGAATATCCTTTTGCTGAGTTGCGGGAACAAGGGCGTTTTGTAGCAGTTCGCGGTAATTGTGATTGGGATTTGACATTGCCGGAGAAGATGGTGGTTCAGTGCCAGGAGTTGAAAATCGGGCTTGTCCATGGCTATCAATTTAGAAGCGCTCAACAGATGTGCGCTGCTTTTGATGAGGATGTGCGTTTGATCGTTTTTGGCCATAGTCATATACCGCGAGTCCAACGAGTGCACTTGGAGGAAGAGGCCCAGGAGTGTGTGCTCTTTAATCCGGGATCGCCAACCCAAAGAAGGAGGCAGCCTCATGCTTCGATGGGGTTGCTGAAGGTGGATGGGTCTGAGTTTGAGGTTGAACATATTTATTTTGAGGATTGAAAGAGTATCATGAAATACCGCCGCAATAAAATTAAAAGAGAACACAGTGTGCTGAAGGATGCTGTGGAGTGGCTGGAAGATTTGGCTGCCTGTCCGGAGGTTTCTGATATTATTCCGGGTGTTATCAGTCATCGCCATACGCCGGCCCGGGGGATTACTTTTCAGTATAAGACCAGGACGGGGTGTAAGCTCTTGGTCAAAAGTGACGGAAGGATTCAGGAGGTTTTTGTGGTGACGTCGGAACCTCAGGTTGTGCAGGATTGGGTGGGGCGATTCTGGTTGGTTGGAGATAATCCGAAGTAGCTTGTGCCGGATCTAGTGCCGGCTGTGCCAGAGCGATCATGTAATCAAGTCTGATTTTCTGGAGGCTGCCGCTGAGGGCGGATTGTTTTTTTTCAGGCAGAGTATGCCAGGAAAGCGGACTCATATGGATAAAGTGTTCAATCGTATGGGCGGCGGGGACATCATAGGTCAGTCTTTGGGTTTGTGTTATGGTGAAGTGAGGATGGGCATGAGCCATGGATCGGGGGGCTTCGGTGGGGCGAAGGTGGGGCGGATGCGTGGGGCTGTTAGATGCAGGGGGGTCCGGGGC
>WRII01000048.1 GCA_009782825.1 Peptococcaceae bacterium
TGAAAATCCGTACGAATTTCTCTGAGATTACCAATTACTGGCGACATTATGGGTTCTATCAGGGAAGGATTCCGTTTGTAACAATACTATTTGCAGTGGAATCAACATTAGATGAGGATAAAATCGATGAAATAAGACAATGCCTAGAGTCGATTTTTAAACCAATAAACAAACCCGTGTAACGTGGGCAGAGCCGAAGGCGAAACCCACCAATTTCTCATTGCGGCGGACGCTGGGTTTCGCTCTATCCATCGCAATCGTAATTTTGACCTGATAGAATGATAACCAAGTACCCCAGAGTAGGCAGTACGAGACCGAAGGCCGCTGTCCGGCAGTCGTGACCCTGACACGAAACGCCGCCATTATTCAAACTACTAACGCAGCCAAAACTTACTTTTTTAGGAGCAGCATGTAATGAGCAAGAAAAAACAAGAGCTTACCGTGCCAACCGAAAATCAGATAGACGAAGCAATACTGTTCGAGCATATTTCGTCTATCATCGAGAATCGCAAATTTCGCGCCCAGATTCAGGCAAACCAAGAATGCGTTTTGATGTTTTGGGAAATCGGCAAATACATCAGCTCCGTTTTTCTGGGCGGCGAACCTGCCGGATATGGCAAACAAATTGTTGTGACACTGGCACAACAATTACAAAAAAAATACGGAAGCAGTTTTGAATCCTGCCAACCGGTAGCCGTAATCCCAGACGCCAATTATCAGAAATTTCAGTACATGAATTGGCTACTGGGAAAGTATACAGCTTCAAAGGTAAGCTATGGATGATATAAAAATGTTTGCAGGATATGGAATAACACCATGAAAAATCTGCGAGAATGGCAAATGAAGAATTTAACTGATGCCCTTCGATGGCTGTCTGATGCCAATACACAAGAGAAATCTTGGATTCTTCATGAAGGACAGTATATTCCTGTTTTTTCGGAATTAATATGCCAGCTATTTGATGATACTGGATTACAAGATATTATTGATGAAAATATTCTGGAGAATTTCTTCCCTGAAGATGTGTGTGCATATATTTATTCTCTAAACAAGGCTGTTTCCCAAGTCAATCAATCTTTGCCTTTAAATGAAATGCTTAATAGCCCAGAAATGCTTGTTTTGCGTTATGAGGCAAATAGACTCTTGCTTGCACTACCACCCAAACCCGTGTAACCTGGGTTATGCACATGTAAACCCATGCGGGACGATCATCTAAATATAGTCAGAGTTTTTCGGAACGTAATCTGTGCTCTACGCCCATGCCATCCCTGACCAATATTGACCTTTGACGTTCTCTTTGGTATAATCAAGAAGAGGGATAACAAGAAAGCAACTCAGACATTTACTTACACCGAGCGTCCTGTGGAAGGGGGAACACCATGGCATTTGACACGAACAGAATGACACAGAAATCCCAGGAAGCCCTGATGGCGGCGTCAGTCCTGGCGGAGCGCAGCCAGCATTCCGAAGTGCAGCCCGAACATCTTCTGCTGGCGTTACTGCAGCAAGAGGAAGGTGTTGTGGTACAGGTGTTGAGCAAGTTGTCAGTGGATGCGGCCCGTTTGAGTGACGATGTAAGGCAAGCTGCCGGGGCTTTTCCATCAATGATGGGGTCCTCAGTGCAGCTGGTGGTATCCCAACGGCTGAGAACACTGCTTGTCCAAACTCACGACGAAATGGAATCATTCGGCGATGAGTATGTGAGTACAGAACACTTCTTATTGGCTCTTGTCAGCCAAAAGACTTTGACCGGCCACAGTTCCGGATCAAAGCACATAGGAGGAAAATCCCGGGAAGCGGCTGAAATTCTGCTGTCCTACGGGGTCACAAAAGAGGCCGTCCTGAAAGTTTTGCAGGAAGTACGCGGATCTCAGAGAGTTACCAGTCAAAATCCAGAGGCCACTTACGCGACATTGGAAAAATATGGGCGCAACTTGGTTGCCTTGGCTCAACAGGGTAAGCTGGATCCGGTGATTGGGCGGGACGAAGAGATCCGGCGCGTTATCCAGATTCTTTCCCGGCGCACAAAGAACAATCCGGTGCTGATTGGGGAGCCCGGTGTGGGCAAGACAGCCATTGTAGAAGGGCTGGCCCAGCGTATCGTTCGGGCCGATGTCCCAGAGTCCCTGAAAAACAAGGCTGTTATTTCCTTGGATATGGGGGCCCTTGTGGCCGGGGCCAAGTATCGGGGCGAGTTTGAAGAGCGCCTGAAAGCGGTGCTGAAAGAGGTTCAGGATCGGGCTGATGTGATTCTTTTTATCGACGAACTGCATACAGTAGTGGGCGCCGGGGCGGCGGAAGGGGCCATGGATGCAGGCAATATGCTCAAACCTATGTTGGCCCGCGGGGAGCTGCGCCTGGTAGGGGCGACGACCCTGGATGAATATCGCAAGCGGATTGAGAAAGACGCAGCTTTGGAGCGGCGTTTTCAGACAGTGGTTGTGGAACCTCCCAGTGTTGAGGATACGATATCCATTCTGCGGGGGCTGAAGGAGCGGTATGAGAGCCATCATAAGGTGCGCATCACAGACAGCGCTCTGATCGCGGCGAGTACGATGTCGGACCGCTATATTTCCGACCGCTTCCTGCCGGATAAAGCCATTGACCTCATCGACGAGGCTGCCGCGCGTCTGCGTATGGAGATTACCAGCGAGCCTCAGGAATTAGACACGATTAAACGTAAGGAATTGAAGCTGGAAATTGAACGGGAAGCCCTCAAGAAAGAAAAGGATCAAGGATCCCAAGATCGTTTGGCTCTCCTGGAAGAGGAGCTGAGCAACATCAAAGAAAAACGTAAGGCTCTTGAGCTGCGCCTTCAAGCCGAGCGCCAGGTCATAGATAAAATCCAGTCCCTAAAAGACCAAATTGATGAGGCTCGTCTCAAATGCGAGGAAGCCCAACAGAAATATGACTATAACAAAGCTGCCGAGTACCAGTATGGTATTATTCCCGCTTTGGAAAAAGAATTGGTTGCAGCCGAAGCCCAGGATCTTCCCCCCTGCACAGATGAGGGCCATTCCGATGAGGAGACGTGCCTTAGAGGGGAGGGCCGCCCCGCGGAGGGAGGGGATGCCGCATCCCCTGGCATCCCCCAGGCTTTACTGAGGCAAGAGGTAACTGAGGACGATATCGCGGAAATTGTCGCCAAATGGACCCATATTCCTGTGACCAAGCTTATGGCCAGTGAATCGGCTAAACTCGTGGGCATGGATCAGGCCCTCCATGAACGGGTCATTGGCCAGGATGCCGCGGTCAAGGCCGTCTCAGACGCGGTACGGCGTTCGCGCACGGGTCTGCAGGATCCCGATCGTCCTTTGGGATCCTTCCTGTTCCTGGGGCCGACAGGTGTTGGGAAAACGGAGCTGGCGAAAGCGGTGACAGAGTTTTTATTTGATAGTGAACACAACATGAAACGGGTGGATATGTCAGAATATATGGAGAAACATTCGGTAGCCCGGCTCGTGGGCGCGCCTCCCGGCTATGTAGGCTATGAAGAAGGAGGTCAGCTCACAGAAGCTGTCCGGCGGAACCCTTACTGCGTTGTGCTGTTGGATGAGATTGAGAAAGCTCATGGAGATGTGATCAATGTTCTGTTGCAGCTGCTGGATGACGGCCGCTTGACGGACGGACAGGGGAGAACTGTCAGCTTCAAGAACGCCGTGATTATCATGACCAGCAATATCGGGGCGGAGAGCATTCGTTCCCTGACCCAGAACCGGCGCACCGCCGAAATTCGAGGGGCCTTACAGGAGGAGCTCACCCAGCATTTCCGGCCGGAATTCCTCAACCGCCTCGATGAAATCATCATCTTTGATCCGCTGACCCGGGAAGATCTGCGTCATATTGTGGATATTCAGCTTAGGATTTTGAAAAAACGCCTCCAGGACAAAGGAATTACAGTGACGATCGAGGATGAGGTTTATACCTGTTTGGCCGAGGAAGGGTATGACCCGATCTATGGGGCGCGTCCCCTGAAACGTGTGCTGCAGCAGAAAATTCTCAACCCTGTTGCGATGACCCTGCTTGAGGGGAAGCTGGACACAGGGCAAGTCCATGCGCATGTGGATGGGAAGACGGGAGAGATTGTTTTTTCCGCCTAAAGGACTGTAAGGAAATAACTTTATTTCCTTACAGTCCCTAACTTTATTTTCTTGCTTTTATTTGATAGAAATAAAGGTATTTTGAACAATGGCGTCGAAGAACATTCCCAAAGGTTATTAATGCTAAAATTGTTTTAAATGCTAAAATCGGAGGTGTCGGTTATATCTATCATATCTTTATGGTTTACTTAGAGTTCACATTTTTGGATCAGAGATAAGAGTTTGGCGTATGTAATTACATACAGAATACCTGTATCTAAACTGGGCACTGTAAAAGATAGCTTGTTTTGTGACTTGAGGCTGCCAATTTTTAATGTTCATGAGAGATGTAGCAGTTGATATCTTTCAACTGTAGATTAGACTATTTGCAGTGGAATCACACATAGGGTTAATAAAGACAAAATCCAATTTGGAGGGATACCCATGACATTTGATACAAATAAAATGGCGAAAAAGGTTCAGGAAGCGCTAATCCAGGCCTCATCGCTGGCCGAACGCTATAGACAAAGTGAACTTGAACCCGAACACCTTTTACTGGTCATGCTGGGGCAAACCGGAGGGGTTGTTCCGTTGATTTTATCTAAATTGTCAATACCTATCGAAGATGTAACTATGGACATGAGACGGGCTATGGCTAGATATCCTGCCGGTCCGGAAGAAATACAGATGGCCGTTTCTCAGCGGCTGCGTTATTTGCTGATGAACGCCCAGGAGGAAGCTGAACGATACGGAGATTCTCTGGTCGGCGGCGAACATATTTTGCTGGCTCTTGTTTCCACAGCCAAAGGCAAAAGAGGCGCAAAACGTGCGGCTCAGAGTGGGACGATGCGGGAAGCCGGGGATATCTTTCTGGCCTATGGCGTCACCCAGGAAGCGCTGCTGAGAGTTTTGGACGAGGTTCGCAGGATGCAGACGCCTTCTCAGCAGACCATGATGGAGCCGCTATCATCGCTGGAAGAATTTGGGAGAAACTTGGTGGTTGCCGCACGCAGCGGCGAGCTGGATCCTGTGGTGGGCAGAGAAGAAGAGATGGGGATGGTGATCCAGGTTCTGGCCCAAAATACCCAAAACAATCCTATTTTAGTGGGAGGAGACGGTGTAGGGAAAACGTCTATTGTGGAAGGGCTGGCGGAGGCGATTGCCCGTGGGGCAGTGCCCTCATCCTTTCACGATAAAGAAATTGTTGCTTTGGACAGAGAGGCCTTGGTGGCAGGGACAAAAAACAGGAGTCAATTTGAAGAGCGGGTCAAAGCTGTTTTCAGGGAAGCTATTGAGAATCCGTCGGTGATCTTGTTTATTGACGACCTTGAAACCATGATGGGAGGATCTGTCGCCGAGGGGCATCTGGATCTGGCCAATATTTTGATGCCCATGCTGAGCCGCTTTGAATTGCGTTTTATTGGCGCCTGTTCGAGAGAAGCTTTTGAGTCTATGTACTCCATTGGCAGGATGCCCGACTATTCAAAATACTTTCAGACAATTCCTGTTGAGCCTCCTTCCGTGGAGGATACCATTCTGATCCTGCGCGGAATCCGGCATGTATACGAGGGTCATCACGGAGTCACCATTGCTGATGAGGCCCTTGTGGCGGCCAGTGCTCTTTCCCATAAATATATGGTTGACCGGTATTTGCCGGAAAAAGCTATTGACTTGATTGATGAAGCGGCTGCCCGTGTACGCATGGAGATCATGAAAGAAAATCCTGTGGCTTCAGAAAACCTGCACCAGCATCTGCAGCAAATGGAACAAGAACGCGACATGCTGGCCCAGGGAGCGGGGGCAGCCGAGAGAGAGAAGCTCAGACACTTGACAGCGGAAATCAATGAACTCAAAGCTCAATTGGGTGTTCCTTCCCAAGGGGAAAAGGCGGCCGCGTCTGGCCCTACGGAGGCGATTGCCAGACTTAGGAATGAGATTGATCAAGTGCAAAATCAGATTATTCAAGCCCAAGATAGTTTCGATACCTTGAAAGCGGCGGATTTACAATTCTGTGTGCTGCCCAACTTGGAAGCGGAACTGGCTGTTTTGGAGCAGCAAGCTTTCGAAACGAGAGGTTCAGAGGGCGGCCCGGTTCCGGAAAAAGAGGTCTCTGCCAGACCTCGTGTACGCCAGGTTACAGAAGTGGAGATCCAGCGTCTGGTGGCTCAATACGCGGATCTTCCCATGGAAAAGGTTGCGTCTAATCCCTCAAGGAAGCTTATCAATATGGAAGAGGTGCTTCAACGACGGCTCATAGGCCAACATATGGCTGTCGAGGCCTTGGCTAATGCTGTCCGCAGGTCGCGCAGCGGGCTTGTAGCTCCTAACCGTCCGCTGGGCGCTTTTCTCTTCCTCGGGCCTTCCGGCGTGGGCAAGACGGTCATGGCCAAAGCCTTGGCGGAAGTTCTTTTCGAAAGCGACTTAAAACTGGCGCGGTTGGATTTGTCCATGTATGCGGATAGAAACGCGATTATCCGCCTGATCGGAGATCCTGCCAGCGGGGATGATACGGAAGTGGGCCATCTGATCGAGATCATTCAGCATGATCCTGAAATTGTCTTGATTTTGGATGCGATTGAAAAGGCTAATGCGGATGTCCAAAGCTTGTTTCAGCAGATTTTGGAAGATGGATACCTGTCCGATGGCGAAGGACAAGTACTCAGTTTTAAGGATACTGTTTTGGTGATGAAGAGCAGCGTCGGGGCCGATCTGATCAGTCAACTGTCCCAGAGCAACCAAGGGGCGAATGTCTGGCCGGCGCTTCAGGCTGAACTGGGCCGTCATCTCAGGCAGGAATTCCTGGTCAGTTTAGATGAGATCATTGTTTTTGACCCTCTGCGCAATGAAGACTTGATCCGGCTGATTGACCTCAACTTGATGGATCTCCAACAGAGATTGGCAGATAAGGGAATGACAATTAGGCTTACCCATGAGGCGTATCATCGCTTGATCGTAGACGCCAATGTTCCCGGTCTGGGCGCGCGGCTCTTGAAGCGTGTGATCCAGCAGAAGATTCAGAATCCTGTGGCTATGAAAATTCTTCAGGGACAATTCACCAGAGAGTCTATCCTGGTGGATGTGAGCCATACTTCCGGTGAAATTATTTTCACACCGGGGTGATCCGTGAGTGTTCAAAGTTCGGGGTTTGCGATTCGAACTTGGGGTTTATCTGTGCTGCGAATTCCTAAAGCTGAGGAGGAAGACTGTGCCTGTTAAAATTCCTGATGCGTTGCCGGCTGCCCAGATACTGGCGGAAGAAAATATCTTTGTGATTCCAGAAGACCGGGCGTTGCACCAAGATATTCGACCTCTGAGGATTGCCATTCTGAACCTGATGCCTGCCAAAGTGGTGACGGAGACCCAGCTCTTGCGCCTGATTGGCAATACGCCTCTGCAAATCGAAGCGGTGCTGTTGTGCACGGCGACCTATAAGCCTAAGCGTTTTGTCGAACACTTGCAGACATTTTACCGGACATTTGATACGGTAAGGCATGAACGCTTTGATGGGCTGATTATCACAGGGGCTCCGTTGGAGCATATGGATTTTGAGGAGGTGCATTATTGGGAGGAGCTCAAGGAAATACTCGATTGGGCTAAAACCCATGTTTTCAGCACGTTTCTGATCTGTTGGGCGGCCCAAGTGGGGTTGTACCATTATTATGGCGTTCCCAAGTATCAATTAGCGAAAAAGACTTTTGGGGTTTTCCCCCATCGGGTGCTGAACCGCTTTAGTATGCTGGTGCGTGGATTTGATGATGTTTTTTATGTGCCTCACAGCGTTAACTCGGGGATCAGGTATGAAGATGTTGAGGCGTGTTCCGATTTGGAGATTCTGTGCGATTCTCCTGAGGCGGGGATTTATCTTGTCGCGTCCAAAAATGGACGGCGGGTGTTTGTGATGGGGCATTCCGAGTATGACGCGGATACTTTGGGCGCTGAGTATTGGCGGGATGTGAACAAGGGGGTCCCTGTGGAGATTCCGAAAAACTACTATGAAGAGGATGATCCGGATAAGGAGCCTCAGGTCAGTTGGCGTGGCCATGGCCATTTGTTGTTTAGTAATTGGCTTAATTTTGTGTACCAGGAGACGCCTTATGATTTGGGACAGGTGTTTGTGTCAAGTTGATTGCAGTGAAAACATTGTGAAAATCGACGATCCGCAGTAGAATTAAGGGAATCAAATAAATATGAAAAAGGATGTGTACATACATGACTGAATCTTTGAACTATTCCACAGTGACTCCGGAAATTCGCCGTTTGGCGGATATATGCTGCGCTTCCCATACGATTGATCCGGCTCTTTATACTCAATATCAGGTCAATCGTGGATTGAGGGATGTCAATGGCAACGGAGTTCTGGCCGGATTGACAAATATTTGCCAGGTCACGGCCAAGAAGGTTGAGAATGGCGTCGAAGTCCCGGTGGATGGAAAACTCTATTATCGGGGTATTGATATTGAAGATATTGTGGAGGGGTTTTTGCGGGAGGATCGTTTTGGGTTTGAAGAAACCATCTATCTGCTTTTGTTTGGGGTTTTACCTAACCGCGAGGAGCTGGACGGGTTTAGGCGGCTGCTCAGTGAGTCCCGCTCTCTGCCTCCAAATTTTACCCGGGATGTTATTATGAAAGCGCCAAGCCGGGATATGATGAATACGTTGGCCCGCAGTGTTTTAACCCTCTATTATTATGATGGCAATCCTGACGATACTTCAGTCCCCAATGTGCTGCGTCAGTGTTTGCAGCTTATTGCGAGATTTCCGATTTTGGCGGTTTATGGGTATCATGCCTATAACCATTACCGGAATGGGGAGAGTATGATTATCCACCAGTCCGACCCGAATCTGTCTATGGCCGAGAATGTGCTGAGAATCTTGCGTCCGGATCAGCGGTATTCCCAATTGGAGGCTCGTATTTTGGATCTGGCCTTGGTTTTACATGCGGAACATGGGGGCGGGAACAATTCATCTTTTACAGTTCGTGTGGTGTCATCTTCTGGGACGGATACGTACAGTGCGATCGCGGCGGCTTTGGGCAGCTTGAAGGGCCCCAAGCATGGCGGGGCCAATATCCGTGTTGTTGAGATGTTCGATGACTTAAAGAAACATGTGAGCAACTGGGAGGACGAGGGCCAGGTAGCGGATTACCTGAAAAAGCTGCTGAACAAGGAGGCTTTTGACCGGGCGGGATTGATCTACGGAATCGGACATGCGATTTACTCCCTGAGCGATCCACGGGCCTTGGTTTTTGAGCGGTTTGTTGAGAAGTTGAGCGAGGATACGGGACGTCAGGATGAACATAAATTGTACAAGCTGGTGGCGCGGCTGGCGCCGGAAATCATTACTGATGAACGCCGCATGTATAAGGGTGTTTCGGCAAATATCGACTTTTACAGCGGATTTGTGTATGATATGCTGAATTTGCCGGGGGAATTATACACATCTATATTCTCGATCTCGCGTATTGCCGGGTGGAGCGCTCATCGCATTGAGGAGTTGGTTTGCGGCAATAAAATTATCCGGCCGGCTTATAAGAGTGTTGCCGGATCAAGGCCCTATGTGCCGTTGAAGGAGCGGCAATAGGGGGGCACTCATTCATTGTGGGTTTATCGTGGTAAAATCACTTTTAGTGGCGTTACCTCCGCCTTTCTGTCGTTTTATGATAAAATTTCGTGGGTTTTGCTTCATTTCCCATGTGCATTTAAAAACAATTTATAACGACGAGAGAAGGATTATGCCCGAAAACGGAGTATAATTAATAATAAGAGAATGATTTCAGCTTCTGTGTCGATGACTAGGAGGAAAAAGATGAGGGATTCCAACCAAAAAATGAACAAAACCTCAGGTGAAGAGCCGGGTTCATTGCTGCATAAACTAAAAGCACAAAAAATTGAAACCATGCAAGAACTCTTTATGGTTGTTAACGATAGTGTAAAATATAAGAAATTGAATGAAAAGTTGAAGGAACTGGAAGAGACGATAACAGATTTGCAAAGCAGTGTGCCAATCCAAAAATCTGAAGCGGGTGAGATGGCCAGTGTCCTGAAGGATCTTTTTGATACGACTGCTGTCCAAAACCACACCGATAATAATGGTATGGATACGGATATTGATAACGATACGAACCCATTGGAAAATGAGTTGGAAGCTTTACGGAAGAAGGATCTTATTGATTTAGAAAAGATTATATGGCCTGATCACCAAAAACAGGATAAGCTCTTTTCACAGGATTCTGGCCAGGAGGTATTTCTAAGTGATTTTGAAGAGGGCACACTTGGTAACCAGGAGAGTGCTGTTCATGTTCATGAAAAAACAGATATTCAGGAACCGGAAAATACTTATGATGAGATGAATCTAGAGCCCAATGAATATGCCCAAAAGGGCGAATATGCTCAAGAGGGCGAATATGCTCAAGAGGACACCCGCCTGACACAGCTGCTTTATGATGAGATGGGGCTGGAACCCGATGAATATGCCCAAGACGATACCCGCCTGGAACAGTTGGTTGCAGATATCCAGGAGGCTGAGCAGCGCGCTAAGATAGAAGAGGCGGAAGCGATTATGGATTTTGGAAGTATGTTTTGGCAAGGTAAAGACTACGTTCAGGCGTTGGAATTTTTCCGGCGGGCGGCAGAACATGATTACCCGTCTGCACAGAAAAAACTTGGTGATGCCTATTATAGCGGCCTGGGCGTTGATCAGGATTACAGGATGGCTATGCAATGGTATATGAAAGCGGCGAAGGAGATGCCGGAAGCTCAGGGAAATGTTGGACAGTGCTATTTTGATGGGCGCGGTGTGGCCCAAGACTATCTGGAAGCTGTCCGATGGTTCAGGAAGGGAGCGGAGCAAGGAGATGCTCATGCCCAAAACAATCTTGCTGCGTGTTACTACACGGGAAAAGGGGTTTCTCAGAATTATGAGGAAGCCATGATGTGGTATCAAAAAGCGGCGGAACAGGGTCATAGCCAAGCCCAAAAAGGCCTTGGCGACTGCTATTATCACGGACGGGGTGTTCAAAAAGGGTTTGATAAGGCGGCGGTGTGGTACAAAAAAGCCGCGGAACAAGATAATAGTGAGGCCCAAAACAATTTAAGCAGCTGTTATTTATATGGGGAAGGCGTTAAACAGGATTATGTTATAGCTGTAAAGTGGCTGAAAAAGGCGGCTGAACAGGGCAGTGATGTGGCTCAGATCAACTTGGGTATTTGCTATTCTCAGGGTCTTGGGCTGCCTCAGAATTCTCAGGAGGCTGTTTTTTGGTATCAAAAGGCGGCGGAGCAAGGCAATGCTTTAGCCCAAAAAAATTTGGGCAGCTGTTATTTTTATGGGGAAGGGGTGCCTCAAGATCACCTTGAAGCTGTGAAGTGGTTGGAAAAGGCAGCAAATCAAGGAGACTCTGAGGCTCAATTTGATTTGGGGAAATGTTATTATCATGGACACGGAATCTCTAAAGATCCGCAGATGGCTGTTCAGTGGTTTCAAGCTGCGGCGGACTTGGGAAATTCTTCAGCTCAGGAGATGCTTAAGACCTTGCCGGGGTTGAATTCGGAGCCGGAATCGGAATCGGAGCCGGAGCCGGAAGGGCAAGAGGTTGAGTCATAATATAATGTTGATTGCGCTGCAAATAGTCAATTTGCAGTAAGGGACTGTACCTAAATGCCTTTGTCCCAATCCCTAAGGTCTATAGGGCCCGCCTTTGCTCCCCTCTGTCCTGCCATCGGATAAAGAGACCCAGAGTTGGTGATCTGGAGATATGTTTTCTATGACAAAGGAGTTGGGGTTGGTGGGGGTGCGCATAGAGTTCCCTTCCGGTCCTTGGACGTAAACAATAGCTGAATAGGCGGAGGGGATCAGGGTGAGGCTTTGGAAGGATAAGGCCTGTGTGGAGCGAGCGTAAAAGGTGCTATAGGAAGGTGTGGGGATCACGCCGAATGAGCTGGAGCTGTCAGGAGAGCCGGAATTGCCGGTATTGCCGGAATTGTCGGGAGAGCCGGAATTGCCGGGGGAGTCAGAGATAATGGGTTCGTCAAATTCGGGGTTAGGAGAGTTAAACAACTCATAATATTGAGCAGGCGGCCTGTAAAGGACTTCTTTGGGGGCCCAATAGGGGCGGTTAGGCATATTCAAGAAGGGTCTGGGGATACCGGGAGCGCGGCTGGAAGCGAGACGGCTGGAGTCGAGGGAGTCAACCGAGAGTTCAATCCAGACGTCACTGATTCCGGCCGGGACTCCTTGGGCAGGGGCAATGTCTGTTCTGATGCATTCGGGGGGTGTCAATTCACTGGGGACAAGACCGGACATTATATCATATTGGACAGAAACAACTCCTGAGGGTTGGGGAATGTCAGACTGTACAGGCTTGTTTTCCAAGGCTTTCTCCATGGTTTCTTTCCATATGGCTGCGGGTCTGTTTCCACCGTATTCACCAATCAGATAGTGATTCAGGTCGGTTTTGTCGTATCCCATCCAGACAACGCATGTATAAAGGGGGCTGTAGCCGGCGAACCAGGCGTCGGGGTTTCCGGTGCGGTTCCCAAACTTTTCTGTATCCAGAGAGGTGGTTCCGGTCTTGCCGCAGATGTACCAGCTGCCGATGGCGGCTTTTGTTCCGGTGCCTCCGGTGACGACGCTGCGCAGCATATCACTCATGACATAGGCGGTGGATTCTTTCATGGCCGTGGTGCTCGTGCCTTGGGGCTCCAGAATCACGCGCTTGTGGGAATCGAGGATTTTGGTGACGCATTGGGGTTCATTGAGGATGCCTTTGTTGGGGAAGGCGGAAAAGGCCCGGGCGATTTCCAGGGGGGTGGCCTCGAAGGCGCCGAGGGCGTTGGACAAAGAGGAGCTGTTGCTGCCTGGGAGCTCCAGCCCCATTTGAGTTCTGGCAAAATTCCAGCAGTAGGCGGGGCCGGCTTGTTCATAGGTTTTGACAGCGTAGACATTGACGGAGTGAGCCACAGCCTCACGCATGGTGATCAGGCCTTGATGGGTACCGTCATAGTTTCTGACGGTCCAAGTGTTGTAGGTGGTGGGAGCGTCGTCTTGTATGGTGCCGGGGAAGTAACCGCCAAGTTCGAGGGCGGGTGTGTAGGCAATGAGGGGCTTGGCGGCGGAGCCGGGCTGGCGTCTGCTGTCTGAGGCTCGGTTCAGGCAAAGTTGTTGGTTTTCAGGGTATTGACGGCCGCCTACGATGGCGACGACGTTGCCAGTGGTGTTTTCGAGCATGACGAGAGCGCCCTGAACCTCGATGTGATCTGGACTTTTAGGAAAATGACTGGGATCCTCCATGGTTTTTTCGGCGGCAGCTTGGATCCCGGGGTCAACAGTGGTATAGATGTGAAGGCCGCCTTTGTAAATCTGGTCTTGGCTTATCCCGTATTGGTTTTCCAAGGATTTAATCACATAATCGACGAAATAGGGGTATTCGGGGCGGGCGCCTTGAGTGAGACTCATTGAGACTTCGCCGCTGTTGATTTTATCGACCCATGTAAAAGGGGTTTCTTTATACTGTTCATAGTCTTCGGGGGTGATGAGGCCGTCATCCCGCATGGTCTGGAGGACAAGGGTACGGCGGTACCGGGCGGCGTCGGGGCTGATATAGGGATCGTAGCTTCCGGGAGCTTGGGGAAGACCGCAGAGCAAGGCGATTTCGGGGGGCGTGAGATCGGCCAGCTCTTTGCCAAAATAGACTTGGGAGGCGGTGCGCACGCCAAAGGCGCCGTGGCCGAAGAAGATATGAGCCAGATAGGCGGTTAGAATCTCGTCTTTGGTATAGCGGCGTTCGATCTGTGTGGCTAGGATGACCTCCTGGATTTTACGCTTGATGCCCTGGAAGCCTGTGGATGTTTTGTTTTGGATAAAAGCGTTTTTGGCCAACTGCACGGTTATGGTGCTGCCGCCTTCCCGTTTGTCGGTGGTGAGGGTATTGAATAAGCCTTTGATAATGCGCAGGGGATCGGTGCCAGTGTGCTGATAGAAGCGTTTGTCTTCTACGGCGATAAGGGTTTGTTTGAGAAGATCGGGAAGATCCTTATATTCGAAAGGCAGACGGTTTTCTGTGGAACTGAGCTGGGCGATCTTGTTTCCGTCTTTATCGTAGACGTGGGAGGAGTAGTTTAGGGTGTCGAGGGTCTGGGGATCCCATTTTGGCATATCTTTGTCTGTGACGGCTGCCACGATTAAGACGCCAAAAAACAAGAGGCCCGCGAGGCATAGAGCCAAGACCAAGAGAAGGATTTTCTTGGTCTTGGTTTGACTGCCTGTGTCCTTGGGGTCGTTGCTGGGATCGCTGAATAAGGAATCTGGGGGAGGGGGAGAAGTCTGCATCATTATAGGCTGGAGGCCTCCTCATGGGATGTATGCTGAAAAGGGATTACCAAGAGTATACCCAAAATAAGCATAACCCAATTGCCAAGGGGCTAACGCGGGCTTTGCCCGCAAGTGGTCAGTGATCAGTGATCAGTGATCACTGATTTTCTTGTTTTTTATTTACACTTCGCGCCCATAAGTTATCCCTGACTACTAACCACTGACCACTGACCACTTGCGGGCAAAGCCCGCATTACCAGTCATCGTACTCATCACCATAATCATCATTGTAGCCATAGTTGCTGCGGGGATAATCGGCCGCCGTGCCATATTCTGTGGGCTGCCCCTTCTCAGTGGCGATGTCAGTTCTGATGTCGCTCCCGTACGATCTATTGGGCCACAAAGAACTCCAGCCTCCCCAGCCCCCCCAGCCATTCTGATTTCCCCCTCCAAGGGTGCTGCTGGGCAGCTTGCCTGTCAAAGCATCATATGTGACAGTGATAACTCCTGATGGCTGGGGAATACTGGATTGTACCTGACGGCCTTCCAGAGCTTTCTGCATGACTTTTTTCCATATGGCGGCGGGCCGTGTGCCACCGTATTCCCCCACCAGATAGTGGGTCTTATCTGTTGTGTCGTATCCCATCCAGACGGTTGCAGTGTAGAGGGGGCTGTAGCCGGAGAACCAGGCATCCGGGTTTCCTCTGACGTTGCCGAGATGATCGGGCAAGGAGGTGGTTCCGGTTTTGCCGCAGATATACCAGCTGCCAATGGAAGCTCCTGTTCCGGTGCCGCTGGTGACGACGCTGCGCAGCATATCGCTCATTACATAAGCGGCGGATGCGCTCATGGCCTCGGTGTTTTCAACTTCTATTTCCTGAATAACTTCGCCGCTGCTGCTTTCAATCTTGGTGACGCACTGGGTTTCGTTGCGCTTGCCCAAGTTGGGAAAGGCTGAATAGGCTTGCGCAATTTCCAAGGGTGTGGCGAGGAAGGTTCCCAAAGCGTTGGAGAGAGAAGAACTCTCGCTGCCCTTGGCAGAAAGCCCTGAAAGGCCCATGTTGTCCTTGGCGAATTTCCAGCAATGATCAGGGCCGGCGGCTTCGTAGGTTTTGACCGCGAAGGTATTGACAGACTTGCTGACAGCTTCGCGCATGGTTATGCGACCCTTGTAGCTGCTGTCGTAGTTGACGACTTCCCAGGCGCCGTACTGGGTGGGTTCATCGTCAAACACGGTGCCGGGAAAGAAGGTCCCGTTGGCGAATGTGGCTTTCTCCAATGCCGGCGCGTAGACAATGAGAGGTTTGGCTACAGATCCGGGCGGGCGCCCCTTGCTTCCTGTGTTGCCCGCAGCCCGGTTGAAGGCAATGGCTGTATCTTCGGGATATGTGCGTCCTCCCACCATAGCAACGATGTTGCCTGTTTCATTGTCAAGCATAACAAAAGCTCCTTGAACTTCAACACCGTCTTTGGCTGTGGCGGGGAAGTTTTTTGGGTCTGCCATGACTTTTTCCGCTTCGGCCTGGATATCAGGGTCAACGGTGGTATAGATATGGAGGCCGCCTCCGCTAATCAGTTCGTCGTCCAATCCGTACTGATCTCTTAAAGCGGTGCGGACGTAATCGACAAAATAGGGGAAGCGATTTTTGTTTTCCTTAGCAAGCTTCACCGATTCATCGCCGCTCTGGACTTTGTCAACCCAGGTGAAGGGCTCGTCTTTATAGTTTTCATATTCTGCGGCAGTGATGAGATCATTATTACGCATGACGAGGAGGACGTCAGCACGGCGTGCCTTGGCATTGTCAGGGTTGTTGTAGGGTTCGTATAGACTGGGTCCTTTAGGAAGACCACAGAGCAAAGCAATTTCAGGGGGAGTTAGATCATTCAGTTCTTTGCCAAAATAGACTTGGGCGGCTGTTCTCACGCCGTAGGAACCCTGCCCGAAGAAGATATGGGTCAGATAGGCTTTCATAATCTCGTCTTTCTTGTAGTGACGCTCAATCTGCAGGGCCAAGTAAGATTCCTGGATTTTACGTTTGAGCCCCTCGAAGCCTCTGGATGTCCTTCTTTCAGGCTGGATAAAAACGTTTTTGGCCAGCTGCACTGTTAGACCGCTGCCGCCTTGTCCGCCGGCAAAAGCGCCTCTGATGATGCCAATGGGGTCAGTACCGGTGTGCTCATAGAAGCGTTTGTCTTCTACAGCAACAAGGGTTTCCCTTAACAGCTCAGGAATATCTTCATATTCGAAAGCTAAACGATTTTGGTCGGAACTGAACCGGCCGATCTCTTCTCCGTTTTTATCATAGACAATGGAGGCGTAAGCTAGATTGTCGAGAGCTTCTCCATTCCATTCCGGCATATTTTTGTCTGTGAGAGCTAAGGCAATTATGGTACCGCCAGTTATGCATCCTGCGAGAAATACTCCAAGGGCTGAGAGAAGAGCTATTTTGATGATCCGGCGCCGTTTGTCTTGAGGAGTGCCATTACCGCCTTTGGAGCCGCCTTTGTCTCCTGAACCGCCTGACCCTCCATGATTAGCACTTGCGCTTCGGAAGCCGAAGGGATCATCTGGATCGGCAGGGTCATCAGACGAACCTTGGAAGCCGAAGGAATCACTCGACTCTGCGGGGTCATCAGAGTCAGGGAATTCATTGAAGCTGGCAGACATACTAAATCCATCAGATCTGTCAAATCCATCAGATCTGTCAAATTCATTGGATTTGCCAAATTCAACAGATGTGTTGGAGTCTGCGAAGGGGCTGGGAAGGTCGATCCTGGTAATGTCTCGGGTGTCCAAGTCTTGATCGCTAAAATCGGAACCCCCAAAATCCGGGTTGTCAAAATTGTCTGTGCCTGTGGGCGGGGGCATGTTTGAAGGCCTGTTCATGCTCCTGGGGGTTTTGTCCATATCTGTTTTTGCATGATAGTTTTGCATGAATAGACGTTTTTCCAGATTACGTACATCCCGGTCAACGGCAGTGGGTTCGTGAAAAGATTCGCGAAAACGATCCTGGGCTTCACGAAAGGCATCGTATGAGTGTGCGCCACGAGTGGGCTCGGGAAGTTCAATGTCTCTGGTTGTTTCCTTTGATCTAGAAAAAAACCTGTCAGAGGGGTCTCTGGATAAGGACTCAATGGGATAATCGGAGTCAAAAGGATAATCGGGAGTTTTCATAATGGTCGAATGCCTCCTCCTTGGTACAATTTATTGCCTGCTTCTTGTTAATCAATGAGTTAGGTTGACCCTATTATAACATACATACTTCAACGAATAAAGAAAAAATTAGTTGAAAGTTCATAGTTAAGGTTGCGTACGGACTTCCTTGTTTTCCAAGGCGGCTGTCATGACCGTTTTCCATAGGTGACAGGGTTTGTTGCCGCCATATTCATTGTACAGGTAATGATTTTGATCTGTTTGATCGTATCCCATCCAGACCGCGCATGTATAATAGGGGCTGTATCCGACAAACCACGCATCTGGATTTCCCTTGATGCCGCCGAGATGTTCGGGCAAGGAGGTAGTTCCGGTTTTGCCGCAGATATACCAGCTGCCGATCTGTGCTCTTGTGCCGGTGCCGCTGGTAACAACTGAGCGCAGCATATCGTTCATGTATGTTGCGGTGGACTCTTTCATAGCTCTGAGGCTCTGAACGGGGGGTTCCATGAGAATTCGGTTGTCAAAATCGATGATTTTGGTGACACATCTGGGCTTATTGCGCATCCCGGCATTGGGGAAGGAGGAATAGGCGATAGCGATCTGCGTAGGGGTAGCTTCGAAGGCGCCTAGAGCGTTGGAAGGATAGTTGTTGTGGACATCGAGCCCCATCTTATCTCGAGCAAAATCACAACAATAACTTGCACCGGTGGCAGTAAAGGTTTTGACAGCGACAGTATTGATAGAATATCGCACAGCATCTTGCATTGTAACAGAACCGCGATAGGTGTTGTCGTAGTTGACGGGCCAACCGCTTGTGGAATCGTCAAATACGGAACTGGGAAAGAAACGGCCGCTTTCCAATGCCGGGCCGTAGGCGATGAGGGGTTTGGCCACTGAGCCTGGCGGACGTTTGCCGTTGGCGGCCCGGTTAAAGCCGATTTGATCGGTATAATTGCGTCCGCCTACCATAGAAATTATGTTGCCTGTGGAATTTTCCACCAAAGTCAAAGCGGCCTGGACAGGAATTGTCTCATTGGGTCTCTTGGGGAAATTGTCCTCGTTGGCCATAGCGTCTTCCGCGACTTTTTGAACTTCGGGATCAATGGTGGTATAGATGTGCAGGCCTCCTGAGTAGACTTGCTCAGGGGTTAGGTTGTACATATCCGGATCCATCAGACATTCGACAACATAGTCCACGAAATACGGGTATTTTTTCTCGGTTCCGGGTTGATCCAGATTGAGTTGGTTGAGGCTGTTCGCTTCTTTTACCTGTTCAATGAAGGTGAAGGGTTCATCTTTATATGTGGCATAGTCTTCGGCAGTAATGATGCCTTCATTGCGCATGACGGCAAGAACGTCTGTGCGGCGGTTTTTGGCTTTCTCAGGATAAGTATAAGGATTGTAGGCCCCGGGAGCTTGGGGAAGGCCGCAGAGCATGGCGATTTCAGGGGGAGTGAGGTCGGCGAGACTTTCTTTGCCGAAATAGATCCGGGCGGCGGAACGCACACCGTAGGCGCCTTGTCCAAACGAGATTCGAGTAAAATAGTTGGTCAGGATTTCTTCTTTTGTATAGTTGCGCTCGATTTCCATGGCGAGGATGATTTCCTGAACTTTGCGTTTGATGCCTTCCATGCCTCTGGAGGTCCGGTCATCATAATCGATAAAGGCATTCTTGGCTAATTGGACTGTCAGGGTGCTGCCGCCTTCCGGCCTGTCGGGATTTCTAAGGGTATTGTAGGCGCCCTTAATAATGCGAATGGGGTTGAATCCCAGATGCTCATAAAATTCTTTGTCTTCCACGGCAAGAAGGGTATTGATGAGTTGAGGAGGAAGATCCTCATATTTAATAGGCAGACGATTTTCGCTGGCACTGAGTTGAGCGATCTTGTCTCCGTTTTTGTCGTAAACGATGGACGCATATTTGTGTGTTTCGAGTTTTGCGGCATCCCATTCCGGGGTTCCTTGGGCGGCCCAATAGAAGAAGATGCCACCGGTCAATCCGGTTAGGAAGACCAACAGAAACACAATAAAGAGAGTTCTCTGAATGATGGTGACATAGAGCTTTCTTTTGGGTTTTTTGCGTTTTTTCCCCTTAAAAACAGGAGGATCGCCTGAACCAGAGCCGCCTCCATGTTTCTTTTTGAGTTGAACAGAGCCGCTAAGGGAGTCTGAATGGCGCGGTGTGGAAGATGTGCTGGAGAGTTGAAAGGCTGAGGCTGCTTGAGCAGCGGATTCTGAGGAAGTGCGGCCGACGGCCAAACGTGTCTGAAATTCCCGAACAGCGTCATTTCCCGACTCATCGAAGAGGAGTTCTTCCGTGTTCTCGGCTTCATATTCGTTCCCAGCTTCATTTTCTAAAGCCATAGTCTCTTTGTCGAAGTTATCTGGTGCTTCTATCAAGGGTACTGTCCTTTCCTGAGCGTCCGTAGTGACGTCATCCAAGATTTCTGTCATGTTCTCGGTACACCCGGTTTCATCGGTAAACCTGGTTTCATCGGAACACCCGGTTTCGTCGGTACACCCAGTTTCATCGGAACACCCGGTTTCGTCGGAGGTTTGGTTTATTTCTTGCAAGGATTCCTGGGGTGTTGTTAAGGCTGGAGAATTGAGGGATTGGTTGGTGTCTTTCATAATCTAACTTTAATACCTCCTCATAATATTATGTGTCTCAAGTGATATGTGTATGTGTTAGCTAAATGCATATGTTATATAGTGTGCATGTCGCCTTGTTAATTATTATAGCATATTTTATGGCACGAAAGTAAATTATGAGGGAGTAAATTATGGTTGAAAGATATCAATTTTGAGGTTGCTAATTTGCTGAGAAATAAGTATAGTATACACCATGAGAAATATAAATAATGATGCTGAAACACAGATTAAAATTCTTAAAAAGGGAACTGTTGGAATTATCCCCGAGGATGAATTCGCTGAGAAACTCAAACGATCCCTCAACGAGAACAGACCTTTACGGATCAAGCTGGGGCTGGATCCCACGTCGCCGGATATCCATATCGGGCATACTGTTGTTTTGCATAAAATGAGGCAGTTTCAGGATCTTGGCCATCAGGCTGTGATTATTATTGGGGACTATACGGCGCGGATCGGCGATCCTACCGGACGTTCGGAAACGCGGAGGCCTTTACGGGAAGAGCAAATTTTGCTTAATGCTCAAACGTATACGGAACAGCTTTTTAAAATTCTTGATCCGGCTAAAACGCGCCTTGAGTACAACAGCACATGGCTTGCTCCGTTATCCTTTGCTGATATTTTGACTTTGGCGGCTAAGACCACAGTGGCGCGGATATTGGAACGGGATGATTTTGCCAAGCGCTATTCGGAGGGAGCGGCTATTGGCCTGCATGAGTTTTTTTATCCGCTGATGCAAGGGTATGACTCGGTGGTGCTTGAGGCGGATGTGGAACTGGGGGGTACGGATCAGACTTTTAATTTGCTAATGGGGCGCTCGCTGCAGCGGGATTATGGCATGGAACCGCAGATTGCCATGACCATGCCTATTCTGGAAGGGCTGGACGGTGTGCAGAAAATGAGCAAGAGTTTGGACAATTATATCGGGGTATGTGAGGAGCCTCGGGAGATGTTTGGCAAGAGCATGTCCATTCCGGACGAACTGATGCTGCGCTATTTTGAGTTGGCGACGCCTGTGGGGTTCCGGCAGGTGGATGATCTGAAACGGGGTTTGGAGGAAGGGAGATATCACCCGCGGGATGTGAAGATGCGCTTGGGGCGGGAGATTGTTTCTATTTTTTATGACAGGGAACAGGCTGAGGCGGTTCAGCAGGAATTTGTGCGGGTTTTTCAAAAGAAAGGGATTCCTGATGAGATGCCGGAATTCTGCCTGAAGGACTTGGGATTGACAGCGAATCCGGAGATTGTCAGTCTATTGGTGGCTGTAGGGTTTGCTCCGAGCCGGGGGGAGGCCCGCCGGCTGCTTGAGCAGGGCGGTGTGCGCTTGAATGATGTGAAATTGGACTGTCTGCACTCTGATGTGGCGGTGCATGACGGGGATGTTCTCAAGGTCGGCAAGCGTAAATTCGGGCGCTTGATCCTGTGAAACGCATTAAAAAAATTCTAAAAAATTCTAAAAAATTCCTTTAAAAAAGTTTTAAAATTAATTTGACAGCAAAGGAGGAGCGTGATACTATAGTAAAGCTTTTCAAAACGGTCATTGAAAACTAAACAGCAAGAGAAGACCCCTGGAAAGTGCGCAAGCACAAGAAAGGGAGAAGACGACGGATAAAAAAAGCAACGCAAGCGGGTAGGACTGTGGAGCGAAAGTAAAGCAGAACTACCAAAGGAAGCAAGAGCCAAAAGGCTCGAAATAAAAAGCCAAAGTTACGCAGACGCGTGTAGTAACGCGCAGAAGCGATCAACAGAAGCGATTTTATGGAGAGTTTGATCCTGGCTCAGGACGAACGCTGGCGGCGTGCCTAACACATGCAAGTCGAACGGACTTAACATTCGGAAGCCTTCGGGCAGAAGAGAGATAAGTTAGTGGCGAACGGGTGAGTAACGCGTGGGTAACCTGTCCCTATGACCGGGATAACAGCCGGAAACGGCTGCTAATACCGGATACACTTTAATCTTGGCATCAAGAAGAAAGCAAAGGCGGCCTCTCCAAGGAAGCTGCCGCATAGAGGTGGACCCGCGTCTGATTAGCTGGTTGGTGGGGTAACGGCTCACCAAGGCGACGATCAGTAGCCGGCCTGAGAGGGTGAACGGCCACACTGGGACTGAGACACGGCCCAGACTCCTACGGGAGGCAGCAGTGGGGAATTTTCCGCAATGGGCGAAAGCCTGACGGAGCAACGCCGCGTGTATGAAGAAGGCCTTCTGGTTGTAAAATACTGTTGTTTGGGAAGAAGAACATATATGTGAACAATGTATATGAGTGACGGTACCAAACGAGGAAGCCCCGGCTAACTACGTGCCAGCAGCCGCGGTAATACGTAGGGGGCGAGCGTTGTCCGGAATTATTGGGCGTAAAGGGCGCGTAGGCGGTCTTTTAAGTCCGATGTGAAAGTGCGGGGCTTAACCCCGTAAAGCATTGGAAACTGGGAGACTTGAGAGCGGGAGAGGAAAGTGGAATTCCTAGTGTAGCGGTGAAATGCGTAGATATTAGGAGGAACACCAGTGGCGAAGGCGACTTTCTGGACCGAATCTGACGCTGAGGCGCGAAAGCGTGGGGAGCGAACAGGATTAGATACCCTGGTAGTCCACGCCGTAAACGATGAGTGCTAGGTGTAGGGGGTATCGACCCCTCCTGTGCCGCAGTTAACACAATAAGCACTCCGCCTGGGGAGTACGGCCGCAAGGTTGAAACTCAAAGGAATTGACGGGGGCCCGCACAAGCGGTGGAGCATGTGGTTTAATTCGACGCAACGCG
>WRII01000049.1 GCA_009782825.1 Peptococcaceae bacterium
TCAACACAGCGCCCTTCTGTGGACTCCCTACAAAGAGCGCTCTCACCCAAATTCCAAATCAAAACGCCCCCCCAGGTTAAACCGCTCACCCTTGCTGAATCGTCTAACCTTGCTCACTCTATTCACTGTAATTCTCACAATGTTCCCGCTCCTGTCCGCCATCCCCTCCGCGAGCGCGGCTCTCGAAGACAACAGCGACCGCTACTACAAACCCTTCCAAGACAGCACCCCAAACGATAACTACACACCTAACACCACCCCGACCACCCCTGTCACCCCGACACCCGATACCCCAAAGACAGACAACAAGAAGACCCTCCCCGAACTCGAACAGGAACTTGCCGCCAAAAAACAAGATCTGCATGCTCTTGTGACACGGAACGCTGCTCAGGCTCAGATGGGGACTCTGTACAGCGCTCTCACCCTGGCCGATGTCCAGCGAGAAGCCGCCACACAAAGACCTGAAGCTGTGGCCGAAACCCTCAACGTCATGTCCATTTTTTCCGCTACAGGCTGGATTCCCTTGGCCGTCTGCGCCGCAGCCGGGCTCCTTCTGTTCGTGGGGGTGTTCCGGCTGATGAGAAGGATCATCAGGGGGAGCATGAAGGAGGATTTTATTAAGTGAATCATGAATCCCAATCCTAAAAGAATATTGGGAGAAACATTTCAAACAAGGAGGCCAATTTTATGAGACGCGTCTTCGATCAAGCACTCTACGATGAATTCATGACGAAAATTGGCACAGAAGGAGGCGGAGGCAGCATCACGGAAATCGACCAGGAAAACGAAGGATTCAAAAACTGGTCCGGAAAGAATCCGAAACCCATTTCCATGGTCGAAGACTACGACACAATCCACATCTATTTCAAGGACCTTTACGACTTCCAAGTACAAGCCAGGCCGAAAGTCGAGAAGATCTTTGAAGAGACCCAGGCAGCCGATTCCAATAACGGGGCAAAGACAGATAAGCTCCTTGAAGAAACCGCATACTATCAAGACGCCATCAACGTTTTGTTGGCAGACATCAGACCGGCCGACGGATCAGCCGCATTTTATCCTCCTGAGGTTATTAGCCACAACCTGATACAGTACGACAGACAGTTGGAGTATGAGAAAGGCGCGACTCTGGCCGGCTTTATCGTTACTGAGGTTAGAGATGCGAATGGCAAGTTAATAGAGAAAATCTATGATTGGGATAGGATAGAGAAGATATTACATTCTGAAAAGCTGGAGGTTCATGAGAAAATTGGCATGGCCATGGTCATACAGGGAATGACGACAATCAAGGAAAATGATGATGGCACAGTGAAAGTGGAAACCGACTGGGAGTCCATGGAGAGACTCACAGGAATGTTTTACGAAACAACCGTTAATCAGTCAAAGCATGATCCAGCGGCAGGCGTTCAGGCTTATTTTGTAATGGCTGAACATCGTTTCACTCCGAACGCCCAAGCAATAATTGAGTGTTATACACAAGAAGTAGGTAAGGAAATAGAATTGGCATACACCCTATTTCCTTACGACGGAAGCAAGCTTCTGGATAAAGAGCAGCAAATGACTGTTGATTTTGTGAAAGAAGAAATGCTTAAGGTCGGTATACTTAACACCTTAAAGGAAAACGGCACAGTTACAACAAATGAAGCTTATCCTCATGAGGAACTCGCAAGGGAAGCCGCAGAAAAAGCCAAGTCATTTGATATCCAAATCACCGAAATAACGGAAGGGAAGCCACATTACATTGTGAAAATTGGCGATGACATAGAAAAAACGGTTTATCCCTTCAGCATGTGGAAAGCAAATGATGGCATCAACCATGCAAATATCAATGTTGTTGAGAGTACGCGCCGGGACAAGGATCTGGAGCAGATGGATTCCGACAGACAATATATGAATGATATGACTGAGGGCAACATATCCAATCTCCTTATTGGCACTGTTAAGAAGTACGGTTCTGTAATGTCTACAGTATTGGACAATGCATGGGTTACAGCCATGCATTTTGCAGGCGATGCAGCGAGAAATACCCAAATCGACATGCAGCATTACCAACTGGATCAATATAAAGAGAATAACCAGTTAAGCCGGGTATACGACGCCTATTCAGTGGGAGGCGTCACTTATACCGGCAAAGACGGCGAATCAAGGGGAATCATTGTTTTTGATGAAACGGATTTAGAGATTCGCGCCCATGCTTATGGCACAACGGCAGCAGAGCTTAAGAATCAGTTTTATTCGGGTGATCCGACTCAGACTGCAGCGTATACGGAATGGTGGAATAATCATGAACAAGGGCAAAAAGCATATAAGAACTATAGAGATGAGTTGAATGAAGTGTATCTGGATTACCTAAGGAACAATCCTCAAGTTCCCAATAAAGGTCTTGAGCGTTTAACTCCAGCCCAAATTAACGAACTCGATAAGAAAGCAAGCGATCCGAACCATGAATTAAATCTGTAAAACCAAGGGAGCCTATATCATGAAAAAATTCAAAGTTCCCCTTGTCATTTCATTGATTGCCTGTCTAATTATTAGCGTTTTTATTATTGGTGTTTGGAGGATGGGGTGGTTTCAGCTACCTCTTCCGGAAGAAATCCCTGACAGGGAGATAGGAATGGATAAAGCTATGAAAGAAAACATATTCAAACAAATGTCAGAGACTTCACAAGAATCCCAACTTGTCAGTATTAATGCTAGTGGCCAGAAAAACTACGATTGGCAATCCATCGAAGACCTCTTGCGCAGAGAATCTGATAGCATGGAGATCGCAGACTATGTTGCTTTGCTCCAAGTTGTGGAAAGCATGACAGAGGTCCATACCGATGGCGCAGTGACCACAGATTTTGAGGCCATAGGTCAGCTGGCTCAGAGGGGATATCAGGGAGCCTATCTGACCCCTGCCATGGCTAACACCTGTATACTCTATAAAGAATGGGTAGAGGACGTTGTGGTTGCCCCCAAGACACATATTCTCTTTGGTAGGAGAGACACAGAAGAACAGAAGGTCATTGTGGAGCACTTGAAGCAAGAAATGCTCAAGGCTGCTATGCTTGATGGAATTCTGATGAATGACAATGAGATATTGCAGAATAGGAAGAGGGTTTCTCAACACGTCCCTGATATCAATATTATTTATGAGCAGGGAGAGTACACAGACCTATATCTTATACAGATTGGGGATAAAATTGTGAAAATACACCCATTCAATAACCCCGATACTGCCATCGGTAAAGCAAGAGGCACCCTCAAGAATAGCCCTTTAGGTGAGACTCAGCAAAAGAGTAAAAGTGAAGAATTATTAGCATTACAACGTGCAAGCAATGCCTATGCGATAGTTGCTACTTTGGCTATATCAGAAGATAGGAATATACAAATGGTAATCTGCTTCGATGATACAGAACTAGAAATACGTGCCCGAGCTTATGACAAATATCTCTATGCGAAGGTAAAAAAAGAAGGAAAACACCCCAAGTATCTCAATCTGACAGCATCAGATCTCAAAGTTCAGTTTACTTCAGATGATCAAGCCCAGATGGCTGAGTATACAAAATGGTGGGGAGATTATCAGGGTCAAATAAGTTATAAAAACTATAAAGATGAGTTGAACGACATATATTTTGATTATGTAAAGGATAATCCTCAATTTCCCAGAAAGGAGCTTGGGAGATTAACTCCAGCCCAAATAGGCGAACTGGACAAAAAGATAAAGGATCCAAACTACATGCTCGACATGGGTGATGCCTCTTGAAGAACAAGATTGCCCTAATCGTTTCTATTGTCGTTCTTTTCATCTTTGGGGGTCTCATTGCCGTTGCCTTAGGCAGGGGATGGTTTTCCTCGCTTGCTTCGGAAGTTTCTTCGATCAGAGAAGAAATGGATAAAACTATGAACGAAAGCATCCTCAAACAAATGTCAGAAACCCCTCAAGACACCTCGGAATCCCAACTTGTCAGTATTAATGCTAGTGGCCAGAAAAACTACGATTGGCAATCCATCGAAGACCTCTTGCGTAGAGGATCTGATAGCATAGAGATCACAGACTATGTTGCTTTGCTCCAAGTTGTGGAAAGCATGACAGAGGTCCATACCGATGGCGCAGTGACCACAGATTTTGAGGCCATAGGCCAGCTGGCTCAAAGGGGATATCAGGGAGCCTATCTGACCCCTGCCATGGCTAACACCTGTATACTCTATAAGGAGTGGGTGGAGGATTATGTCCTAGTCGCACCCAAGACGTATGCCCTTTTTCACAGCAGAAAGACAGAAGAAGAGAAAACGCTTGCGGAATATTTGGAACAAGAAATGCTCAAAGCCGTTATGCTTGGCGGAATTCTGATGAATGACCATGAAATAACTCAGAGCAAAGATCGTGTTTCTCAACATATACCAGAGGTTAACATTATCTATGAACAACAAGAGGAGAACAACAAACATTACCTTATACAAATTGGAGATAAAAATATTGAGATATATCCCTTCCGCCTCAGACCTGATTATACCATTGATAAAGCCAGAGACACCCTCTCTTTAGATGACGCTCAAGAAAGGGATAAAAACGAGGAGTTATTAGCGTTGCAGCGTGAAGTAGATGCTTATGCCATAGCAGCGGCTTTGGCCATATCAGAAGACAGAAACATACAACTGGTAATTTGCTTTGAGGACACCGAACTAGAAATACGTGCCCGGGCTTATGATCAATATCTCTATGAGAAGGCGAAAAAAGAAGGAAAAGGCCCCAAGTATCTTAATCTGACAGCGTCAAATCTCAAGGCTCAGTTTATCTCAGATGACACAGCCCAGACGGCTGAGTATACAAAGTGGTGGGGAGATTATTATGGGCAAATAAGTTATAAAAATTATAAAAGAGATTTAACATACTATACAGCTGATACTGAATTTGTTGGAAAAATAATTGAGGACTTAACTCCAGCTCAAATTAGGGAACTAGACAAAAAAATAAAAGATCCAAATTACACACTCAATATGGGTGATGTCCCTTGAAGAACAAGATTGTGATCGTTTCCATTTTTGTTTTTCTCTTCCTTGGCGGCCTTATTGTTGTCTTGGGTACATGGTGGTTCCGCCCACCCCCACCCCTTTTGGAAGAAATAGGAGTGAATAAAGATATGAGAGACACTATATTAAAGCAGATGTCAGAGAATCCCCAAGAAGCTTTGACCCCACTTATTACTGTTGATACTGAAGGTCAAAAGATCTACGCCTGGCAACCCATTGAAGAGCTCTTACACAGAGAAGCTGTGAACATGGAGATTGCAGACTATGTAACTTTGCTTCAAGTTGTGGAAAGCATGACCTTGACCCAGGACACTGGCACGGCAACCACAGATTTTGAGGCCATAGGTCAACTTATTCAAAGAGGATACAAAGGGGCTTATCTTACCTCCACTATGGCCAATCTTTGTATACTGTATAAGGAATGGGTGGAGAACTACGTTTTGGCAGAACCCCAAACATATGTCCTTTTTGGCGCAAGAGATACAGAGGAGCTGAAAGCTACTTCGGAACACTTAGAACAGGCAATGTTTAAGGTTGCTATACTCAATGGAATCTTGATGAATGATAATGAGATAGCTCAGAGTAAGGAGCGCATATCTCAACATATACCAGAGATTGCTATTACCTATGAGAAGGGGGAGAATTATCTCATGGATCACTATCTTTTACAAATAGGAGATAAAGCAGTTAAGGTATATCCTTTTCACCGTAGCCCCCATCATCCCATCGGGGGTGAAAGAGGTAATGTTCAGTTTCTTCCTTGGGACGACACGCAGAAACTAAGAAAGGTAAAAGAGTATACTATATTAGGGTGGATAACCCAGGCTTATGATGTGGCAGCGGCCCTGTCTGTCACCGAGAACGGCAACATACAGCTAGTGGTCTGCTTCAATGAAACGGAACTGGAAATTCGCGCTCTCAGTTATGGTTTTTATGCATATAACTCAATGGAAGAACCTAAAGACCCAAAATACTTGAATTTTACAGCGATGGATCTTAAGGATTTGTATTATTCAAACCCCACTCAGAACAATGAATATACGGAATGGTGGAACAAATATGGAATACGGGATACTGACAACTATAAAGATGAATTGAGAGAAGCCCTGAGTAAATACCCCGGTTTTTCCACTATGGAACTCAAGAGATTAACACCAGCCCAAATAAGGGAACTAGGTAAAAAAATAAAGGATCCAAGCTACACCCCCAACTTGGGTGATGTTCCGTGAAGACCAAGTTTTTCTTAATCGTTTCTCTTGTCATTTTTCTCCTCCTTGGCGTTGTCATTATTGGAGCTTGGAAGATGGGATGGTTCCGCCCCCCCGTCTCAGAAGAAACAGAAGAAATCCCTGCCCGGGAGATAGGAATTGATAAAGATATGGAAGAAAGTATATTTAAGAAAATGTTAGAGAACCCTCAAGAACCACCAGCCTCACTCGTCACCGTTAACGAAAATGGCCAAAACGTCTACAATGGGCAGGCCATTGAAGATCTGTTGCACAAGGGATCTGAAAACATGGAGGCTGAAGACTATGTCATACTGCTCCAGCTCGTACAGGGTATGACAGAAGCTTATGCCGACGGCACAGTAGCCACTGATTTTGAGGCCATACGACAGCTTATCCTAAGAGGATATAATGGAGCCTATCTCACCCCTGTTATGGCTAACCTCTGCACCCTCTATAAGGTCTGGGTAGAAGATTATGTGGTTGCCCCCCAGTCATCTGTCATCTTCAACAGGAGGCAGACAGAAGAACAAAAAACCCTGGGAGAACAACTAGAACAGGAAATGTTCAAAACCTCCTTGCTCGACGGAATTCTGATGAATGATAATGAGATCTACCAAAACAAGAATGCTAATTCTCAAGATACTCCTGAGATCAATATTCTCTATGAACCAGGAGAATATATTTTCGATGATTACCATATTGTACAGATTGGGAATAAGGCCATGAAAATTTACTCTTTTCGTAATGGAGCCTATTCAACCATTAATGGAGTCAGGGAAAAAAAGCTCAAGGATCTCCCTTTAGATGAGGCAGAGAAAAAGAGAAAAAACGAAGAATTATGGGAGTTACAAGATATAGCATACGCCTATGATCTGGCAGCTACCCTGGCCGTTTCAGAAGAATGTAATATACAGATGGTCTCCTGCATTAATGAGACAGAGCTGGAGATACGTGCCCGCGCTTATGCTACAGACATGCATGAGGAGATGGGAAAGCCCGAATATCAGAATGTGACAGGATCTGACCTTAAAGCTCAGCTTGCTGCAGGTGATCAAGCCCAGATAGATACGTATAGAACATGGTGGAGCAAGTATCGACAAAGCTATGAGAATTATAAAAGAGATCTAAGAAAAGTATTGAGTAGTTATAAGGGGTTTTCCAGTAAACTTCTTGAAGACTTAACCCCAGCCCAAATAGGAGAACTTGATAAAAAATTAAAGGATCCAAACTACACACTCAACTTGAGTGATGTTCCATGAAGAATAAAAGCGCCCTTCTGTGGACTCCCTACAGGGAGCGCAGTCACCCAAATTCCGCTGCAGGCTGGATTCCCTTGGCCGTCTGCGCCGCAGCCGGGCTCCTTCTGTTCGTGGGGGTGTTCCGGCTGATGAGGAGGATCATCAGGGGGAGCATGAAGGAGGATTTTATTAAATGAATCATAAATCTTAAGAGATATCTTGAGGAAAATCTATATTTATATTTATAGTAAGGAAGGAACATAGGAAGGGAAAGGACTTTTTGAGAATATGAAAAGAAAATACAAAAAACTTATCCTCCTTGTATTGCTGTTAGTTATAATTCTTCTAACCGGAATATCATTTGCTTGTTATATATGGTACAAAACACAGTTGGGAGGTATAGTTGTGATCACGTCAAAGCTTGAGTATACTTCAATATCCGGATTTAACCAAGGCCGCGCGCGCGTTGTACAGGGTGGCAAATGTGGATTCATTGATATCAGCGGGAATGAGGTGATTCCTGTCATATATGATTTGGACTCAGGTTTCTTTGATTTGCGAACTGACCCCCCAAATTGGGCCTGGGTCTGTAAAGATAACAAATGGGGATATATCGATACTAACGGCGCTGTTGTCATCCCATTGGAGTATGATTTTTATAATCGTATTTTATTCAGTGGGGGTCTTCTACAAGTTAAAAAAGATGGAAAGTATGGCTCCTTGGATCTCTCAGGTAATATGATTGTTCCCTTCAAATATGATAACATGTATTTTTTCTATGAGGGCCGCGCGCGAGTGGAAAGAGATGGGAGATCAGGGTATATTGATACCACAGGTCAAGAAGCTATTCCTCTGGAGTATGACAAACTGGATTCCTCTGAGAAGTCTTCGGCTTCCTTCAGCGAAGGGTTGGCTGCAGTCAAAAAAAATGACAAATGGGGATATATCAATATCTCAGGTGATGTTGTTGTCTCTCCCGAATCAGGCTACGACAAAGTAAGCAGTTTCCAGGGAGGATATGCGCGTGTAGAAAAAGAGGGGAAATGTGGTATCATTGACACAAAAGGTCAAGAGATAATTCCGTTGGAGTATAATAATATGAGCTTCCCCGTTGAAGATGGCCTTATATCAGTTCAAATAAATGGAAAATGGGGGGCAATTGATACCAGTGGAAATGAAATAATTCCATCGGAATACACCGATTGCTTGTATTTCCATGAAGGATTAGCCATTGTCAGAAAAAATGATAAAGAAGGTGTTATTGATGCTCATGGGACTCTAATTGTGCCCATTGAACTTGAATATGAAATCATACATGGATTTGATAATGGTTTAGCGGCTATCAAACAGAACGATAAATGGGGGTATATGGACACATCAGGGAATATCGTTATCCCTCCACAATATGATAAGCACTTATGGTTCTCAGACGGTTTGGCACAAGTGTCAAGAAATGGGAAATGGGGATTCATCGATACAAGCGGCAAAGAGGTTGTCCCCCTGAAATATGATGAAGCAAACTCTTTCAATGATGGATACGCGACAGCCCGCATCGGCAAAACATGGTATATTCTCAAAAAGCCGGAGGCGGAATTGACCGCTACTCAACTATCAGCATTTTCAGGAACACTTGAAACAGTTCAACAGAGTGGAGAAAGAATAAACTTTCGCGTTAGACGATATCTTGCAGGTTCTGAAAAATGAGAATGCTATAAACATATCCACGTCTATTTCAACCTCTTCCGGAAGAAATCCCTGACAGGGAGATAGGAATGGATAAAGCTATGAAAGAAAATATATTTAAACAAATGTCAGAGACTTCACAAGAATCCCAACTTGTCAGTATTAATGCTAGTGGCCAGAAAAACTATGATTGGCAATCCATTGAAGACCTCTTGCGCAGAGGATCTGATAATATCCCTTCCGCCTCAGACCTGATTATACCATTGATAAAGCCAGAGACACCCTCTCTTTAGATGGCGCTCAGGAAAGGGATAAAAACGAGGAGTTATTAGCGTTGCAGCGTGAAGTAGATGCTTATGCCATAGCAGCGATGGGTGATGTCCCTTGGCGGCTTTCATAAAGCAGGCGAGTTCTCTCATCATTTGATAATCCCATCAGCCGAGCAACAGCTTTTTTCAGCGCTGCATTGTGAATTACCAACTATCAATCGTTTTCTTTCAACTCAATCTTGCACCTGGGCAATGCTGTTTTAAGGCTGTCCATCTGCTCCTGGGTCAGGGTTGAGTTGTAAATGGTAAGGGTCTTTAAGTCCGTCAGTGATTTTATAAGTGTTATGTCATTGAGGTTGCTCCCCTCCACAATGAGGGTGGTCAAGCTTGTCAAGGATCTCAGGGGGGTGAGGTCGCTGGATGTGGTACCGCGTATGCTGAGCTGTGTGAGCTCTGTCAAGGGTTCCAAAGGTGCGAGATCCCCAATGTCGTTGAAGTCCAGAGTGAGTTCCTTCAACTTGGTCAAGGATTCCAGGGACACAATATCTGTAATCTGGTTGGAGGATACGTTTAAACGCGTCACATTGGGGGGGATGGTTTTGGCGCGAATCATAGAGACAAGCTGTTTGTCTGTAAGGCTTTGTTCGCTGCAGTCTATACTAATAGTTCCGTTGAGGGCCGGGATCGGAGTATCGGGTTCGGAGCTGAAGTCATTCAAGAAAAATACCCAGACTGCAGCCAAGACTCCGCAGGCGCCCAGAACGGCTATCAGGGAGAGAAGGAGCGCTTTTTTCTTTCTGTTCCGGGGTCTCTCGGACGTGGACGCGCGGGTTTTGTTGAAAGCTGGTATCTCCATGGCTCCGTCTGCTGTCCTTGGCATGTACCCGGATCCGTCGCTCATCTGTGGCGTAGCGCTCATCTGTGATGGGCCAGTCATCTGTAGTGGCTCCGTCATCTGTGATGGGCCGCTCATCTGTGACGGCCCCGTCATCTGTGGTGAAGCGCTGGCGGGGAGTGTGTTTATGGGTATACCGCTTGATGCGCGCGCTATGAATTCTAGCGCTTCCCTCATCGCTGTAGGATTCGCGAACCGGTTACGGGGGTCATAGGCGCAGGCTTGCTGCACAAAGCTGTTAAGCTCATAACTGACTCCCTTCAAAAAGGGGAGGGGTTCGCCGCTCATGCGTCTTTGTAAGGCGTTGTCCCGGTCGTCGGGCATAAGGGGTTGGGGAAACTCGGGCAGGAAAGGGGTCCGGTTTCTGTTCAGGAAACGGTACAGGACAATTCCCAATGAATAGGTGTCCACGCTGCGGCCATAAGGATTGCCTCGGAAAATTTCCGGCGCCATATAGGTGTATGTGCCTTTTTTGGAGAGCCCGGACATGGTTCCTTCTATGTGCCGGGCTATACCGAAGTCTCCTAGTTTGTAGTCGCCGTATTGGGAGAGAAAGATGTTGTCCGGCTTAATATCCCGGTGGATAATGTTTTTTCGGGCGCACAATTCCAGCGCCTGGCAAATATGGATGCCGAGCCTGAGTGTTTCGGTATAGGAGAGCGGTGTTTGTGTGACATAGTCGGACAGGCTTTGCAGGAGTTCCATGCGGATCAGAATATCGTAGCCGATTTCATGGGGCTTTTCGATGACTTTGTGATCCTCAAAGCTGACAATGTGGCTGTTTCCGCGAAATTCGTTCATCAGATCGATTTCGGCGATGATATTCATGACACAGGCTCGTAAGAATTTTCGTATGGACATGTCATCGAAGTTTTCGCTTCTCATATGTCGTATTTCAGCTTCGTCCTGGGGGATGCTAAGGATTTTGACGGCGGATGTGTAGGTTTTGCCGAATTCCTGCCGATGGATTTTGTAAACTCTGCCGAAGGAACCGGATCCTAATAGGGAGTCTACATACCACGTGCCCCACAAGGGCTCATATTTTGAGATAATATCCTTGGATGCGTCAAGATTTGTGTACACTGCCATCCTTATTCCCCTCTTCCCTTCTTGCTTAAGAGCTTGTCTTGGTTTTGATGGTGCACTTGGGCAAAGCAGCTTGAAGTTCCGTCAGCATTGCCGCTGATAAAGTCTCTCCGGTCTCAGAAATATCTAAACGCTCTAAGGACTTCAATGAAAGTAATGGGGTGAAACTGCTGAGTGTGTCTTTGCTCACGTTGATTGTGTTCTTGCTCAAGTTAAGATTCTTCAAATTAGTTAAAGATTTAAGGGGGGTAATGCCGCTTAACATATTATTTTCTATGTCCAGCCTCTCCAACCTTGTTAACGAGGCTAGCGGAGTGAGCTCACTAATTTTGTTTTCGGCCAGCCCCAAGTATGATAAGCCTGCCAACGATGTCAGGGGGGAAAGGTCGCTGATTTTGTTTCCGGACAAGATTAACCGTGATAAGGCGATCAAGGTTTGCAGCGGTGTGATATCACTGATGTTGTTGTTGTCCATACTTAAAATCGTCAAGCCGGTCATGGATTTCAGAGAGGAGATATCACTGACATTGTTTTTGTCCAAGTATAAATATTTTAGACCTGTTATGGATTTCAAAGGCGAGATGTTGTTAATGTTATTTGAATTCAAATTAAGGTCTTCCAGCTTTACCAAGGATTCAAGGGGGGTAATATCGCTGATAGAGTTGTCGCTCAGGTCAATACTGGTCAGGTTTATTAAGGATTTCAGGGGTGAGATATCGCTGATGGTGTTTCCGGAAAGATTGAGCCTTTCTATCCTTGTCAATGGCTTCAGGGAGGAAATGTCACTGAGGGCCATGTTAGAAACACTCAGATCAACCAATTCTGTTAAGGATGCCAGGGGAGAGATATCTCTGATTTTGACGTTCGATAGGGGGGCTAATATGGTACCTAGGTAGAGTTTCTTCAACCTTGTCAAGGCGCAGAGGGGAGTGATATCGCTGATGTCTGTCCCGCTTAGGTCAAGAGAAGTTAACTCTGTTAAGGATTCTAGGGGCACAATAGTGGTAATGTTGCTGTGGCTAAGTTTAAGGTGCGACAAGCTGGTCAAGGAGCTGAGGGAGGTGATGTCGGCGACAGGGGTAAGGGTCAGGTCTAATTCTTTAAGGGCTGTCATGGACTGTAGGGGGGTGAGGTCGCTGACTTCAATAGAAGACAGACTCAGCTTTGTCAGGCTTGTCACGGCTTGCAGAGGCGAGAGGTCGGTGATGTTTTTATTATTACTCAAATCTAATTCCTTTAACTCTGGATAGGAGTCTATGGGTGAGAGGTCGCTGACGGAAGTTCTGTTCAAGTCAAGTATTTCTAAAGATGTCAATGTTCTCAAGGGTGTGATATTGCTAACTTTTGTATTGCCCAGATCCAGAGTTGTCAGGTTCGTTAACGGCCTTAAAGGCGTAATGTCACTGACATTGGTGTTATTTAAATTGAGTTCCTCTAATCCTGTTAAGGATTGCAAAGGGGTGAGGTCGCTGAAAGAATCATCATAAGAAATGGTAAGATTTGTCAACTTCGCCAGGGGTGCCAGAGGCGAGATATCGGTGATCGAGTATGCGAAGCTGACCTTAGGGGCATATATAGTGTTCGAGCAGCCGCCCAAACGGAGATAGGTCAATTCTGTTAAGGACTGCAAAGGAGTGAGATCACTGACGGCGGTAAGGTACAAGTCCAGTCTTTCCAAGTTTGTCAGTGAGGCCAATGGAGTAAGGCCATTAACTCCGGTTCCTAGCAAGTAAAGTTCCTTTAATTTTCGCAGGGATTGCAGAGGGGTGATATCCCTAATGTTTTCATTTTCACGATATACTCTGTACGTTTGATCTGTTTGTGATGTTAGGATTGTCTGGCTCAGGTTGAGAATCTCCAAATTTATCAAAGATCCAAGGGGGGTGAGGTCTGTGATCTTGTTGGTATTCAAGAAGAGAACTGTTAGGTTGGTCAGGGAGCTTAGGGGAGTGAGATCTTGGGTGTTGGTCCAGCTCACTTGGAGCGTCGTCAGTTTTGTCAAGGATTGCAGGGCGGTAATGTCACTGATGTCCGCATCGATCAAGATAAATGTTGTGAGTTCTGTCAGGGATTTCAGGGGGGTGAGGTCGGTAATGTTGGTAGACCTTAAGTGTAAATATGTTAAACTTGTCATGGATTGAAGGTGTGTGATGTCATTGATGGCAGGGCCGGCTAAGGTGAGCTTCTGCAGTTCTGTCAAGGACTGCAGAGGAAAGAGGTCGCTGACAATATTTTGTTGTAATGAGAGATCTTTCAACGCTGTCAAGGATCTCAGAGGCTTCAGGTCGCTGATGGTGTTGAAGTCCAGCTCTAGTATTGTTAGGCCTGTCAAGGATTGTAGGGGGGTGAGGTTGGTGAGCTGGTTGGAGGACAAGCTGAGCTCTGTTAAATTGGTCAGGGAACTGAGGGGGGTGAGATCGCTGACACTGTTTGAGTCCAGTTTAAGCTTGGTCAGATTTGTCAAAGATTTCAGGGGAGTGAGATCGCTGATTTGGTTGGTGGATAAGTCCAACTGTGTGACATGTTTGGGGATTTCCCCATTTTCAACGGCTAACACAAGCCTCTCATCTGTTATCCCCTGACTGCTGAGATCCAGGTCAAAGGTTCCATAAAAGGGAGGCTCGGCATTTCCGAACCAACCCAAAAGAAAAAGTGTTCCTAAAACCCCCAGCGCTATTATAACGGCGCCGAGAACGACAAAAAGAGGGAGGAAATTCCTGTTTTTTGCCGGCTGCCCCTGTTCCTGTCGACTATTGGTATGTGCTGATGTTTTCCCTGTAGGGGCTCCCGAGGGTCTCAATGTGGAGAACCCTGTTTGTAATGGTGTGAATGGGGGCATGGGACCAGTCTTGTTATCGGACATCTTATCACCTTTCCTGTGTTTTTTCACACATGTTCCAAGTATAACACGAAAGATATTAAGAAGTCCTTAAAAATTCATAAAGAAGTCCTAAAATTCGACACATTTTTTTGACATTTTTATTCAGATTTTCCATACAGACTTCTGCGAAACCCATATGAATCATGAGGTTTGGTTTCTATCCCTGCACCGGAACCCCCTCCTTATAGCACCCCTCAGGCCCCACCGCCAGAACACTGATTTTATCCGGCTGCCAGAGCTGATCCAACAGGGCGCGGACATCCTCAAGAGTCACTTTCTCCAGCTTCTCCACAGTTTCATCTATTGTCTTGACGCGATTGAGGGTGAGCTCCGTCCTCCCCAAACGGTTCATGCGGCTGCTTGTGGATTCCATGCCCAGATACAGGCTCCCTTTGATCTGAGCTTTGGTATCCGCCAGTTTTTGCAGGTCAATCCCATCCTGTTTGAGACTCTCCATCTGTTCCATAACACACTCCACAAGCTCATGAGTCTTCTGAGGCGTCGTCCCCGCGTAAACCGCAAACAAGCCCGCATCCTGATAAGTATTATGATAGGAAAAAACCGAATAGGCCAATCCCCTCTTTTCACGGATTTCCTGAAACAAACGCGAGCTGAGACCCGCGCCCAGAATGCTGTTCACAATATGCATCGGATACGTCATGTCATGTTCCTGAGCAAAACCCTGTGTCCCCATAACAATATGGGCTTGCTCCGTATCTTTGATAAAAATATTTTTAAAACGCTGCAAAGCAGGCAGCTCAGGCACAATATCCTCACGCCGGCGTTGAAACTCCCCAAAGACAGATAATTTCTGCACCAAGTCCTCATGCTGGATAGGCCCGGCCACAGCGATCACCACATCTTGCGGCGTATAGTGCGTCTCCATATAACGCAAAAGATCTTCCCGCTTCATATCCTGGATGATGGTTTCGTTCCCAACAATCGGATGACCCAAGGGATGCTGATTCCAGGCATATTGTGAAAACAAATCATGCACGAGTTCATCGGGCGTATCCTTATACATCTTGATCTCTTCCACAATCACATTCTTCTCTTTCCCTAATCCCTCTTCCTCAAAAGTCGAGTGAAAAAATATATCCTGCAGCACATCAATCGCCAAATCCAAATCCTCATCGAGAACCCGCGCATAATAGCAGGTGTATTCTTTGGCAGTAAACGCGTTCAGCTGTCCTCCGACCTTTTCCAGAGCCTCAGCCAGTTGGGGAGCTGAGCGCTTAACCGTTCCTTTAAAAAACATATGTTCAAGCAAATGAGAGGCCCCTTCATACGCAGGCGCTTCGTGGCGCGATCCCGCGCCTACCCATACGCCGATCGCCACAGACCGGCCTCCCTGTATGTGTTCACTGACAATGCGTACGCCATTAGGCAAAACCGTTTTTTGATACATATGGCCCTTCCTTTCTTGGCAGAACTCTCTGCCTCCATTCCTCAATCTTTCTTTCCTTTGATTTTTTCTCCACACCACATTCTACGTATTCTCAAATCCCCAGTCAAACAAGCGCCGGCAATCCCCATAACGGTCAGGCGCATCAAGAACCACACAGATGAGCCGGCGCCCCTCCTTAGTTGCCGAAGCCACCAAACATTTGCCCGCCGCATTGGTGGTCCCCGTTTTAACCCCATCTGCCAGCGGGTAAGAGTGGAGAAGCTTATTCGTATTCTTGATATCCACAGACATGCGGGGTTCGACAGACTCAAATTTACCGTAGGTTTCATTGACAAATTGGGCAAAAATCGGATCATGCAAGGCGTAGCGGGCAATAACGGCCAAATCGTAAGCCGTGCTCACATGCGCTGCATGAGGGAGCCCGTTAGGATTAAAAAATTTTGTGTCCACCGCACCAAGCACCACCGCTTTGCGGTTCATGTTGCGCACAAAAAAATCCACCTCACCACTCACTGCTTCCGCGATAGCTACGCACGCATCATTACCCGAACGCACCAACGCCCCTTCCACCAGCTCCCGCAGTAAAACCTTCTGGCCTTTTTGCAAATTCAGACTCGCTTCCCCCGTGGAAGCAGCTTTATCGCTGACTGTCACCACGCTGTCCAATTGGCCCGATTCGATGGCCAAAATCGCTGTCATGATTTTGGTGGTACTGGCCGGCGGGCGCAAACTGTGCGCCTGACGCTCATAACAAACCTGTCCGCTTTCCCCGTCTATCAGAACCGCCGCGTTGGCAGTTACCGGCGGATACTGGGCGGGAACCCCCGAAACGGGGCTTGTTTCCACGATAACATCATGATCAACATCACTATCAGGAGCTTCATCAGTTTCAGAACCTTGGCCTTCAAGAGGGCCAGAACCTTTGGCCTCTTCCCCCGAATCCCAGCTTTTAGTATCTTCAGAAGAACCTCGGCTTTCATCACGGCTGCCAGGGGGTTCAGAGCCCCGGCCTTCTCCCTCGTCGATCACAATCTCGATAACCATCTGGGTCTCTTGATCCCCCAGAGTCTCTTGATCCCCCAAGGCCTCTCGATCCATCTGAGTGTCTTCATCCGAAAAATCCGGGGGGATAGCGCCCAGCTCCCGCCCCCAAGGATTTAAAAGTAACCCCATAACCATAGCTAGAGTCAGAATTCTCTTGATAGCCAGAACCTTCATAATAGCCGCAGCCAGTTTTCTCATTTTACATACCTCCCGTTTATCCGAGATTCGTATTCGCCATTTGAACTTGCGAACTCGAACATCGAATATGAGAGGTAGTATACCCATCCTTATCCATCTTATGATCAAGGCAATTGCCGGTGAAAGCTCAGCCCCTTCCTCTCTCCGCCAGCAACGCCTCCTTGCGAGACAAATTCAGCCGTCCTTGCTTATCAATGCCACTGGCTTTAACCATAATCTCATCGCCGACCTTCACGACATCCTCTACTTTAGCAATGCGGGCAAGATCCAGCTGTGAAATATGAACAAGCCCCTCTTTGCCCGAAAGGCCCAGCACCCCAGGAATCACCTCAACAAAAGCCCCGAACTCCATAAGCCGGGTCACCCGTCCTTTGTAAATCTTACCAACTTCCACATCCTCCACAATAGCTCGAATAATTGCCGCAGCCTGTTCCCCCGCAGGTCCTTCCACAGCAGCCACAAAGACACGGCCATCATCCTCAATATCAATCTTCGCCCCGGTTTCCTCAATAATCTTCTTAATAATTTTCCCGCTGGGACCAATCACATCGCGGATCTTGTCCGGATGAATAGTAAACGAAATAATACGCGGCGCGTAACGAGACAGCGGATTCGCCTGAGGCAGCGCCGCCTGCATCTTATCCAGAATAAACAAGCGGCCCGCCTTAGCCTGGGCCAACGCGGTTTGTAAGATTTCCCGGGAAACCCCTTTAATCTTAATATCCATCTGCAGAGCCGTAATCCCGGCAACCGTTCCGGCCACTTTAAAATCCATATCTCCATCATGGTCTTCCAACCCCTGGATATCCGTCAAAATCGCCGTGCATCCTTCCTCCTGAATCAACCCCATAGCAATCCCCGCCACCGGGGCTTTCAAACGCACACCCGCATCCATCAGAGCCAGCGTACTTCCACATACCGACGCCATGGAACTAGAGCCGTTAGACTCCAGCACCTCCGAAACCAAACGTATCGCATACGGAAAATCCTCAACAGACGGCAGCACCGGCAGCAACGCCCGCTCCGCCAGATTGCCATGCCCAATCTCCCGGCGTCCGGGACCCCGCATAAACCGCACCTCTCCGACACTGAAAGGCGGGAAATTATAGTGATGCATATAGCGCTTGGACTCCTCCAGACCCAGACCGTCAATGATTTGTTCGTCCCCCATCGTCCCCAGAGTCGCCACCGTCATCACCTGAGTCTGTCCCCGGGTAAACACCGCACTCCCGTGGGTTCGCGGCAAAACACTATTATCAATCTCAATAGGCCGGATCTCGTCCAACTCACGCCCATCCGGACGAATATGTTCAACCGTAATCAGGCGCCGGACAATCTGGTGCACCATATCTTCCATCATCTTGTCAATAATCTTAAGCTGCTCGTCCCTCTCCTCCTCAGTATACCCCTCGGCATAATCCGCCGCAAAATGCTCCAAAGCTTCTTTCTTAACACCCCCGATCGCTTCTTCCCGGGCATGTTTTTCAACCACACGCACCGCCTGATCCAGCTTCGCATATCCCCAGTCCCTGACCTTATCCGTCAACTCCTGAGACCTCTGGGGCGGCGTGACCTCCTGCTTCTCTTTAGCCAGAGAACCCTTAAGGGCCTCCTCACGAAATTCCGTAATAAAATCCGTAATCCGTTTAATCTCATCATGAGCAAAGAGCATCGCCTCCAGCATCTGCTCTTCCGGCACCTCCTGGGCGCCCGCTTCCACCATCATAATCGCGTCCCGGGTTCCCGCCACCGTCAAATGCATGAGGCTGCGCTCCGCCTGTTCCACCGTCGGGTTGACAACATACTGCCCCTCAACCAGCCCCACAGACACCGCGCCTATGGGACCCTCAAAAGGTATATTCGAAATCATCAACGCCGCCGACGCCCCATTGATCGCCGTCACATCCGTCGCACAGTTCTGATCCACCGACGACACCATGGCCACAACCTGAACATCATTATAATACCCTTCAGGAAACAGAGGCCTTATGGGCCGGTCAATCAAACGCGCCGACAAAGTCGCCTTTTCACTGGGCCGCCCCTCGCGTTTGATAAAACCGCCCGGAATCTTTCCGACAGCATACATTTTTTCTTCAAAATCCACAGTCAGCGGGAAAAAATCAATCCCCCGCCTGGCCTCAGAGCTGGCGGTAGCAAAAACCATAACCACCGTATCGCCGTAACGGACAAAAACCGCCCCTCCCGCCTGCCGTCCAATCCGCCCCGTCTCAAAACTCAGCTGTCGTCCCCCTACTGTGAGGGATTTTTTCAAGTATTCTTGATTCACTGCGTAACCTCCCACTGTTCACTGTTTCGTGATTTTTTATTCATTGTTTCGTGATTCGTTATTCGCTGCATCGCACTTCGATGGTGTGCACCTTATTTCCCTCCTGGGAAAAACAAAGAGGAGGAGAACTCCTCACTCTTGTCATTTTTCAAATTTCAATTCTCAATTCCCACTTCCCGCTTCTCACTTCCCGCTTCTCACTTGCCTTATTATAGTCCGCAAACCCATCAGTGGCGCAACCCCAGATCCTGGACAATCTTACGGTAACGATTAAAATCGTTTTTCTTCAAGTAATTAAGCATCGCTCTTCGCTGTCCCACCAATTTCAACAAACCACGTCGAGAATGATGATCCTTTTTATGAATCTTGAAATGCTCTGTCAACTCAGCAATCCGCGCTGATAACAGCGCAATCTGAACTTCAGGAGATCCCGTATCTCCCTCATGCTGCTGGAACTTCGTGATAATCTCTTGTTTCTTTTCTGATGCAAGCATACTTTACCTCCATTATGTGTTATCCTATTTCCTGTTTCCCAGTACCCGTCGGAGCTTCGACTACCAAGAAACGGAATAATTAGAGTCTACCTTAAATTCAAGTGTTTGTAAAGTGGGACTGGCGCGGAGGGCGGCGCGGAATAGCGAGGAATACAGTCAACATGATAACTTGTCTTTTCGCCGGCAGACTTCGTTTCAAGTCTCTATTTAATTTCATTAATATCAAAATTAATGAAATTAAATAGAGGTTTTTAGTCCTAGTTTGCCCGCCTTATACCTCCTTTTATTTTATTTAAAGCACTATAATATTCAAATAATCAATATAATTAATGTTGAATATGTATTAATAATCACTTTACATCTTTACTAAATATTCCAATAATGATGACTTTTGTTCTGGATAAATGATATGATATAAGGGCTTCTAAATAGATTCAGATAAAGGAGTGATGTTAATCACATTCAACGCATCTTCCAAACAAGAAAAACCTGAACCCCATACCGCCAGAAGGGTACTATTGTTTTTTCAATGAACGCATATATGTGGTTACTTAATAATATAGACCAACTCATATAGACCAACATTCACCCAGTGTTTTAGCCGCTTACTCGCATTATTATCACGAACTTAATCTTACTTAATTTATATGCCCATCATTAGAGTAACTATCTGTTTGCTTGCGAATGGAAAAACATGTTTATCCCCTTAGGCACAAGGGTAATAAGGTCCTAACCTAAAAAACGGAGGAGAAACGCAAGTATGAAAACGAAGAGAAGCAACATGAAAAGGGCTGTCGCTATTTTAGCCGCTGTCATTTTGATTCTGAGTATGATCCCCGCATCTATATTTGCAGCAAACGAGGACGGCAATAGCCAAGGCAGCCAGGGCAATCATGGCGCCCAAGGCGATCAGGGCAACCAAGGCAACCAGGGCAACCAGGACAACCAGGACAACCAGGACAACCAGGACAACCAGGACAACCAGGACAACCAGGACAACCAGGACAACCAAGGCAACCAAGGCAACCAAGATGAACAGGGCGACCCAGACGATCAGGGCGACCCAGACGATCAGGACGACCCAGACGATCAGGACGACCAAGGCAATCAGGGTAATCAGGGCAATCAAGGCAATCAAGGCAACCGGGGTAATCAAGGTAATCAAGGTAACCAGGGCAACCAAGGCAACCAAGGCAACCAAGGCAATCAGGGCAACCAAGGCAATCAGGGCAACCAAGGCAATCAGGGCAATCAGGGCAATCAGGGCAACCAAGGCAACCAAGGCAACCAAGGCAATCAGGGCAATCAGGGCAATCAGGGCAATCAGGGCAATCAGGGCAACCAAGGCAATCATGGCAAAGGTAATCAAGGCAAGGGCAATCAAGATAGTCAAACCAAAGATAAGGGAAATCAGGGCAAAGGCAATGATTACAAAGATAAGAGCAAAAACACTTACGACAAATACAAGAACAATAACACCTACAACAAAAATAAGAACCAAAACACCTACAACAAATACAAGAACCAAAACACCTACAGCAAAAACAAGAACCAAAACACCTACAACAAAGATAAGAATAAAGGCACTTGCGGCAAAGATAAAAACAAGGATAATTCTAATAAAGGATGTAATAAAGAATATAAATGTAACCCGAATTATGATATCAGCATAAACTGCGATTGTGATAATATGTGCAAATGGAGAAAAAAGAACACTTGTGAGGCTGCCGCTCCTGTGGTTCCCAAAATACCCCGGGCAGGATTTTAATGCTCACCCAATGAGGGAACAGTATCTCTCCCCCTGTTTCATTTCATGAGTATCAAATCAACACAGACCGAATCACATCCGGAATCCCCTCCACGCTACAGACAGACCGCGTCCCACTCTCCGCCGCAAAAATCCCCTGCACGCACTGCGGGATCTCCCAGCCGCTGAGAGCCGCCAAACGCTCCAAAGCCGAATCTTCGCCTTGGTACAGGCTGGCCTCGCCTTGGTACAGGCTGGCCTCGCCTTGGTGCAGGCTGGCCTCGCCTTGGTGCAGGCTGGCCTCGCCTTGGCGCAGGCCGGCCTCGTCCTGCGCCTGCACCCCAGGATCAAGAGCTTTCAGCACACTGCCCGCAAATTTAAACGGACTGGCCGTAGACGCCAGCACCGTATAGCGCCCATCCTCAGGCACACAGCGCCGGTAATCCTGATAAACCTTATATCCCACCGCACTGTGAGGATCCAGCACATACCCATACCTCTCAAACACCTCACGAATAGACGCCAAGGTCTCCTCTTCCCCGCACCAACCGGCCCACATTTCCTCGCCGCACCTGGCCAGCACCTCCGAACCCGCGTCAAAACACCCCGTCCGGCCTAACTCCGCGAACCAAGCCGCCACACGATCCCCATCCCGTCCGCTCACCTCAAAAAGATACCTTTCAAAATTGCTCGAGATCAAAATATCCATCGACGGCGACATCGTCAGGTAAAACGCCCTCCGGCTTCCATAAGCCCCCCGGCCAAAGAAATCACTCAACACATTATTGCGATTCGACGCACAGATCAACCGCCCCAAAGGCAGACCCATGCGCCGAGCATACGCCGCCGCCAGAATATTGCCAAAATTCCCCGTCGGCACCACAACATTCATCTCATCCCCCGGCCGTACACGCCCCCGCCGCACCGCCTGAATATACGCCCATACATAGTACACAATCTGGGGCAGCAGCCGCCCCCAATTAATCGAATTCGCCGACGAAAAACTCCTCCCC
>WRII01000050.1 GCA_009782825.1 Peptococcaceae bacterium
TCGAGCGTGTTGATACTCAGACACTCACCTACACCTTGAGCCTTTTGCTTTATACCTTAATTCCGCGGCTACTTGGCTATCTCCGCTCAGCCTTTTTGGGTTGTGGGCTGGGCCCGCGTTGGATAAAGATGGCTCACCAAGGGCATATATTTTTCAGTGCACGGTATGTGGCGTGTTGGGAGGCTATCAGGATTGCGACTGATATTCCTTCAAAACTAAGATCCACGTAGGGAACAATAGCGTGCGGAAAGGAGATAGATTCCATGAGCTACTTCATCCTATATTTTGAGGAATGTTCAAAAGACAAATCATCACATAACGAAGTCAACGTTTATTCTATTGATAGTGGAATTACAGAAGGCCGTATTCCTATTCAGTATAATGGGATGAATATGGAGGCAAGCATTATAGCGTCTAGAATGGACGCGTCTGTGTTTTATGTGTTTAGAAAGCCTACAAAAATGGTTGAAGCAGCACAACAAGCAAGGCAAAAACTATTTGATTTTATAAGCTCCCGAATAGACTTAAAGGTTGTTCCTTATCTCTTTGTCTTTATTTTGCCTGGGGCTTGGCCTGAGAAAATGCAAATATCTGAATCGCCTGTTGAGGTGCCCTTATCCATGCTGGAAGAGGTTTTTAAGGAGGGTCCAAGAGCGGGGCTGCTTAAAATCATCGACACAGGCAGTCAGGCATTGAGGGATTTCATCAATGAGCCTTTTTATCGGAAGTACCTTTTGACGGTGGAAGAAAAGATGCCAGTGAAAATGGATATGAAATCAAGGGTTAACAATATTGTCCTTGAGGTAGAGAATGAATCTTGTGCAAAGGCCGGTGTGAGTCCGGATGATCTCAAGTGGCTGATTGAGAATTGTCAGGAGGAAACTGCTCAATATACCACGAAAAAATATGTCGCCTATACGGAGCCCGACGGCGGGCCAGATGAGATTGTCAACGATCCGCCTGGGCTAACCTTCCCTATAGGACATCTAATTGAATATTTATTACTTCTTAGACAGCCTGATAAACTACTAGGCTATATTCAATCACGGCGCATCCCTGGGGAAAAGAAATATGCGAGGGAAATAGAGAAAATATTTTCTGATATACAAATGAATAAATAACTTGAACCCCAAGGGAAGAAAAGGGTGGCAGTATGGGAGAAACAAGCAAAGCCGGCGGAAGAATCAAGGGTTTTTATAAAGAATTAGAGACCATTCTGTATGTGATTACGCCCATAAAAACAGTGGCCTTATGGTTGTCGTCCCTCGATTTAGCCAAAACCGGATGTCCAAGTTCAAGCGTCACAAACATTGTTTCAAAGTTCTGGTGAATGTGAATTTATGTATACGGATGAAATCTGGATTGTCTTGCCTGCCTGAATAACAGTCAGAGATTGGGCATAAAGAGATCCACGGCGTACGGAAGCTAAAGCCTCCGTTGCATATGCTTTTCGGTTCTTAACCAAATATTACTCCTTGACGCTTGAGATAGCGAAGGAAATTAATCCAAGAAACATTTACCGTTTCCATAGTACAAACTGCAGGGATCTTATAGTTGTATTTATGTGTAGGCAAATTTGCTTGAAACCCCTCATCTGTCACCAGTTCACAGTTTAGAATCTTTGCAGTGGCAATAATAATTAGGTCATTCTCATCAACGCCCCTGCCATAGTTGTCCTCTTCTATTTCCAATAGACCCTTGATTCTGTAGGACTCTTGAAGAATCGCATTATCTACACTGATTATCTGGAAATCATTGTTTCGTAGCCAACTATTACATTCTGGTGCTTTGTGCCTGACTTCTTCTACCGCAACCTCAGACATTTGAAGCGTTCCTTCTGAAATTTGATTCGCCATCCATTCCCAGAGTTTCGGAAACTGATCATGGGGATAGTTGTCCCATGCATAAATCATAGATGAAGCGTCAAATGCCTGCATAGTATTGCTCCAATTTGTGTAAGTCTTTGATTGTTAGGTTATCAAGATATCTGCTTGCTTTTGTAAGGGTGATCCGGTGCGAACTAAGTGCGTCAAGCACAGTACGTACGAAAACATCTCCAAAGATATGTTTGGGTTCCCGACAGCGATATTGACGGGTCCCTCCGGTTCCCATTTCTAAGGAAAATTGCTCTTGCTTCCACTGGCGATAGGCATTATACTCCGAAGAATTTAATCGGCCAACATCCATCAGGCGTCGTAAAATGGCCTCGCCACTTACCCCCCAAGTTTTGCGTTGCTGCTCCAGCCAGTTATCAAATTCTGAAACCATAGCTGGCCGCTTTCTGTCATCAATACTCAGTAAAAATATGTCAGGAACCAGAAGATGGCCAGTAAAAGCGTTGGCTTCCTGTTCATAAGCTTCAGATGAATGCATGTCACCTTCATCGTCAATCGAACTTATTTGGTGCAGCAACAAATGCCCAAGTTCGTGTATCAATGTAAAGGTTTGCCGGGAATCAGAGTCCTGTTTCTTGACCATAATGACAGGGCAAATAGGATCATAGAGTGAGAAGCCTATTATAGGATTTCCTTTCGAAATCTGCCATTGGCCGTTATAACCATTACTGCGGAATACTAATATGCCATGTGCCTCAATCGCTTGGCGATAACTGCTAAAGTCGTTGCAGTCTGTAAGCCTAAGCCAAGCTCTCACTACTCTGGCAGCTTCTGAAATTCCTAAGCCATTAAGCAAGGGCGGTGCAAAACGGGTTATTTCTTCATGATCAAGTTCGTCGCGTAACTCTATGAAAACTTCTCGCTGCTGTTCAACACTTCTAATCATCTTTTTTAATTGAGGTGTAATTTCTGGTTTCTGATTTGAGAGAGTTCTGAACTGGGGAGTGTGTATCTTCATTTCATTAACTTGCCCTGGCTCCAGAAAGAATAATGTGCCACGACCAAAAAGATCAGCCATTTTCCGCAGTTGACTAAACGTCAGTCCATCTTCACCAGCCATAACCTTATTCAAGGTAGTGAACGATATATTGATTTTTTTTGCAAGAGCCTCCCGTGTAATTCCGTAATCATTGCAACACCAATCAATCCGGGATGCGTTAATTGTTTGAATACGTTCCATTCTTTACTCACACCATTCAATTATTCTTTGTACAAATAGGCTCACCTGTATAATCTATTCCCTAAACACCAGCTGAACATAACCTGTATTTATAACTTAGCAAGATATTTGCCCATAGTCAATAGGGACTAAATAATAATTAATGCATCACAAACGTAATGCACCGGAAGACGGAAGACAGGAGTTGATCAGAAAGGCTAAATCGAGGGACGACAACCATAAGGCCACTGTTTTTATGGGCGTAATCACATACAGAGGACAGGGGGAGGGGACGAAGATTTGCAAGCCCGGCCCATCTAACGATGGGAGCCATGCCATTCTCAATGGACGGGCATTGGCGGGTCTTGCATCCATCAAGTGCTGGGGTGAATAGGGGGGGACAAGAGACCGCCCTATTCCGTTTCCTGCTGTCCCCCTGTATCGCGGGTCTTTCCTCAAATCGGTCAACAGGTTGGCCCAATTTCCTAATATTACAGGCAGATACTCTTTATCGGGAATCTTTCCTCTTTCCGAATTAGGAAACTCGTCCATAGCTTTCTTGCAATAGGAGTAAAACAGATTGAAGCATTCTCCATCAAGGTTGCCCAGAAGAATATGCTGTTGGTAATGGTCATCAAGCGACTCATAAATATTCTTTACGCACTCTTGTTCACTATCTTTGAAAAGCGCTCTTGCTTCTTCAACAATGCACTCAAATATGCCTGATGTAGTGCTCCACCACTTTTCACCGCCAATCCAAATATCCATAGACATAATATATCACCTCAAAATAATAATTCTGCTCTGTTAATCAGGAGTAAGGCTCCTTACCCAAGAGTCAGCAAGACTTTGATTGGCAGGTGTCAATCTTCTGTAGTCCAATGCAACAATATCGGCCTTGTTTAAATGGTCTTTGATCTTATCCAACTCACTGGCATGTTTTCCGAAATTGTCATTCAACCCCTGCAATGCTTTAGGATTGTTAGCATCAGCAGTCCACATCAGAGCTGCTGTTTTACCTGCATGAGAGCCCTCAACAAATTTAAAATCAGGAGTTGGTGGTTGGTTCGCACTTGGGGGGACTTGCACTGGCTCCAGTTTCCCACCTGTAGCGTTCTCCAATTGGGCAGCGGCTTCCCCTTCATGTGGAATCTGCTTCTTTCGGGCATTGTCAAATCCGAGTTCTTCCACTCTTTTCGGATCAACTTTGGCATCAGCTACAGTGTCGGGAGCATTGCAACGATAAGTGATGCCGATTTGAAATCACAGGCCGTAGAAAAGCATCCTCAAAGTCCTATCCCTTAACCACACCAAGCGTTCTCAACTGCTTAACCGTTTCCACAAGGTCCTTCTGGTTGTTCATAACCTCATCGATATCCTTATAAGCAAAGCGGCTCTCTTCGGCAACATCTTTTTTGTTGTGTTTGCCGAGAATAACACCTTGCTTATCCAGATCATTCATGACTTCCTCAACGGAAAAATTCTGCTTCGCGCCTGTGCGAGAATACAGCCGTCCTGCTCCGTGGGATGAAGAGCAAAAACTCTGCTTTTCTCCAAGCCCTCTCACGACATAGCTGTACGACCCCATGGCGCCGGGAATAACCGCAAGCTCGCCGGAACGAGCACGGGTTGCTCCTTTGCGGTGCACCCAGACATTGTTACCGTAGTGATTCTCCAAAGCGGCGTAATTGTGATGGCAGTTGATTTCTTCGGTGTAACTATAGGCGATATCGGTATGTCGGCCCATCCATTTCTCAAGGATTGATCGAACCGCATACATCATTTTCGTGCGGTTTTCCACAGCAAAATCAAGAGCCAGGTTCATCCAGTTGATATATTGGCGGCCCTCCTGTGTATCAACCGGAAGAAAAGCCAGCCGCCACTCATCCGGAACATCGGAATACCATTTTTGATTGAGTTCCCGCGCCAGGTTGTGGAAAAAATCGCAGACCTGTTTGCCAAAATTGCGGCTACCAGAGTGAATCATAATGCCAAGACAGCCATTATCGTCTTCTTGCAGTTCAATAAAATGGTTGCCGCCGCCCAGGGTACCGATCTGATAATAACCGGCGTCAAGCTGACCGCACAGCTCAGGATTGGGTTCGTATTTGTCCATGGATTCCAGGGCGTTGTCTAGGGTCATACAGGATTGGGTATTTTTGTGATGCTGAAACCCCACAGGGATATTGCGCAGTATATCGCCGACAATTCCCTGCAGCAGCAAACCGTTGTCAGTCATAATATCGCGGATTTCTTCGACCCGAATATCGGTGCCGACAAAAGCCATACCGCAGCCAATATCAACACCAACAGCATTGGGAATAATGACATCATTGGCGGCAATAACGCCGCCAATGGGCATTCCCATTCCCGCGTGGGTATCTGACATCAGGCTGACCCATTTAAAGATGAAAGGCAATTCAGCAAGATGAAGGGCTTGCTCTTTGCAGATGTCGTCCATTTGGGATTCATCGGGAAGCCATACTTTTATGGGGACTTTTGTTTGGTTGGCAATAACGAACATGGTGAACTCCTTATAGCTTTTTGTCGCTGATTTGTTATTGTTTACCTTAATATATTTTGCGATAAATATCAAGCATAGCGGGATTGTTGTATACCAATGGGGGGATACATAATGGGAGCACAAAGGGGGATTTTGGATCGCGGCGTACCCGTAGCATTATTTGACGATCAGCTGAATCGTCCCTATACTATATTTATGGGGGTCTCGCCCTATCTTGTTTTTATGAGGGGGAGTGTTTGTGAATAACCAATTTCAAGAATTGTCTATGGAAAAAAAGCGCTCGATTATGAGATGCTATGAGTTCCGGCGGGAAAATCTGCTGGATATTCTGCTGGATCTGCAAGAGGTGTGTCCGGGGCGCTGTATTGATACAGGGACGGCTGGGTGGGTGGCCCGGGAACTGGGGGTCACGGAAACGAAGGTCTCTGAAGCGCTGACTTTCTATACGATGTTACATACGGAGCCTCAGGCGCGTTTTGTGTTTGAGATTTGCAGCAGTACGCCGTGTTTCTTTACTAAGGCCCAGGGGGTGGCGGATGTTTTGAGCCGGGAGCTGGAGGTTAAGGAAGAGGAGATTACAAAAGACGGGCTCTTTGCGTTCCGGTTTGTGCCATGTTTTGGGTCTTGCGCCGAAGGGCCGGCGATCAAGCTGGGAGATGAGGTGTATGGGAACATGACGGAGGAATCACTGAAGGAGTTGATTGAGAGGTGTCGGGAGTTGGAAGGGACTGAACCATGAACCCATTAATATATAATATAGGTCATCAGAATACAGAATATCGGACTCCCCGCCCCCGGGTTCTGCTAAAACGGGTGGGGTGCTATCAAGACCCGGCATCGGTGGAGGAATATCTTGGGTTGGGCGGATTTGCCGGATTACACCGGGTGACGGAGATGGAAAAGACCCAAGCTTTGGATGAGATAGATATAGCTATGTTGCGGGGCCGGGGTGGGGCGGCCTATCCGGCCGGACGCAAGTGGAAGCATCTTTTTGGCATGAAAGCTGAGCCAAAATATATTGTGTGCAATGGGGATGAAGGCGAGCCGGGGACTTTTAAAGACAGGCTGTTGTTGGAGGAGGATCCTTTCAGTGTGCTGGAGGGGATGCTGATTGCGGCTTATATTTTTGGCGCGGAGTCGGCGTATATTTTCATCCGCGGGGAATACCGCCGGGCTCAGGAGTTGTTTCGGAGGGCTGTGAAGAGCGCGGAGGAAGCGGGATATGCGGGGGAGACGATTCTGGGGATTCCGGGGTTTTCTTGTCGTGTGTATGTGGTCTCTGGGGCCGGGGCTTATGTGTGCGGGGAGAATTCGGCGCTGCTCAACACGATTGAGGGCAGAACCGGGCGTCCCCGGGTGAAGCCGCCTCATCTGGCGGAATTTGGCCTCTATTTGAAACCGACTTTGGTGAATAATGTGGAGTCTTTTGCTTGTGTGCCGGCTATTCTGACTATGGGGGGACGGGCTTTTCTGGAGCTGGGGACTGAGGACGGCGGAGGCACGAAGCTGGTGTGTTTGTCCGGGCACGCGAAAAACCGGGGGGTTTTTGAGGCGCCTTTGGGGACGCCTATGCGGGAGGTTTTGTATGGGTCTCACTATGGGGGCGGAACGGCGACGGGCAGACCTATTCAGTTTTGTCATTTTGGCGGCCAATCGGGGCCTATTGGGTTTCCGGAGCAGTTGGACGGGCTTTTCAGCTACCAGGATCTTTGGGATGAGGGTCTGGCAATGGGGACAGGGGCTGTGGTGGTGATGGATGACAGTGTGGATCTTGTTGAGTATGTGCGGCAGGTGGTGGCGTTTTTTGTCCATGAGTCTTGTGGAAAATGCACACCGTGCCGAGTGGGGACGATGCGCATGCTGGAGTGTCTTGATGGGGGTTCGGTGGAGAGGCTGGAGGAGATTATTGAGCATGTGACGAATTTGTCGGCCTGCGGCTTGGGGCAGACGGCGGGATGCGCGGTTGGGTGCGCGCTGAAGTATCGCCGGGAGCAGTTTGAGAGGAGAGCCTTGAATGGGGTCTCAGGCATCGATTTTCACCGGAGTTGACCTGTCTGTTGTTGTTCCGTCGCCGAGTTGCCCTTTGTCATTTTGTCCCCAGACCCATAGGCTGCCGTCTTGTTTAATGGCCAAGGTGGACTTGCCGGAACCTGTTGAGATTTGCGCGGTATCCTCCAGGATTTTTACTGGGGTTGTTTTGTGCGTCGTTGTACCATCGCCGAGCTGTCCGGATGAGTTGTTCCCCCAGGCCCAGAGACTGCCGTCGTTTTTGAGTGCGGTTGTGTAGTCGTGCCCTGCTGAAACCTGCATGACATCTTCCATGATTTTCGCCGGGGTTGCTTTGTTTTTTGTTGTCCCGTCGCCAAGCTGCCCGAACGAGTTTTCTCCCCAGGCCCAAAGACTGCCGTCTTTTTTAATGGCCAGTGTGTGGCCTTTGGCCGAAATCTGTATGACATCATCCATGATTTTCATTGGAGTTGGCGGGCCTGCTGACGGAGGTTTGCCTCCTGCCGGAGGTCTGCCCCCTGGCGGAGGTCCGCCCCCTGACGGAGGTCCGCCCCCTGACGGAGGCCCTTCTCCTGCTGGGGGTCTGCCCTTGTCTTCTCCCCAGGCCCACAGGCTGCCGTCTTTTTTAAGTGCTAACGTATACCCGGAGCCTGCGGAAACCTGCATAATATCCTCCATGATTTTTACCGGAGTTGATTTGTTCGTCGTTGTTCCGTCGCCGAGCTGTCCTTTGCGGTTTTCTCCCCAGGCCCAGAGACTGCCGTCTTTTTGAATGGCTAATGTATGATCAGCATCTGCCACAACTTGTATGACGTCATCCATGATTTTCACCGGAGTTGATTTGTTCGTTGTTGTTCCGTCGCCGAGCTGTACGTAGGAGTTATCTCCCCAGGTCCAAAGGCTGCCGTCTGTTTTAATGGCTGCCGTATGCTTGGCTCCTGCCGAAACTTGTGTGACATCCTCCATGATTTTGACCGGAATGGGGGTGTGTGTTGTTGTACCGTCACCGAGTTGTCCATTCTCGTTATCTCCCCAGGCCCAAAGGCTATTGTCGCTTTTGATGGCCATCGTATGGACTGCCCCCGCACTTATGCTTATAACCTTGATATCTTCATTTGAGGCGGAGCTTTGCTCCTGTTCCTGGGAGTCTCCTGCATCTTCGGGAAGGTTCGGATTTTCTGAATTATTCAAATTCCCGGCCCAGACAAAAAGGCCGATAACCACACCTATGGCCACTGCGCCGCAGGCGCTGAGAAGGATTATGAGTTTGGTTTTGTTTTTTTTCTTTGTGTTATGGGGAGGGGTGGGGGAAGGAGCAGGCTGGGCCGATGGCGCGGTGGCTTGTTCAAGGGGCGCCTGTTCCGGCGCAGGCGGGTTTGGCGGTGCGGGGTTTTGGTTGAGGGTTGTTTGTTCCGTTTGTTCTGACACGGTCTGGGTTTGTGAGGTGGGTTCGTTGCGTGTGATGTCGCTCATCGTTTTCTCCTTTTCATTTATTTGATCAGACAGCAGTCAGACAGCAGTCTTGTCCAAATGAGTCTTTTGTGGTCTTCTGGGCTATCTTAAGTTATTAACAGCAGTGGTCTGGTCGGAAACGGATTGGGGGGCGCCGCATGTGTTGCAAAATTTTGCTTCCGGTAACAGGGGAGCGCCACACTGTAGACAGGTGGTGGAATGTGAGGGTGGCTGCACAGCTATGTTTTCTCCGCATCGAATGCAGAACTTTGCTGCCGGTGGGACTGCGGCTCCACATCTGCTACAAGAAGAGGGATCGGAGTTGGTGATGATGGGCCGCTGGATTGAATTGCCCAAGGCTTGATGTCCCAGGGCTTGATGTCCCATTATGGTTTGGTCATATTTCTCTATAGTTTGCTGCTGTTGTTCAGGAACTGAAGTGTTGGGGCTTGTGTTCATGTACATGTTAGGGGTATTGTTCGTGTGCATGCCGGGGCTAGGAGCGGTGTTCATGTACATGTTAGGGTCAGGAGTATTCGTATACACATTAGGGGTATTGTTCATAGGTGTATCAGGATCGTACATGCCCATGTTTCTATTTACAGAAGCCTTTTTCTTCTTTCTTCTCAACATAATAATAATGATGACCACAGCACCAATAACGACAAGAATCGTGCCGACGATGATGAAGAATATCACAATAGGGATACCCAATATGACTGGGTTAGCGGCGGCTTGCGTTTGGGCTTCGGTAAGTATGTGCTGTACAACAGGGAACCCCGGGTTCGTTTCATTTATTTCTTCTAAGAGGGGAACTGCTTTATGGTTATGGTGTTTGCCCATGTTGTGGTACACAAGTCCTTGTCTGAAATTGGTGGTAAAAGTGCTTTCAGTGGGGGTGACATTCATTTTGTTTAAGTATTGCTTGGCCACGCTAATGGAGACAGCGTAATTCATACCGGAAGTCAATGCTTTGGTGGTTTTGTCGGTGGGGCCGACTGTGTTGACTCCAATGACTTCGCCCGATGTATTGAACAGCGGGCCGCCTGTGTTTCCAAAGTGTATGGCTGCATCTATTTGGAAGGCGTCCCATCCCTCTGTCATTTGTTGTTTAGCACTGAGGGTGCCTGAGGTCAGCTCCGCTTCCTCCATTGATTTTAAAATCTTGTCTTCGAGGTGTTCTTTCATAGTTGTGGCTCCGGAGTAGCCCATCGCATAAACGGAGTCCCCCTGATTTATAGTCGTATCGTCGGCCAGCGTGACTGTGGGAAGGTTTGTCTGCCCTTGCATTTTGAGGATGGCGATATCTTGGCCGGGATACGCTTCGCCAATCTCGTGCAGATCCATAGGGATTCCCTGGACGCTATAGTCCCCGTCTGCTTCGTCGCTGCCTGCTTGTCTCACGTCGCTGCCCAGTGGCACGTTGCTGAGGATGCAGTCATACTTGGTTTGCACATTATCTATGGAGAAGCTTTTGTATAGGAGATCATAAAAGCCGGTTTCCAGAGCGTCCTTCTCCTCTTGGGTCATGGTGTAGCCTGATTCGCTGAATGATTTGACAAGGTCGTTCATGGTTTCATCCATTTCCTTGCGCAAGTCTTCATTTGCGTTCAAGGCGTCTGTAAGAAAATAGTCAAATAGATCCGACTCACCCGGTGCTACACTGTGAGCGTTGGTGACAACATAACCATCTGGCGTGACGATGAATCCGGATCCTGTCATTCGCATATAATTTTTTTCAGTCGACACTTCGTCGGTAAATTTGTAGTATTTCCCCATATCAGCGGTCAACAGGCGAATCATAGTTTTCAATGATGCGGCGGTTAAGGCGGATTCTTCTCGGGTTACTTCCCCTCTGTTTATCATACGTTGAACCTCTTGAATGGTCTCGTTGGTCAGCGTGTCCCCATCAAACTTATAGCTTGTTATACTTACATCTGCACTCCAAATTGTGACGACAACAACAATAGCCGGTTTGTTAAGGGTGGCTATGGTTTGCGTGTCTAATGGCTCTGCACACAGGGATGCTGGCAGAAAGGCCGCCAAAAGCGATGCGGCCAGCGTCAGGCAAAGCATACGATTCCATAGGAATTTCATAGAAAGAATCTCCTCTCTCTTTATTTAATGCGGGCTTTGCCCGCAAGTGGTCAGTGATCAGGGATTTTCTTGTTTTTTATTGACACTTCGCGCCCATGCTTGTTGTCAGATCCCATTGAGCACATTTTCACACTCATATTTTATCATGCTGCCTGTGTCATAGTCAATGAAAAAGCACTCAGACACACTCAGACACCTCCTTGTCTGTTATGGTAGTCTTGTGATATGATGCTTGCATAATATACAAATCGCACCAGGATCATCACATGAACATAAAGAGAGGGCGACATGAATGAGGACTCCCACACAGCATCACACTCGAAGAGAGAATCACGATAAGGGGGACCAAGGGTCAAGAAAACTCCTGGAACTTATGATTGATGGCAAAGCCTGCAGTGTTCCGGCAGGGACAACCCTCCTGGAAGCGGCGCGGGACAAGGGCATTGATATTCCGACCCTATGCCATTTGAAACATTTGGCTCCGGACGGATCCTGCCGCTTGTGTATTGTCGAAGTGGAAGGGGGTCGCAAAGGAGGTCTGCTTCCTGCCTGTACGGAATTGTGCGGTGAAGGGATGAGGGTTCACACCCGTTCTCAGCGTGTGGAGGAGGCCCGGCGGTTTATTTTGGATCTTTTGCTCAGCACTCACAAGCTCCAGTGTTTTGTTTGCGCCCGCAACGGCAGTTGCAAGCTGCAGGATCATGCGCTGGAATATGGGGTGGAAAAGACGAGCTTTATTCAAACAGACTCCCATGGGACAACAAACTCCCGGAAGGATACATCTCACTCCTTATTTACCTATAATCCGGAGCTCTGTATTATGTGCCGCCGGTGTGCCCGTGTCTGCGAAAGCCTGCAAGGCCGGGATGTCATTCGCATCAGCAACCGGGGTTTTGCGACAAAAATGAGCCCGGCATACAGCCTGCCTTGGGCGGAGTCTCCTTGCGAATCCTGTGGGAACTGTGTTTCCTACTGTCCCACAGGGGCCTTGTCCAGTCGGGATAATACCAAGTCCTTCCGGGCTTGGGAAACCGAGCGGGTGCGAACCACCTGTCCGCACTGCGGCACAGGGTGCCAGTATGATCTGCTGGTCAAAAACAACCGTTTGGTGGGGGTGGAACCGGCTGATGGCCCGGCTAACGGGGGGATTCTCTGTGTTAAAGGGAAATTTGGTTCGTATAAGTTTGTGCATTCGCCGGAGCGTCTCAGATATCCACTGATTAAACGGAATGGCCGTTTTGAGCAGGCCTCTTGGGATGAGGCGCTGGATCTGGTAGCAAACCGGTTTAAAGCGCTGATCGCCCAACATGGGTCTGACTCAGTGGCGGGGTTTTCCTGTGCGCGGGCGCCTAATGAGGATAACTATGTTTTTCAGAAAATGGTGCGGGCGGTTTTTGGCACTAATAATGTGGATAATTGTGCCCGGGTCTGTCATTCGGCTTCTGTGCATGGGTTGTCCATGACCTTGGGATCTGGGGCTATGACCAATTCCATCAAGGATATTACCCGGGATGTGGATGTGATTCTGCTGATTGGATCGAATCCGACGGAGGCCCATCCTGTAGTGGGGGCGCAGATCCGCCAGGCTCTGCAGCGAGGCACGAAACTCATTGTTGTGGATCCGCGCAAGATTGATTTGGTCAAGGATGCCGCGATTCATCTGCAGATTAGGCCGGGGACCAATGTGGCCTTTGCCAACGGGATGATGCACGTCATTCTGAAAGAGGGGTTGGCGGATAGGGAGTTTATTGAGACACGGACAGAGGGCTTTGAGGAAATAGAACGGATTGTGGAAGAGTATACGCCGGAGAGAGTTGCCGCAATCTGTCATATTGATGCGGATGAGCTGCGGCGAGCGGCGATTATGTATGCTCAGGCGGACAGAGCGCCTATTATCTACTGTCTGGGGGTGACAGAGCATTCGACAGGGACAGAAGGGGTTATGAGTATCTCCAATATCGCCATGCTGGTGGGGAAGATCGGCAAGTCCGGGTGCGGCGTCAATCCTCTGCGAGGGCAGAACAATGTCCAGGGGGCTTGTGACATGGGGGCTCTGCCTTATGATTTTCCCGGGTATCAGAAGGTGGCAGCCCCGGAGGTCAGGGTGAAGTTCGAAAAGGCTTGGGGGGTTCCTTTGAGTGCAAACCCCGGACTGACGGCGACTCAGGTTTTGCCCCTGGCGCGGGAAGGGGTTATCAAGGGGTTGTATATTTTTGGCGAGGATCCTCTGGTAACGGATCCGGATACGGCCCATGTGCGAGAGGCGCTGGAGACTCTGGACTTTTTTGTGGTGCAGGAGCTCTTTATGACGGAAACGGCTGAACTGGCCGATGTGGTGCTGCCGGGGGTCAGTTACGCGGAAAAAGAAGGGACTTTCTCTAACACGGAGCGCCGGGTGCAGCGCGTGCGTAAGGCGGTGGAGCTGCAGGGGGATATGCGGCCGGATACAGAGATTATTTGTGAGATTATGACGCGTATGGGCTATCCGTGCCGGTATGAGTCGGCGGCGGATATTATGGATGAGATTGCTTCCCTGGCGCCGATCTTTGGCGGGATCAGCCATGAGCGCTTGGATGCGGCGGGGAGTTTGCAGTGGCCTTGCTTGGATGCGGATCATAAGGGGACGTGTTTTCTGCATGAGAGCCGTTTCACGAGGGGGTTGGGGTTGTTTTATCCGGCGGAATACCGCGAATCTCAAGAGCTTCCTGATGGGGAGTATCCGTTGACCATGGTGACGGGGCGTATGCTCTATCATTATAACGCCCGGGCGATGACAGGCCGGACGGAGGGGATCAACGCTCTTGCTCATTCTTCCTATATTGAAATGAATACCGAAGATGCGGCTCTGATGGATGTAAAGGACGGAGACAGAGTGACTGTGACGTCCCGCCGCGGCGAAATCGTAACGACAGCCCGGGTGGGGCATATCGTGGGGCCAAGGGAGGTTTTTATGACCTTCCATTTTCCCGATGCCAATGTCAACAAGCTGACAAATCCGGCGCTGGATGAGATTGCCCGGATTCCGGAGTATAAGGTGTGTGCGGTGAAAGTGAGGAAGGCGTAACAGATGAGCCTTATCTGCCTTATCTGCTATGCCATAAAATCCGGGGGTTTAGAGTCATCAAGGATAACGGTTTTTTCAGAATCCATTGAAGCTGTTGAAACCTGAGCTCCGCATTTGGTGCAGAACGGCGTTTTCGACGGCAGGATCGTGCCACATTGCGAGCAGGCCGAGGGAGTAAAGCCAGCGGCGGCCGCTGGGGACTGATAGTTCGGATTCGCAGCTTGCCCATATCCTGCCATAGCTTGATCGTGTTCCTTTGCGGCTTGTCCATATCCTGTTGAAGACTGTCCGTATCGTGTTGAAGGCTGCCCATATCCTGTTGAGGGCTGCCCATACCCTGTTGAGGGCTGCCCGTATCCTGTTGAGGGCTGCCCATACCCTGTTGAGGGCTGTCCATATCCTGTTGAGGGCTGCCCGTATCCTGTTGAGGGCTGCCCGTATCCTGTTGAGGGCTGCCCGTATCCTGTTGAGGGCTGCCCATATCCTGTTGAGGGCTGTCCATATCCTGTTGAGGGCTGCCCATACCCTGTTGAGGGCTGCCCATATCCTGTTGAGGGTTGTGAGGGGTGTCCATATCCTCCCGCGTTTTGCCCGGATTGTCCGGGAACCGAAACGTACATATTCGGGTGAAGATTCCCATTTGTATATATATTGGGGGGAGTGTTCATGTGCATATTAGGGCTAGGGGCCATGTTAGGGCTAGGGGTCATTCCATCCGCATAGGTTTTTTTCTTTTTCTTATTCCGGCTCACAACAATGATGATAATTACAGCGATAATAAGGAGCAGAAGGATTGCACCGCCGATGATGAAGACCTCAGTGGACACGCCCGGGTCGGCGGCGGCTTTTGTTTGAGCCTCGGTGAGAAGCGACTGCACGGCAGGGAATCCGGGGTTCGTGTCATTTATGGTCTGCAACAAGGTGGCTGCTTTTTTGTAATTACCCTTGTTGTAAGCATAGAGTGCCTGCCTGTAATTGCTGGTAAAAGTGCTTTCGGTGGGGGTGACATTGATTTTGTCCAGGTATTGCCTGGCTATGGCGACGGGTATCGCATAATTTATGCCGGCCACATCTGAGCCGTCTTCGTTGACTGATTTTGCTGTGTTGATCCCAATGACTTCGCCTAGTGTGTTAAATAACGGGCCGCCTGAGTTGCCACTGTGTATAGAGGCATCCATCTGGAAGATATCCCAGCCGTCCTCCATCTTTTTCTTGGCGCTGATGATGCCTGAGGTCAGCGTGGGTTCCTCCAGTGCGTTGAGATGACCTTGTTTAATCGTGATGCCGGGGTAGCCCATAGCGTAAACAGAATCTCCCTGCTGTATAGCGACATCGTCGCCCAACGCAACTGTGGGCAGGTTTGTGTGTCCTGAGATCTGGAGGACGGCCACATCCTTGCCGGGATAAGGGTCGCCGGCAGTGAGCAGTTCTATTTTGGTCATCTTGTCACTGATATCACTGTCGGACGGCACGTTGCTAAGGATACAGTCATATTGGGACTGTAAATTCCCTACTGTAAGGTTTTTGGCCATCAGGTTGGCATAGGCAAGGTTCATGGTATCCTTTTCGTCCTGGGACATGGTGTACCCTTCTTTGCTGAGCTCTTTGTCAATACTGTTCACATAGGCATTGACGAGTTCGCTCAAGGCATATAGGGCGAAATTCTGGGACAGAGCCTCCTCATCCTGCGCTACAACGTGAGCGTTTGTGATGAGATGGCCATCGGGAGTTATGATGAACCCGGATCCTGACATTTGCATATTACCCTTGTAAGTCTCTGTCTTGCCTGTATAAACAACATATTTTTCCATATCCCGCGCCCATATGCGAAGATAAGCGGCCCATTTTGCGGACAATGTATCGGCTATTTGGCCTCTACTTGCCATATTGACGACCTCGGCAGCGATGTTTTCGCTCATTTTCTTATCAAAAGTATACTCTTTCAATTTTAGGTCTGCGGTCCAAGTGGTGAGTATAAGGACGGTGGCCGGCTTGTTGAGAGCGGCAAGGGTGCGTGTGTCTAAAGGCTCTTTGGAGGTATTTTGTTCACATGCTGAAAGGAATACGACCTGGCTCAGTATGAGTGCGATAAGGAATCCGAAGGATAATCGCTTCCAAGTTTTGGGTCGTAGCTTTAGTGAATGTTTCATTTTTCCCTCTTCTTCCTCAAAGATTGTCTTTTTTATATTGAGATTGTCTTTTCCATATTAATTATACAGAATTTTCGTCAAAATAACAATGAGTAAATTATTAACATTCATAAAGGCAAATCCCTTTTTTCAAAGACCCAGCCCGCAATTTCCAAAAGAGCGGCGGCGCTTGCCGCTAAACCGATGATGGCACTGGCGGGCTTAACCGTACCTTCCAAAACATCTTGGGGTTTGAGCAAGTGAAAAAGCGATAGAGACTCAGCCCAGTTCAGCTTATCCCAAAGCCCGGCGATAACGTCGAGTCCATAAAACAGGGCCGTTACGCCGTAAGAGTATGCTAATGACTTTTCCTTGCTCCCCAGTGTCGCGAACAGGAAAGCGTAACTGCTGACAGCTGAGAAAAAAGACAGTGATAACAGGCTCAGCTTGAAATAAGCTGTCTTATCAATTTTGATTTTAAAGAAACGCGTGCTTCCGTACACGCCTCCAAACGTAACCCCTATGAGGACGGCGTTATTGACAAAAAGCAGTGCAGCCTGGGTGGCGAGAAGTTGGCTCCTCGATAGGGGAGCGGACAGAGGGAGGGCAAGAGAACCATTATCTATTAATTTGGCAAGGAGAGCGTTGGCGGTAGTGATGCCGTAAGCTGCCATGATCAATGTCCAGATCCGGGCCAGGAATTGACTTGAAAAAAAGGCTTCGAAGGTATCGGTGCGCGCGTCGGGAGAGACGCCAAAGACTGTTTTCACAGTGGACGGAATGGTGTCTACAATTTCCCCTACAGCCGGTGTTTTGGCAATGGCGGGATAGACCCAGGAGAGAAGGGTTTCATAGAGAATGAATCCGCCGGAGATTTTCAACAAACTGCTTCGCTGCTCTTTGAACATGGCCTTGAAAAAAGGCCAAGATAGAAACATTGCCATCATTCCTTTCTAACGGTAGTACTGCATAAAAGTGTCTTCCAGCTCGAGAGGACGTTGGTGAAACTCACTGATCCGGGTTTGAGAAAGAATCTGCCACAGAACGCTCAGATCGCCGCTGATAGCGACATTGAACCAAAGCCCGTTTTGGTGGACAATAGGCAATTTGCTTTGCCGTAAAAACGCAGCTGCTTTCTCGTTTTCGGCCCGGATATCGAAGATTTGGCATTTCATCCGGTTGAGGCTGCCGATATCCGCAACGGTCAGTAAGTTGCCATCGCGGATAATGGCCACGCGCTGACACGTTTTTTCAATTTCCGGAAACTGATGGGAGGACATGAGTATGGTGGTTCCTCTCTCTTGCTCTTCTTGAATGAGCTCAATAAATGTTTTTTGCATGAGAGGATCCAATCCTGATGTGGGTTCGTCTAAAAGCAGGACCTCTGCGTTAAGCATGAATGCGGCAATGATGCCGAGTTTCTGTTTCATGCCCTTTGACATTTTGTGGATTTTCTGGCCGATATCCAAATCAAACCGCTGTATCAGGCTGTCACATTTTTGCTTGAGCTCACGGTCTCCTCCATGCATGCCCATTATGAGTCTCAGGAGGTCCCGCCCTGAAAGGTGCTCGAAGAAATGAAGTTCGCCCGGCAGATAGCCGACAAGACTTTTGAGTGCGGTTCTTTCCTCAATGGTGTCCCTTCCTTTGATACGGGCTATGCCGCGATCCGGGTGGATAAAGCCCATCAAGATCCGGAGTGTTGTTGTTTTACCTGCGCCGTTTGGCCCTAAAAAGCCGAAGACTTCTCCTGGATCGACTGTAAAACTCAGGTTGTCGATACCTTTTCCACCCGGATATTTTTTCGTGAGTCCGTCAATTTTGATCATGGTCTTGTGCTCCTTCATCTGTGCCCAAAACGCTTATATCTTTCTAAAGCCGTTACAGCTGTCAACGCTGTCGTCAAGGGTTCCTCGTAATTCCACCCTTTGGCGTAGATGCATCGATAAGAGGGCCGGAATGAGCCATTGGCCGATTGGGACGCCAGGATGGCGGCAGCCCCTCTCGCCAGCAATTCCGGAGGAAGGGGGTGGCCGACTGAACAGAGAGCTGATACGGCCAAGGAAGTTTCAATAACAGAGTTTCCCCAGCTCCCATCGGAATTCTGGCTGGACACCAAATAATTAAGCGCTTTTGTGTGAGCTGTTTGGATAGAAGTGCCCAAGCGCCCATGTCGCCAGAACGTGACCTGTCTGGCCCGTCTGGAAAGGAATTCTAAGATTTGAGCTGTAGCATAAATGGATCCTTCATACCAAGTCCCGGGAAATTCTCCGGAGGTCATCTGCTGCTCCAGAAGCCAGTGTACCCCGGAGGACAGGTGTTGTTCCCGGAGCCCGCGTACTCCTGGACCGAAAGCAGGGCTTTCGGAGCCTTCCATTTTTCTGATCTCTCCCGCCCCCCACAAAGCGTCCAAAACGTGAACGGTTACATCGGTACTGGGGATATAGATGGGGAAAGTACAGGTTACCTCCGGCAAGCAGCCGCTGAAGTCTGGGAATGTAGCCCAGCTGCCATCCTCATTTTGTAAGCGCAGCAGGAGTTCAGCCGAATGACGGGAAACAGGGCTGCCCAAAAGCTGAAGCGCCCTCAAGGCCACGGCCGTATCGTCCAAATCTGGCTGTGTAAAGGGTGGTGTGGAACCATAACTTCCATCCGCATTTTGGCCGGCAGACAACCATGGGGTGGCTCGCCTGATCCAATCCGTTTCGGCAGGGCTGGGACCGGATTCCATAAAGCAGCGGATGGCAAGTCCAACGGACCACGTGAAGAGTTGGTCAAAAGCGGGCCAGGCGCCGCGGGGATACTGTTTGGAGACGAGCCACTGTGCCGCTTTATCGAGGCTTCCTCCTGTTATTTTAGCCCGGACCAGGGCGATGACCGCTAAACTTGTGACGACGATATCCTCAGACCACGAACCGTCATCCATCTGGCAATCGCAAAGATAAGTCACAGCTTTGCCGATACTGTCTTGCTTAAGATCCTGAGCCGCCAACAGAGCTGCCGCGACGACCACCGGACGCCCGTAGGGCGGTAATTTCTTAATGATTCTTTCTGAAAGAATGTGCGGCAGAGTGGTTTCATCGGGCTGGGGTCCCTTCATGCCCGGGACTACCTCCTGACCAAGGGCCAACACAATATTGGCCACTTCCTTCACTTGACTGGGAAGAAAATAGTGGATTAATCTTCCGCTCCGGTTTCCGATAAAAGCTTTTTGTACGAGTTGTGTTATTTCTTCATCAGGATCTCCCCCGGGGACTTTGCCCCATCCTTGGTTCTGACGAGTATTCCGAAACCAGTGGAGTCCTGCTTGGGAATTCTTCTTATATTTTGAGCCGAGGAGCAGCAAGGCTAAAGTGGCCAAAGCCGTTGCTCCCGGACTCGCCGATACACCGTGTATCTCGTCTAAACGCCCCCGGAGGATTTGTTCTCCGCCTTCCAGGGCGTAAGCACGAGCGAGTTTAATGGATTCACTGATCTGTCCTGCTTCGATCTGCTCCGTTTCCTGTTCCATCAAAACACCTCACAAATGAATTAAAGCATATAGTATGATGTATGATGTTTTATGGAATATTGTTCCATTAATTCTCTTGCTGGGTTTTGTGATCAGGGCGCACTCATTAATTGGCGCACCCTTGTGATCCTTGTGATCTTGTGATCCTTGTGATCCTTGTGATCCTTGTGATGATGATTATGAAAACTTGTGCTTAAAACATTGCTGCGTTACAATTGCAATATGTATCACGATTCTATGTATCGGAAGGTGTCGCTTATTATGAGATTAGGCGCGATAGTTATAGATTCAGGTGATGCTGAAGAATTATCGGCATTTTATCAAAAACTTCTAGGATGGACGATAGAGCGTCAGTTTTTCGAGGGCGAAAAATGGGTTATTGTAAAAAGTATGGATGATGGTATGTCGCGGCTGGTATTTCAAGAGGTGGCTGATTACAAAAGGCCAAAATGGCCATCTGCCGAAGGACTGCAACAAAAAATGCTGCATTTGGATTTTTATGTTAAGAAGGATGATTTTGATAATGAGGTGGAGCATGCTCTTTCTTGCGGCGCAGCTTTATCAGAAATACAGTTGTCTGAGAGTTGGAAAGTCATGCTTGACCCTGCCGGGCATCCATTTTGTATAGTTCCTCTCCCACTTGGCGGAGAGCGAACACCGAATACGGAGGGACAAAAGACATGGCTCATGCCGACATAGAAGGCTGAGGCGGCGTAGTCTAAGACGTCGCCCGCGAAGATGCCCATGTTGGTGCAGCCGTTGATGAGTCCGTCCAGGATGTGGGCGGGGTCGGGGATGTTGCCTTTGCCGTAGTCTGTGGCCTATAGGAACCCCTTCCTGGGTCAGGAACACCGGCTGGTTCTTCCAGCTCTATATGAGTTCGGTTTACATTGTTCACTCTGACAGGGAATCCTCAACTGTAGCAAAAAACTTGCTATTATCATCAAATGCCATTGACGCTTCATAAACACTTTCCATTGCCGCAACCAAGGCGTCTTCTCCTCCTGCAAAAGATAGAGCAGACACAGCGCGTGCTTGGCTAAATAGTCGAAGCGATTCCGTTTGCAAGGCTACATTGTCTTCAGCCTTGTCTTGAATATCAAAATATTTATCATCGAATTGTATGGCCAATTCGTTCAATTCTGCGATTCGCTCTTGCGACAACCTTCCTACTTGCCGCAATTGTTCGAGGGATTCCGTTATAATTGGAACGTCTAAGCTGGTAGTCTGTAAGGCAAGCTCACACGCAACAACGCTGACTTTCCTTTGTTGTTCGGGAACAAAATCGGCAATCTTTGTTGCTAGCTAGATTCTTTGATACTGTTTCTAAGCGGTTACTCATGGTGACCTCCTCGGTGGTGTTTTAATGGGAGTCGCAATCTTTAATCCGTTGGCATTAGCGTAAGAGACTATATCTGCTTCCGCATGAGCAGTTCCAGCAATGACTCTTTCCCCAGGTTGCACAGGTAACCTCTCGGTTCGCTTGTGCTTATTATTACTAACGGAACTCAGCTTTGATAAGCGTAATCCGTTTTTCTGATTTCCCCTCCGGCGTTTCGTTCCCTGCGCCGCCGATCAGCAACAAAGGGAACCGGCGACAGCACGCCTGCTAACAGGCGACATAACGACAAAGTATAATTGAGCCACAGGCGGCCAGTTGGCGGCGTTCCCTCGCCTACTGCCGCCATAGGCGGCGGCAAAGGAAAACGGCGGATTCCAAAAACAATTCGGAATCCGCTGCCCTATAAAACAATCGTCTCAAATCGACTTACCGAAGCAATCCCTCTACCTCCTCACGGGCCAGACCAGTATCCTCTGCGATTTCATCAATCGGCCTATTACGTTTAATCATGTTCTTGGCAATGGCAAAGGCTTTTGCTGTTTCGCCTTCTCTCTGTGCCGTAATCAAATTCGATTCCAAATCTGACTGATACATTCTGC
>WRII01000051.1 GCA_009782825.1 Peptococcaceae bacterium
TTGGAGTGAATCGCGTTGTCGAAGTGGATCCTTTTGATCTGGAACGGTTTACAGAGGTGATTAAGGAGGAAGTGGCAGCCGAGGAGCCCTCTGTGATTATTGTCAAAAGGCCTTGTGTGCTGGTTCGGCCTTCCCCTGTTCAGTCCCGTGTACCGGTCTTGCCGCCTGTCTCTATCGATCCTGAACTCTGCACAGGATGCAGCCAATGCCTGCGTATCGGCTGTCCGTGTCTCGTCAAGGAAGATCCCATGCCCAACACAAAGATCCGCAAAGTCAGTGTGGACGCCGCACAATGCACAGGCTGCGGTCTCTGTGTTTCCTTGTGTCGTCCCCAGGCTATTTTCAAGACAAAGCCTTAACACTAATCGAGGATGTGATATTAATATGACAATACCCAAATATGCTAACACAGATATAAACACGAGTGAGGGTGATCCAAACACGCATGGGAGGAGGTCTCCATCTCAGTCCCCCCTAAGTATCCTCATTGTCGGTGTGGGCGGTCAGGGAACCCTTCTGGCTAGCCGCATCCTCGCCGGGGTTGCCCTGCGCACAGGATATGATGTTAAAGTGTCTGAAATTCACGGGATGGCCCAGCGAGGCGGCAGTGTCGTAACTCAAGTTCGTTTCGGGACTGCTGTTGCTTCCCCCATCATCACCCGGGGGCAGGCCGATATTATCCTGGCTTTTGAGAAACTTGAGGCTCTGCGCTGGCTGCCTTATGCTAAGAAAGCCGGTACGATTCTCTACAATACCCAAAGCATTAATCCGATGCCTGTCATCACAGGAGCCGCCGTGTATCCTGCTGATGCTGACGCGCAAATTCAAGCCGCGTTTCCCGAAGCTGTTCCCATTGAGGCCTTGGCCTTGGCTCGTACTTGTGGAACCCCCAAAGCTGTTAATGTGGTTCTGTTGGGTTTGCTCTCCCGGTTCTTGTCCATTGAAGAAAACGTCTGGAAGGAAACCTTGAGAGAAACTGTGCCGAGCCGCTTCTTGGATATCAATATGGCGGCTTTTCAGGTGGGACGCACCTATAGAAATGAGGCGTGAGAGGATAAAACGATAAAACGGTAAAACGATAAAACGGTAAAACGATTAGACGATTAGACGATTACATCAAATATCCGCTTTCCACCGATTTTCCTCCACAGTGCGCCGGGGGTTTTATGACCCTCCTTGCGGAAATCAAAGGTCAGCAAGTATCCCTCATGGGCATTTTTGCTCTCAAGGTATGCGTTGAGCTGTGCATGGGCCTCTCTATGGTACTGCTCGCCGCGCCATACCTTGAGTTCAATGATAAATTGCTGCCGCCCATAATCCACCACCAAATCCATCCGGCGCAAGTCCGTAAATTGGCTCTCAATATGATAGAACCCTTGTCCGTTAATAAGCGGTTTCAGATACGACAGGAACAGCAAACGGCCATGTCGCTCAAGGAATGCCATGTCGTGCTCGCTGTATATTTCCGCGTAATGTTCTGCAAACTTGCGCAGGCACAGTTCCATATCAAATCTGCCATTGCGCACTAAGTCATTCTGCAATACCCATGTAATTCTCTTCTTGCGGCGAAGGTCTTTTGCTACGAAGTAGTTGGTCATTATGAACTCAAACACCTTATTGGATATGGTCAATTTATGACTGCCGTTTCCTTTTTTGAAAAAACCGTAGCGGATACCCATGCCCACAATTGAGTCGTTTACGACATAAGGCTTTTCCTCGCCCATGATGAGCAGCTCATATATCATGTCGGACAATTCTGTGTTATTCTCCATGTTCTTAAAAATATCATCAAAAAGCGTGTTTTGTTCATTGATCAGGATCTGCACCGCATTGTGTACGCCCCCGACCGTCCACTCACCGCCGAGTTCCTCGTCAATGCATTGGCAAATTCTCGACACTAAAAAGGGATAGCCGCTTGTATAACCGTATATCTCCTCCGATATGCCCATTATGTTCATGCCTGTTTGATGATCGTTCTCATAGGCTGCCAGCATGCTGGCAATCTCTGTCGGATTAAATGCCATATCTACGTTGAAGCTTACTGCTATGTTCCATGGCGAATTGTATATCTTGCCCTCAGCCTTACCAAGTACATGTGATCCCTCTTCTACCATCTTCAGCTTAATGTTCTTGATATCGTACACACCGGCCAGGATTACACTGTGAAATGTGTGATCCCTGCCAGCTTCGCGTTCTAAATATTTCTTTCTAAGCACACCTAAAAAGTGCAGAAATGTCCGGTTATTGCTGGTTCTGTCAACTTCGTCTATCATCAGCACAACTTTCTTGCCTTTGCACATTTTTGTAATATGGCGGCTTAAGGAGTCAAAGTCTGCAAGGGTGTAGTCGGCCCACCCTTGTACATAATCCTCGGTGGCAGTTGTGAAACTCAGCGCATTAACAATTAGCTTTAAAAACGTCGAACAGAATTTTTCCGCTGATTCAAAATTTTCATCCCCCAGTCCCTCAAAACTGACGGCTACGGGAATATAGTGTTCAGTCAATTCCTTCTGAAGTAAGAACAGTGTTGTGGTCTTTCCGTACTGCCTTGCCCGGTTTATGGTGAAATAACACTCTCTATCAACAAGTGACTTTATTTCAGCGATTTTTCCGCTTATATCTGCCATATAATGCTTGTGAGGGACGCACAGACCTGTCACATTAAATCTTTTCATCTAACCCACCTCATACCATGATCATATGAGACACTCCTAAAATACACCATAAGCGAGGTCTGCGTCAAGATTTTCATGCCAGATTTTCATGTCAGTCAGATAAGGCTGGTGTATAAAAAGCTCTCTTTCCACTCACACTATGGGCGTTATCTTCACTTAAGTATCTTCAGTGAAGTTGATACCCTTCAACGAAGTTGATAGTGATAAGCGAAGTTGATATCCTTCACCTTTCAGAGGAGAGAGCTGTCATGTCCAATATGTCTTCCTCCGCCCCCCATCTTGATGACGCGATGACGGTGGATGTTATCAAATCTCTGGGGGAGCCCAGCGATATGGTCACACGTACGTTGATGGCGGGATCTTACCAAGTGAATATGGTCTACATAGACGGTATGATTGATACCCAGTTCGTCAGTGAATGTATTGTGCGTCCTCTGGCCGATAATGCTTGGGTGCATGAGGCTGTATCCCCGGAGGATTTGCTCAATCGTCTGGATTGGGGGGGGGTCTATTCGGCCTCGCAGAAAAGGCAAACAGAGATTGATGATATTGTCAACGATATTTTAACCGGCTCTGTGGCGCTGATCTTCAATCAACTGGGCATGGCCCTGACGTTCGATTCCAAGGGGTTCGACAAACGCCCGGTGGGTCCTCCTTTGGAGGAACATACGCTCAAAGGGGCCAAGGATTGTTTTGTGGAGACCATGCGTGTCAATACGGCTACAGTGCGGCGCAAGATCTGTTCTCAGGATCTGGCTTTTGATAATTATCTGCTGGGCCAGGATACGAACACTATGGCCTGTTTGGTGTATATGCGGGGCCGTGTCAAAGATGAGCTTCTGGTGGAAATCAAAAAACGCTTGGATGGTATCCGCGTGGAGGATATGCTGTCTTTATCGGCGTTAGAGAATTCTCTGGTGGACAGCCGGTTTTCTGTATTTCCGCAAATTCTTTATACGGAAAAACCGGACCGTTTTTGTGCGGGGATTCTGGACGGCCGTGTAGGCTTGATTGTGGACGGGATTCCTTTTGTTATGGTTCTCCCCTACTCCTTTTTCGATTTCTTCCGTATGCCCGCCGACTATAATTACAAGTATCTCCCATCAAAATTTTACCGCATCATGCGTCACTCCTTGTTCTATATCGCGTTGTTTCTGCCGGGCCTGTTTGTGGCGGTATGCAATTTCCATCCGGAAATGATGACCTCCGATCTTGCCGCGAGTATTGCGAAGGCGCGTCAGGGTGTTCCGTTTCCGGCTTTCTTTGAAATGGCTCTCATTCTTGTAGCTTTTCATGGTTTGATTCAGGCCGGTTTGGGATCCTGGACTTCCATCGGGGGAGCTGTATCTATTGTTGGGGCTTTGGTATTGGGGGACGCGGCTATCAACGCACGCTTTATCTCGCCCAGCATCCTTGTGGTGGTGGCCATAGTCGGGATTTGTACGATATCGCTGCAGAATTTTGAACTCATGTTTGCGACAGTGTGCTGGCAGTTTTTGATCCTCTTTGCCGGCAGCTTTTATGGGCTTTTTGGGGTCATTTTTGCCGCGCTGATCTTGCTTTACAACCTGAGCCGTATGGAAACCCTCGGCATTCCGTATGTGCAGACTTTTGAAGCCTATAGCCGGCGCGGCGCTAACGCTCCCCCGCTTGGGTTCAGGCATCTGTTGTCAAAGTTCAGTAAGCATCCTGTACACAATCTTCGGCTTAACCCGAAATCGAAATCCCCAAAGAGAAGTGAGAAACTTGCTGAGAAGTGATGTAAGATGTGAGAGGTAAGATGTGAGAGGGCTGAAGGGAAGCCTGCTGTGAAGTGTGAAGTTGTGAAGTGTGAAGTTGTGAAGTGTGAAGTTGTGAAGTCTGTAGTGTGAAGTGTGAAGTGTGAAGTTGTGAAGTCTGTAGTGAGAGGCGGGAAGCGAGAATGAAGGCAAAAGGGCAAAAATGTAAGCGGGTACTTTTGGCAGGGGGCCTCAGTCTTTGTTTTCTTGCCGGCGCGGCGGGATGTAATACGACAACTTATAAGCTTTTTCCGGAAAGTTTCGATGTGGATAAACTTATGTTTACACGGGTGCTGGCTGTTGACAGTGTGGAGCATGGAGACGATAAGATTCGACTGACGGTGGGATCCCGCACTCTCAAAGGGTCGGCCGATGATCCGACTAAGAAGATTGAGATTCTTTCGTCGGAAGGACGTACTTTTTTTGAAGCGACTCGCAATTTCTGCAACCGTGTAGATAAAGAGGTTTTTTTTGGATATCTTGATTATATTGTTTTGGGCCAGGGTGTGGCGCAGCTGGATCCGGTGGTTTTTATGGACGGGATATTCCGGGATCCTAGTATTCGCACTTCCGTTTCTCTTGTTGTGTGTTCAAATATGACAGCGGAAGAGTTTCTGACTCTAAGTGGAACAGAGGAAGCGTTTCCGGCTGAACGTCTCGATAACATATTCTTGGGAGAGCGCCTTCTCTCTCAGAGCAGCCATACGGAAGCTATTGACTCGAAACATTTTTTTACGCAAAACAGCCGCATTAGGACTGTTGATTTTCTGCGCGACCTTAATGGGATTTCCCGGACTTCGATCATTCCGTGCCTGAGCATGGTGTCTCCTGATGAGAAGGATCAGAATGCTGAAGAGGGGCGGCAAGGACTCAAGAAGGGAGAGGAGGGACAGGAAGATCAAGGGGAAGAACTCCCTGAGAAGGAGGATGACACGCAAGAAGAAGGAGAAGAGGAAGGAGGAAGTGCGGATTCGGGTGCGGAGGCGGGAGGAAGTGCGGGGGATTCTCCGCAAAAGAGTGTTAATGAGGCTAAACCGGGAAATCAGATGTTTGCGCTGGATGGCTACGCTGTGTTTAAGGATCGTTTGATTGGGTATCTTATCGGGTCTCAAGGACGCGCGGTTAATTTTTTGCTGGGGCGGATTTATGCCGGGCAGCTGCTGGTTCAGGATCAGGATGGACATAATATCTCTTTAGAAATTCTGAAATGTGAGCGGGAATGGACGCCTCGATGGGATGATAACGGCTTGGTTGTCCGGATTACCATCAATATGGAGACGGCTATAACAGAGGGTCAAGGCAACAGCAATATTTATACCGAGGATATGTTGGCCTATTTGACAGCGCAGCAGAACCAGGTGGTCAAAATGGATATTGAAAATCTGCTGCAGTTTACGAAGGATAACAATTGCGATCTCATCGGAATTGGTAAGTTGTTCGCTCAAGCCTATCCTGTCCGGTTTAAAAAGAAGAATCTGGCTGATGCGTGGGCGACTGACGGATATGATCAGGTGACCTTTGAGGTCACGGTTAATTCGGTGATACAACATAGCAAGAGTTTACAGGGACCGCTGATTTCGGAGGGCAGATGATATGATGTGGGCAAAAATCATAGGGCTGTGGATCGGTCTGTTGGCTTTCTTTATCCTGGGGTGTTTCTATATGCTGAAAAAGGGATACAAAAGAGATCTTTGGGTTTTTGGCTGTTGGTCCGCCTTATTGGGCGTCTTTATCAGCGTCAATGTTTTCAATTCGACTCCGTCTCAGATCCGCTTTGCTGAGTGGATTCTGCATCTTTTTTCTGTTGGATATTAGCTCAGTGTATCAAGGAGGGGTGTCTATGTCCGGAGATAATGCTGTTGCGGCGAAACCTATAACGGCTCACCAAGCTGTGGCTGTGGTGCTGATTTTGACAATATCCATGGATATACGTGTTCTGCCTCTTTTTGCGACGCAGCCGGCTGAATACGCGGGATGGGTTGCGGTTGGGGTTCAGTATTTGGTTATGCTGGGGTTTTTTCATATCTTTTATAGGCTGTTGATTGCCTTTCCGGGACAGAGTTTCTTGCAGATCGTGGAGAATATCTGGGGAAAAGTTCTTGCCCGGCTTGTTGTGTTTCTGTACATCTTGTGGCTCTTTCTGATGCTGGCTTTGAGTATTCATATGTTTTGTGCGCGGCTGACCCTCTCTCAGTATCCGGAACAGAACAGTATTACGCTGATTGGTATTTTTGCCTTGTTTGCTGTTGTTATACTCGGATCTGGTATTGTGCCTGTCGCGCGTATGGCGCGATTTTGCCTGACGGTGCTGCTGACTGTTCTTATCCTGCTGATTTTGATGTGGATTCCTTCTTTTCGTCTGGAGAATTTTATGCCTGTGACCTATTTGGATACGCCCAATATTGCTGTGAGCGGGTTGAAGGTTCTTTATACGGGTGCGTTTTCCATGCTGATCCTGGTATTGGGGGATAAGATTGCCAGCCGTGATACGCTTCGGCGGCTGAGTTTCAGGGGCGTGACTCTTCTCAGTGTCATCAAGCTGGGGGTCGTTGTGGCTGCCTTGGGCATTTTGGGTCCTGCCTTGATTCCTAAGATTCCTTTTGCGATGAACACGATGATCAATAGCATTACTTTCAGCAGTTCTTTAGAACGGATTGACAGTTTTATGGCTATTTTGTTTACGCTGGCTGATTTCATGTTCCTGGGTATTGTTTCTTTCTGCCTGCTGCATCTTCTGCGGTCGCTTTTCTCGTTGTCGGCTACGACGCCTTTTCTGGTGTTGTTGGGCGTCTCTCTTCTCTTTGGGGGGTATTATATTGGAAATTCTTTCTTTGCTGTATCCAGGCTGGAGGACGTTCTGGCGTATCCTGTGTCTTTGGGGATGGGATTTGGGATTCCGCTGCTTCTTTATGTGTCGGGAAAATTGCGGAGGATTGTGTAGGAGGCAGTGAAAGGGACTGTTGCAAGGAGAATCATTTTGCACCCGTCATTTGTGTAATTTTTCTAATAATGCAAAAAACTCGAAAAACTCGAAATTTGTCTAATTTAATGTCTGTTAAACATTTTTATGCTATACTTTAGGTGAGAGATTTCTACTGTGGTGAAAGATATTAACTATCCTGAAGGACTGTACCACGCTTGCGATCCTTGATGAAAGGAAACACACTTTGTATGAAAGTTCTCTATGTCGAAGATGAAAAATACATGGCTAGGGCTTTAGAAAAGGTTCTGAAAAAGAATAATTACAATGTGGACTTGGCCTATAATGGTGAAGATGGGCTTGATTTTGCCCTGACCAATTTGTACGACATTATTATTCTGGATATCATGCTTCCGAAAAGGGATGGCATCAGTATTTTGCGGGAGATCCGCCGCCAGGGGTTGGATACGCCTGTACTGCTGCTAACGGCCAAAGGGGAAACGGAAGATAAGGTGGCTGGCCTGGACAGTGGCGCTGATGATTATTTGCCCAAACCTTTTCAGGCGGAAGAGCTGTTGGCCAGGCTTCGGGCGCTGGCGCGCCGGAAAGGACAAGTTGCCCATGATAATTTGCTGCATTTTGGGGATATTGATCTGAATCCCCACACCTTGGATCTCTATAAGGACGGACAATCTTTCCATCTGACTTTGAAAGAAAGCCAGCTGTTGGAGTTGTTGATCGCCCATCAGGGCATCACTGTTCCGGCCTCGACGATTATTGAAAAATTGTGGGGATATGATACGGATACCGAGGATTCTCATGTACGGGTACATGCGGCTTTTTTGCGCAAAAAGCTGATTCAACTTGGTTCTCATGTCAAAATACAGAGTATTCGCGGCATAGGATATGTGTTGACTCTCGGAGATAGATAAAAAATGAGGAGGATCCTCTGGTGTTTAACAAACTGAGACGGAAGATGCTTTGGTTCTATATGTTGACTATTTCGTCTGTGATGCTTGCTGCTTTTGTGACGATATATGTGATTACCAATATCTATATTCAAAATGATATTGATCAAAGGATCTATCATGTTTCTCGTTCTTGGAACAGCTGGGCACAAACAATGTATAGGGATGAGGAGTCTCCGGAAGAGCGGGAAACAAGACAAAACCTTTTTCTGGATATTGGCAACCCTTTTGTCTTGACCCTGACCCCAAGATGGCAAGAAGGCGATGACAGAGTGGTGGATGACCAAGGCAAGGTGGCGTGTGATGTTAAGATAAAATTCTATTATGATGATAATGATAATGATGTAGAGTATGAAGACTATGAATATCGAGAGGCGGCGGCTCAGGCTTGGATCCAGGAAAAAGGTACTGTGACGTTGGGGGAGCGCAAATGGAAGTTTGGCTTGTATCCAGGCGAACAGAGGTCCATAGTCAAGCTTTGGGGCCCGTCCCCGGATCCGGATTCTGAGGAGTACTGGTACTATAATGTTGTCTTTGTAGATATCACCGATTCGAATACAATACTGGTGCGCCTTTTCGCTACCTTTATCATTGTGGGCGCCCTCATGCTAATCATCTTGTTTGTCATATGCTCAATTTTTGCCAGGCGCTCTATAAGACCCCTTGAAGAAAGCTGGAATAAGCAAAAGCAATTTGTTACAGACGCTTCTCATGAACTGAAAACCCCCATTGCCATTGTCACTTCCAATCTGGATGCCATTGAAGCCAGCGGAGATGAAACGGTGGAAAGTCAGCAAGAATGGTTTGGATATATACGCGCTGAGCTCAAACGCTTATCAACGCTGATCAGCGATCTGCTGTATTTGGCGAAGTCTGGGGATATTATGCAACAGGAAAATCGGCTTCCTTTTGATTTTGGCGCGACTGTGGAGACGGCTGTGACCTCTATGGAAGCGATGATTTACGAGAAGGGAATCAGCCTTGATACCCGCGTTGAAGAGGGCGTTTTTGTGGCCGGTGATGAGGCAAAGCTTAAGCAGGCTGTGCTGGTTCTATTAGATAACGCTGCCAAATATACGCCGGAGAAGGGGAAAATCATGATTATTCTCACTGAAGACAAAGGAGAGGCGGTTTTTCAGGTGCAAAATACAGGCGACGGTATTTCCCGGGAGGATTTGCCGAAAATATTTGATCGTTTTTATCGGCCTGATTCGTCTCGGTCTCATGAAACAGGAGGGTATGGATTGGGGCTGTCCATTGCCAAAGCTATTGTGGAACGGGCCGGAGGCGCGATTTCCGCACAAAGTGATGCGAAGGTTACGATGTTTAGGATTGGGCTTAAATTATATAAATAAGGGGTATGACGTATTATGTTATAACCTTAATAACTTATAATATTCTTAATAAACGAGCAGGTATATGGTGATGGAACTCTGTAAGGCGGGATTTTCTGTGGAATCGTATATGGTGGATTTTCGCAACAAGCTCAGGCTCAGCCTCCTTTTGGGGATGCAGCAGGAGACGGCTTTCCGGCATGCGGAACAGCTTTTTGCTCAGTATGGCAATCCGGCGGCTGATGGGTGTTTTTGGGTCGTTACTCAATCTTGGACGTCTATCCTGCGCATGCCCAGAATTAAAGAATATGTCAACGTGGAAACTTGGGTGCGTTCTATTTCCCGCGTGAGCAGCCGGCGCAATTTCCGGGTGACAGATGATCAGGGACAGGTTGTTGCGCTGACGTCCATGGATTGGGTCATTGTGAATCTGGCGACGCGCCGTCCCCAACGCTTGGATGGATGGGGTATTGACCGGCAACTTTTTCGCGATGTACAGGCCAGCCCTTTGGAAGGTCAACGCTTGCGCAAAATTCCCGAATTGACACCGGCTTATTCCAAAACAGTGCGCTATTCGGACATTGACGAAAACAATCATGCCAACAATACTCGTTATGTGGATTGGATCCTCGACAGCTTTGGGTTGGACTTCTTGCGCCAAAAGGAAATTTCCCATATCTACCTTAGCTTCAAGCAGGAGTGTGCCCCGGGAGATCGTCTCACGATTTTGAAAGGGGCTTATCCCGAAGAGACAGGAGGTAATATGTGTTGTGGGCATAACCTGCCCCATAGCACGAACCTTCGGGCCACTGATGGCCGCGAAACGAGCCAAGAAACGAGCCAAGAGCAAGAGGCGTATTATATGGAGGGAAGATTTGAGGACTGCCTTAACAAATCCTTCAATGGTTCTCATGCTCAGGCCTTTCAGGCGGAGATTTTATTTAGTCGTTAGGTACAGCCCCTTATTATTCTTCATCATAGGATCAAGCCTTCGCTATTATCCGCGAGCCACTTTTTCCAGCGCTTGTAATCAGGCATATGTTCTCCCACCAGAGCCCAGAATTCACGAGAGTGATCGCTATACTTAAGATGGGCCAATTCATGAATGACCACATAGGAGATGACTTGGTTGGGGGCCATAATGATGCGCCAGTTCAGGTAGATACTGCCTTTGTTTGAGCAGCTTCCCCAGCGCGAGCGCTGGTTTTTAATTTTTATGGGTTTGTAGGGAATATCCATAAGCCGCGAATAATATTCCGTCAGTTCTTCTAAAATCCTGAGGGCATTTTGCTGAAAAAAGGTGTCTACGAGGGAACGGGTTGCCAATTTTTTCTCACTTTCGTCCAGCCCGGACGGCAAATATACAAACATGTGGCCGCCGGCGAGTTGCACACGGGTGGCTTTTTTGTTATCTTCCAGAACCTCCAGTGTATAGCGGCGGCCACGGTAAAGGAATTTTTCTCCATCCACATAGTGATAAGGACTTTTGTCTTGAGTCTTGATTTTATCAATGATTTCAAAGAGTTCCTCTTCCTTTTCGGTGAGAAAGTCTTGGGCTTGCTGGGGCGTGACTTCTGGCGGCGCCGTGACTTTAACGCAGCCGTCTTTTACAACATAGGACAGGGTTCTGGCGCGTTTATTGGTGACAAATTGATATTCAACAGGCTCATTCTTAATTTTTATAAATTCCATAGTGTTCTCCTGTCCTCAAATTAAAATTTCAGTATTTTTAAAATAAATTGACAAATATATATTCCTTATCTGTATAATACACTAAAAAGCGATAAAAGAAAAGAGGATTCTCTATATTGTGCTATATTGTTTTTTGTTCCAGTTTTATCATTTCTACCAAATTACAGCGGTATCTGTAAGGAATAAAATGGTTTTGCAAACGCGCATTTCGGCGGGATTCGATGGCCACACTGTCAAAATAGCGGCTCCAAAGGTTTTGATACCAAACTTCTTGGGGGTTGCCTGTGAGGGGATCGTCTGTGATCGCGTTTTCTGCTCTTTCCAGCCAGCGGGTTACCTGATTGTCCAGGAGCTGCAGGCGCCACGGACTTCGCGCCGGGTGGATGACAGCAAAGCGGCGGCGGCAGTCGTGGATGATGAAGTTTTCTTCTTGGAGTCGGTCGGCGAAATGGGCGGCCAGCAGTGGCAGAATGTTGTGATCAGGGGTCAGACGGGCATATAGGAGCGGTTGGGGTTCCTGTTTTATCTCTATAAAACGCAACAGGCCGAGCAGCCTCTGTTTTTCAAAACTGACGCGGCGGGCGGCTTTCTGGACGGGCTGAATGGCAGGATGGGTATGGTAGGAATCGGCTCGCGGCCCGACGGAAAAACTGAAACGCAGATAGTGCAGGATGAGGGTTTCCTTCTCGGGAATATTGCTGAGGTAAGTGTGGTAAATCGCAGGCAGTGCGGCGTCGGAGAGCTTGATCTCTATAGCTTGATAAACCCGGTCCGCTAAGGAGGACTGGGTTTCAATCAGGTGGGATCCCTCCTGAAACAGGCTGCCTTGGTAGGGGGAGTCTTGTGGGTAAATACCGCCGGCCCGGCCGCTGTAGTAATCGTGGTAAATGGCTGTCAGCAAGCCGTCGAAACTTCCGTCATATAAGTAATCCATGGAGTGCCTCCTGAACTGTAAGGGTTAAAATATGTGATAACTTCTGTTTTTAACTTTCCAGTTCACTCGTTACGAGAATAAGGTGAGCTGCACCGGCTCCGCCGGAGCGATTTTTGCCCGGATGGCTTGCATATCGATGTTTTTATTGTCTCCGGCATAACGGCCTTTGCAGGTGATAAAATGCCTGGCTCTTTTGAGAACCACGCCAATTTTAGTGAGGGTTTCAACAGAGATGGCGGCAAGACGGCGCTGGCGGACGATGCGTTCCGCGGACTGAAGCCCTATGCCGGGCACGCGCAGCAGGTCTTCATAGGAGGCTTTGTTGATTTCTACAGGAAAAAATTCCGGATGGCGAAAGGCCCAAGCCATTTTGGGATCGATGTCGGTCTCAAGATTGGGATGGGCGTCATCAACAATTTCGTTGATCTGAAAGTGATAAAACCGCAGCAGCCAATCGGATTGGTAGAGGCGGTGTTCGCGTTTGAGGGGAGGCGCCGCTGAAAGGGCCGGCAACAGGGAGTCGGTGTTGACAGGGACGTAGGCCGAGAAATAGACTCGCTTCAATTTGAAGGTTCGGTAGAGGGTATCGGTGGCGTGTAGAATACTTAGATCGTTGTCTTGGGAGGCGCCGATAATCATCTGGGTGGATTGTCCTCCGGGCAGAAAACGTGGTTTGCCGGAGGCTCGCTGCACGGGGAAAGAGTCCCCTTCCCCACGCTGATGTCCTACAGCTGAAGCGGATGTTGTTCCATAGCTCAGGTTGGCGCCCTGAGTGGGCTGCTGTGCTGAGGCTGGTCCTGGCGCCTTTAAAAGGGCTATATTTTCGTGTGCCGCGGCTTTGATTGGGCCGGCGTAAAAAGATTTTTTGTGATCTGTATCTCTAAAAATCCCGCCCCGGGAAGCAATGCCGTCACTTAACAGCTTCATGGGTTTAAGGAGGGACTGCATGGTCTTCTGAGGGGCCAGAAGCCGCAGGCTCTGCTCTGTCGGCTGTTCTATATTGACGCTCATGCGGTCGGCCAGGAACCCGGCCTGTTCCAACAGGCGGGGGTCGGCTCCGGGAATGGCTTTGAGATGGATATACCCATGAAAAAGATAATCGTGACGAAGCATCTTTAGGGTTTCCAGCATCTTTTCCATGGTATGATCGGGGGAGCGTTCTACGGCGGAACTGAGGAAGAGTCCTTCAATGTAGTTGCGCCGGTAGAATTGTATAGTCAGATCGGCTAATTCTTTGGCGGAGAAGCTGGCCCGGGGGGTAGAATTGGTCCTTCGGTTGCCGCAGTATCGGCAGTCCAGCACGCAGTCATTGCTCATCAGAACTTTGAGCAGTGAAATACAGCGTCCGTCTGCCGCCCAGGAATGACAAATGCCAAAGGAAGCGGCGTTGCCCAGTCCCCCGCTGTTTCTCCGGGATACGCCGCTGGAGGCGCAGGATACATCGTATTTGGCTGAGTTGACCAGGATCGTGAGTTTTTCCAGGGTGTCCATGGGTTGTTCTCTCCCCTCGACAGAATACTTAATCAAACATATGTTCCTGGCTCTTTATAGAGTATAGCACATATGTTCTATAAAGGCAAGGAACGTTTTTTTTCTGGGCAGAGATGAAGTATAAAGTATAAAGCAGGACAGGATAGCCCACATTTGGCCTTGTGGGCGCGTACAGTCACGCTGTTCTTTATGAAGGCGCCTGATGCACCCGGTCAAAATTCACAAAAAGCGTAAATTCCTTTAAAAACCCCAATTCTATTGTTCCCACCGGCCCGTTACGGTGCTTGGCGATAATAATTTCGGCCAGGCCTTTTTTATCTGAGTCAGGATGATAGTACTCATCACGGTAGATGAATCCGATCACGTCGGCGTCTGCTTCGATGGAGCCGGATTCCAGAAGATCGGACATCACGGGGCGCTTGTCCTGACGTGTTTCTACCCCCCGATTCAGTTGGGACAGGGCGATCACCGGCACGCCCAGCTCCCGGGCAACGCCTTTGAGGCCGCGGGAGATCTGGGCCACTTCCTGTTGGCGGCTTTCGGTGCGGGTTCCCAAGGTCATGAGTTGAAGGTAGTCGATAATAATGAGGCCGATATCGTTTTCCATCTTGAGCCGGCGGGCTTTGGAACGCAGCTCGGACAGGGAAATGCCCACGGTATCGTCAATAAAGATGGAGGCGGAAGACAGGGGGGCAGAGGCCTGGACGAGTTTTTCCCAGTCGGATGTCTCCAAAAGGCCTGTCCGGACACGCTGCTGATCTACCCGGGCTTGAGAGCAGAGCATCCGTTGAGCCAGCTGTTCTTTTGACATTTCCAGGCTGAACAGAGCTACATGGACGTCGGATTTCACAGCCGCGTTTTGGGCCATATTCAGCACCAGTGCTGTTTTTCCCATGGAGGGCCGCCCGGCAATAATGATGAGGTCGGATCCCTGCCAGCCTGATGTCATTCTGTCCAGGTCACGGAAATGGCTGGGGACTCCTGTTAAGGTGTTTTTATTGGAGTAGAGGCGTTCGATTTTGGCGAACGTTTTGATGAGAAGGTCGTGGAGGGAGACGAAGCCTTCCGAGGTCTGGCGCCGGGAAATTTCGAGGATCAGGCTCTCTGCTTCCTCCAGCAGGGAGAGGGCTTCCTGGCCGGGTTCGTATCCTTGGGCCTGAATGGTATCGGCCATTTTGATCAGGCGGCGCAGCAGGGATTTTTCGGCGACAATGCGCGCGTAGGGTTCGGCGTTGGCGGCCGACGGCACGGAACTGGCGATTTGGGAGATGACGCCGATGCCGCCCAGGGCTTCCAAGTGACCCGACTGGCGCATCTTTTCGGCGACGGTGACCAGATCTACAGGCTCGTTGGCCTCAAAGATATCGCGTATGGCTATGAAGAGGTTGCGGTGGTTGTCGCGGTAAAAATCTTCCGCCGTCAAGAATTCAAAGACAATACTGCTTCTTTTCGGGTCGAGCATCAGGGAGCCAAGAATGGCTTGCTCGGCTTCAAAATTGTGGGGAGGGACTTTGAGATGATCCACGGTGGTTGTGCTCCTCTAGACAGGAATCGAACCTGCGACTCGCGGGTCCCACAGTTATAAGGAATTTTCTTTGCAAATGAATAGCCATAAATATTATAACACATATCTATATTGAATGCAGATATGCGAAAGCAAACTCGGCTAAAATAAGATTTGATCTTATTTTAGCCGAAAAAAGGATTTTTTCCGAGACTTAAATCAGCCATGCAGGGATGCTGCAATTCCTCTCATTAATAGGATAAACACTATCCGTCATACAAATGACACCGCCGGGACCAATTTCTCTTTTGGTTTTTTCCAGGGCACGAAAATGCCGGATATCGTTTTTGCCGGGCGACGCGGTTTTCTTGATTTCAAAAGGGTACAGTATAGTGTTGGCCTCAATAATCAAATCAATTTCCTGCTGATCCGTATCCCTGTAATAGAAAATAGGCGGACGTCTTCCGGCATTATAGTAGCTCTTAACAACCTCGCCAATAACCCAAGTTTCAAAAATTGCGCTGCTCATTGCGGAGACTTCCAAGGTTTTAGCCGATTCAAAGCGGGTTAGGTAGGTGCATATCCCGGTGTCCGTAAAATAGAGTTTAGGCGATTTGACCATGCGTTTGAGCGCGCTGCTGTAATAGGGTTCTACGAGAATGACGATTCCCGAAGTCACCAGGATGGATACCCATTGCTTAGCGGTAGGAGAACTAATTCCCGCATCCCGAGCTAAAGCCTCATAAGTGACCTGTTGCCCCGTCCGGGCTGCGCAGGCTGTCAGGAAACGCAAAAAGGCGGATTCATCAGCCACTTGGGTGAGGTCGTGGACATCGCGCCGGAGATAAGTATCAACATACGAGCTGTAAAACAGTTCCCGGTTAACGTCGCTGGTGTGAGGTTTGGGCAGTGATCCTTTGAAAATAGACTCATAGAAAGAGAGCAAATCCATAGGCGGGTACGTCTGCAAACGCTCTAGCCAATCTTGAGGATCACAGGGAAAGACAGCCCTGGGCAGCCCGATCATCTCACTTCGCGACAGTCCCTGCATAGGGATGACAGCAACCCGCCCCGCTAAGCTTTCGCTTACATTTTTCATCATATGGAACATTTGCGAACCGGTCAGCCAAAAATCTCCCGGATTTTTATGTTTATCCACATAGATTTTAATGAAGGGCAGCAACTCTTTGGCGTATTGAAATTCATCAATCAGCACCGGCGGCGGATGACGCTGGAGAAAGAGTTCCGGCTCGCTTTTGGCCATTTCCCGATTGAGGGGAGAATCCAGGGACACATATGCCCTGTCCGGTTCGGCCAGATTTTCCAACAGGGTGGTCTTGCCCACCTGCCGCGGACCTGTGAGCATAACAACAGGGAATGTTGTGTTGGCGTGCTTAATGACCGATGCTAAGTGCCGTTCTATATACATTTCGAACACCCCCTGTTATCCCCACTCCTCAGCGCCACAGCCAAAGCCTCTTCAATTGTTTCCACAGGCACAACCTCAAGCCCTTTCAGAGTCACCGGTACCTCCGGCTCATTTTCCCGCGGGATAATGACAGTCCGTGATCCGGCCTGCTTGGCGCCAAACAATTTTTCCGGAATCCCCCCTACCCCTTTGACCCGGCCTTGGATGGAGATTTCCCCGGTGACGGCCACATCGGCCCGCAGGGGCACGTTTTGCAGCGCGCTGTAAATGGCCATAGTTGTCGCCAATCCGGCGGAAGGTCCGTCAATGCGGCCTCCTCCCACCACATTGATATGGATGTCAAAAACCCGCATATCCTGGCCTGTGATACGACGAATGACACTGGTGGCGTTAAAAACCGCGTCTCGGGCCATACTGCCGGCAGTTTCGTTGAAGCGCACCTGCCCGATCCCGCCGGGCAGAGGGTAGACTTGGGCCTCAATTTCCAAGACAGACCCCATAAATCCCGCCACACCCAGTCCCAGGATACGGCCGATCTGGTCTTCCTGCTGGTTTTTATGTATGTACGGCGTCAGGCGGGCTGAGCGCAGGGCTTCGCGCACATGTTCCACTGTGACAACAATTTTATTCTTGTTGAGATGAGACCCCTCTTCCTGAAGAGTCTCTTCACTCCGTTCAAACCGGGCGAGCCCATAAGCATCCAGCAAAACATTGTTGGCTTTACGGCCTTCCATCACATAATCAGCTACCAGCTCGGCCACGCCCTCCTCAATATGGACATCCAGCTTTTGGGCTGCCTGGCGTACAATTTTTTCAATATGGGAGGGTTCCAGCGGCACAAAAAACACTTCCGCGCACCGGGAACGAAGGGCCAAAGGCAGCTCATGAGGTTCGCGCGTTGTGGCGCCGATAAGGATAAAGTCTGCCGGCACACCCTCGTCAAAGATTTTTTTGATGTAGAGGGGGATATTGGTATCATGGGGTTCATAATAGGACGACTCAAAATAAACGCGCTTATCCTCCAACACTTTAAGCAGCTTGTTGAGCAGGATCATATCCATTTCCCCAATTTCATCAATAAAAAGAATGCCTGTATGGGCGTCGCTGACCAACCCTAATTTAGGCTCGGGAATGCCTGTCTCGGCCAAGTCCCGTTTGGCTCCTTGGTAGATGGGATCGTGGACAGACCCCAGCAGCGGATTGGAGACGTCCCGCGGATCCCAGCGCAAGGTTGTTCCGTCTACTTCGATGAAGGGGGCGTCCTGCTGAAAAGGGCTGTTGGACATTTTTTTGACAGTTTCCAACGCTACGCGGGCTACCGATGTTTTACCAATACCGGGGGGGCCATAGAGAAGGATGTGCTGGGGGAAGGGTGTGGCTAAACGGGCCAGAAGAGCACGCATTCCAGTGTCTTGGCCGATAATTTCCTCGGGAGTATGGGGACGCAGCACCTGAACGGCTGGGGACAGGAGCTTGTGTTGTTCCATTTTTTCCAGGCGGGCGAGTTTTTTCAGGGTTTGAGCGCTCTCCGGACCGGCGGATTCTTTCAAGAGCTGAGAGCGCATGTCCAGATAATATTGATCCTGACGCTTTTGCATCTTTTCCGCTATGGCTTGGTTCAGCCGGTCTTCAATATTTTTGCGGGCAACGCGTTCAGCCAGGATCTCTTCTATCTTATGGATGAGTTCAGGCACGTGTTCCAAAAGGGGCAAAGCGACTTCTGTCGGGTCGTCATTGACAATTTTTTGCAAACCGGCAGCGCGTTCTTGGATATTTTGTGAACGCAAATACCCCAGCGCCTCAACCTTGCTGGCTTTTAAGACGAGACGATCCGGACCGTACAGGTTGGATAAAATGGTGTACAGGGCGTCAATCTCCATTTTCAAGTGCGGCTCGGCAGGCTGTGGCTCAAGGGGCTGCGGGTCAGTTGGTGTGGGATCTTGGGGATTAAGAAGTTTATTCATTAAAGACCTTCCCTGGTGTTAATTTCGTTTCAGCTCTGAAGCACATGGACTGTCATCTCACAGCTTACCTCTGGGAACAGACGCACAGTCAACACATAGGTTCCCAAGGATTTAATGGGCGCTTTGAGTTCCATTTTTCTTTTATCTACGGAAATCCCATACTCAGAGCTTAAGACCTCAGCGATCTCTTTCGTTGTCACAGAACCAAATAAACGGCCTTGGTCGCCGCACTTGACCTTCAGGGATACTTCGGTCTTGCCTAGGCGTTGAGCGAGTTCGAGGGCTTCCTCCTTTTCCTTTTGAAAACGTGCATCCCGGAGATCTTTCTTATGGCCGATATCTTTGAGATTTCCTGGGGTGGCCTCTACTGCCAAGCCTCGGGGAAACAGATAATTGCGCGCATATCCATCGGCAACATCACAGATTTTGCCCCGTGGCCCAAGGGATTTGACGTCTTGCTGCAAAATAACTTTCATGTAAGCCTCCCTGTTTTTATGTCATTCATTTGGAACCAGATAATCCATAAGCAGTCCGCAGTCGCCCCATTCTTGTTCGATGCCTAACTCATCATAGTGCAGCCACTGTTCTACCTGTCCATATAATACTCTATCTACATGGGAAAAATCAAAACCCAGCCGGCGGGCTAATAAGTAACTGAGCCCTACCGATTTGGCTAATCCTTCCAGAATGTCTTCTTCTGAGGCTGTTGCCAGTCCATGATGGATCAACCATTGGGCTTTTAACATTTCCGCTTTTAAACGGTCAACGGCCCGAGAATTTCTCACGACGTCTATTTCTAAATAGTTTGACACGGGTTTCCTCCTCTCATGCTGTTTTCTGTGGTGAGGGGGCGGATGTTCCGGATATGTGTGCGCCTCAATTATACCATGATACGGGACAAGGGTCACGGGGTATGTTGATCTAACTTTTCCAACGATTTACAAGAATAATAATAACCGCCCCAATGATTTGGGAAACGGTTATTAGAGTTTCTTGAGTCACTATGCAAAACAAGGGTTTCTAATCAACAATATAAGGCATGAGCGCGATATTACGCGAACGCTTAATTGAGATTGTGACTTGGCGTTGATGTTTTGCGCAATTGCCCGACACACGGCGCGGTAAGATCTTGCCGCGTTCTGTCACATATTTGCGCAGCTTTTGGGTATCTTTATAGTCGATTTTTTCCACCTTATCTACGCAAAAGGCACAGACTTTTTTGCGGATACGACGGTTGCGGTCTTTTTTGCCAGGTACATTGGCCATAGGGATCCTCCCTTCATGCGAAATTTGAATTAAAAGGGGACGTCATCGTCCAAACTGATTTCATCCATAAACGGTACATTCTCATCTCCGGGGACAGGCATATTCTGTGAGGCGGAGAAGTCTTCATTTTTCGGACTCAAGAAGCGCACATTATCGCCCAAAACTTCAGTGATCCAGCGGCGCTGTCCATCCTGCCCGTCAAAGGAACGAACTTGGATACGGCCATCAATAGCTGCCATGCGCCCTTTGGCCAGGTAGGTGGAGCACAGTTCCGCTAATTGGCGAAAGACCACGCACGGGATAAAGTCTGTTTCTCTTTCCCCCTTGGAGTTCTTGTAGGTGCGATCCACCGCCAGTGTAAAGCTGGTCACGGGGACGCCGTTGGGCGTATATCTGAGCTCAGGATCCTTGGTCAGTCTACCGATCAACACAACACGATTTAACATACTCAATTCTCCTATTCTATCCATCACCTGAGGTGATTCTTCACCTATTCATCCTTGATACTTATAAAGCGGATGACATTTTCAGAAATTTTCATGTGGCGTTCCAATTCAAATACAGCCTCAGCTTCGCTGTTAAAATTCATCAGAACATAATATCCCTCATGCAATTTCTCAATCTCGTAAGCCAGACGGCGTTTGCCCCATTCGTTGACTTTCAGATCCTCGCCGCCATGGGTTGTCACCACGGCTGACAAGCGTTCTATCAACTCCCGGGTTGCCTCTTCTTCGAGATCAGGACGAAGGATGTACATCACTTCGTATGCCCGCATACGTTACACCTCCCTTTGGCCTTATGGCTCCATATGTGATGGAGCAGGGAATTCTTCGCTAAGGACTGGCCCTTAGACGGGTCTTTAAACGCGCCCTAGGGATTGCGACAGCCTCTTATAGTATTTTTTGACAAAGAATCCGATCCAGTTAATTATTATATCACATGGGCACGGTATTGCAAATCACGCCTTGCAAATTGGCGCACCAATTAATTGTTGTAGAAATATATGGAATAAACCTATTGGGCTTGCGTATGGAGGCCACGCAGAGCGGGTGAACATTTATAAGCAGCGACTTTGCGGAAGGATTGATGCGATTCTTAGCGACGGCGCGGCAAAATTCGACACCCGTCTCCCTGGCAAGCTCGGCCAACTCACACTGACCGACGCAACAGGCCGGGCATACCCGCTGATCCGCTATAAACATACACGCTTCAAGCGCGACGCGCTGGGCCGGCTGCTGTTCAAAACAGCCATCCGCCCCGCCGCAAGCGGGCAGCCCCGGCAGGTACGCCGTACCCAGTTCGTGTGGGATCTGGCCGGGCAA
>WRII01000052.1 GCA_009782825.1 Peptococcaceae bacterium
AGCTGCTGCTTGCCAATATGCGTATGGTCTGCGATTCAACTTACCTGATAGATGACAAAACCAACGAGTCGCCCAAACTTGAAGAATTAAAAGATATCCTTATTGAGCAGTTTGACCTGAGAAATATCAACCGGAAAGTCATCATTTTTTCCGAATGGATCAAAGTGCACAAACTGATTGGACAGATGCTCAGGCACAACAAAATAGGTTTTGTGGAACTCAACGGAAAGGTTCCGGTTAAATCAAGAGGCGAACTGATCAGGAAATTTGAAAAGAGCCCGGAATGCAAAGTTTTTCTTTCGACAGAAGCAGGAGGCGCAGGGCTGAATCTCCAGATCGCAGATACGCTTATCAATTTCGAACTTCCATGGAATCCTGCGAAAAAGAATCAACGTATTGGGCGCATCGACCGGCTGGGGCAGAAGAGCGGCCACCTCTCTATATACAATTTGATTACGCGGAATTCTATCGAACAGCAGATTGCCGCCGGGTTGCTGGTGAAACAGAATCTCTTTGAAGGTGTTTTAGACAGCGGCAGCAAAACGGATTATGTGGATTTCTCTTCCAAGGGACGTTCCCAATTTATTGACCAACTGGAGACTTTCCTTGGCCATGCTAAGGACGAAACGGACACCGTCGATATTTCCCATAGGGAAGATTTTGCTGAGGATTTCGATCTGACAGATCATAAGGACGAAGACGCGGATAACCTCCAGGCAGCAGCAATAGCAGCACCAAAAGAAGCAGAAATAAAAGAAACAGCGCCAAAAGAAGCACCCCCAAAAGAAACAGCGCCAAAAGAAACATCCCCAGAGGAAGCAGCACCAAAAGAAGTTTCCAATGAGTTTGAACAGGTGATGAAGAACGGCATGCAATTCCTGGCAGGATTGTACAAAATGTCAACAGGGAAAGAATCCGGGCTGGAAAACCAGCAGATCAAAATCAACCAAGAAACAGGCGAAGTTACAATGACATTTAAATTGCCTGTATAAAATCAAATTTGTTTCCATAAAATTCTTTATACATCCACCAATTTATGCTAAAATAGTAGGCACAATCAAGAGAAAAAGACACAGGAGGTTCCTCAAACTCATGCGTAAATTCAATACTGCTGGATTGTGCATACCTGAAGAAGACTATATGGTAGATCTCGGAACCAAGCTGCGTCAAATCAAACAATTAGTTGACAACCGCTGTTATTTTACTATCAATCGTGCCCGGCAATATGGAAAAACAACGACATTATCTGCTCTGAAAAGGAGTCTAAAAGATATCTATATCGTCATATCGATAAGTTTTGAAGGAATAGGCGATGAAAGCTTTGCTTCACAAGACAGCTTTTGCCCGATGCTTCTCAGAAAAATATCCAAGGCCCTGAGATTCGCATGGGTCCCTGAGACGTACGCACAAGAATGGCTCAATAATGAGATTGTCTCTTTTGAGCTGATGAGCGATCACATTACCAGGATGTGTGAAGGCAAAAAAGTGATCTTAATGATCGATGAAGTGGATAAAACGAGCAACAACCGAGTCTTTATCCACTTCTTGGGTATGCTGCGCGACAAATTTTTGGCACGGAAGAAGGGTGAGGATTATACCTTCCACAGCGTTATCCTAGCCGGTGTGTATGATATTAAAAATATCAAGCTCAAGATGGTTACCGAAGGGTCTTACACGCCAACAGCTGAAGAAAACAAGTTATACAATTCTCCGTGGAATATAGCTGTAGATTTTGAAGTAGACATGTCGTTTAGTCCTGAAGAAATAGCTTGGATGCTTGCAGAGTATGAGGCCGACCACAGCATGGACATGGACGTGGACATTATCGCATTATCTAAAGAACTGCACACTTACACAGGAGGGTATCCTTATCTTGTATCGAGACTTTGTAAGCATATAGATGAGAAGCTCGATAAAGACTGGACATATAACGGAATAAACAGCGCCGTGAAGATCTTGCTTGAAGAAAAAAACACTCTCTTTGACGATTTATTTAAGAATTTGGAGACGTACAAAGATTTGTATGATTTGATCTACTCCGTTCTTATTAGGGGCGAACAAAGAAACTATGTCATTGATGATCCTTTTATAGAGCTTGGAGTCACGTTTGGTTTTCTGAAAAACAATAACGGGAAAGTGGTAATTGCTAACAAAATCTTTGAAGTGAGAATAGCGAATTATTGCATCTCAAAGGAATATCGTTCCCACCCCGGGAAACAAATCACAGGAGTCTTACAATATGACGTCGTTCACAACGGCGAGTTTAATATGGAACTGTGCCTGCGGAAATTTGCACAACATTATGCTGAACTGTTCAATAAGCACGACGTAAAATTCTTAGAAAAGTATGGACGTCTTCTGTTCTTGTCATATTTGAAGCCCTTGATAAACGGACAAGGCTTCTACCATATCGAAAGCCAATTTACTGATTTGCGCCGAATGGACATTGTGGTAGACTTCGGATCCGAACAGTTCATTATAGAGCTCAAACTCTGGCACGGAGAAAAATACAAGAAGCAAGCCTATAAGCAGCTTCTTGGCTATATGGCAAGTAAGAACACCAATACAGGATATCTTCTCACTTTTGATTTTCGCAGCGATAAAAATAAGGAACGGTGTGAAGAATGGGTCAGCATGGAGGGGAAGCGCATCTTCGATGTGGTTGTCTAACGGGCTGTAACTATATCTGGAACATATCGTTAAGCCCGATCAGGGTGACGTTATTTCGTAATGAAACAGCAGTTTGCAGGGTGCTGGTAAAACCGGATTTAGAAAACAGGAAGTAATGGTTATTGCTGAATTGAGGAAATAATTCGGACTTGCGTATGAGATCCACAAGGACATCTTCGCCAGTCTGGGTATTTCGCCATTTGCATTCTCCAAATACAGCGTTGTTTCCGGCTGAGGCTATAAAATCAATCTCTTCCTCACGCCGTTCTTTGGGGTTGTTTCCCCACCATCTGCCAATCTTCCTGATAGGAACCGGCAGTCTCTTAGCAGCCAGCAAACGCCACATGTACTGTTTGGCACATTCTTCAAAGGCCAGGCCTGTATGGCTGCTCAATTGCTCTGATAAGATTTCGTCTAATACCATTTCGCCCAGGCCTACTGTGATTCGGCTGAGTTCCGGCAAGACAAAACGATACCAGAATACAAACATCCAATCATCCAGATGGTACAATGATTTCTTGGAGCGGGTCTCAGTAACCGGGTATTCTTTGCGGACAAGTCCGAGTTCAATAAGTGTGGAAAGCAGCTTGCTGCACTGACTGGTTTCGATTCCGACGTTTGTAGCTATTTCGTTCAGCTTCCTGTTGCCATCCGCGATGGCGGTAATGACAGCATTGTAGGTTTCAGGCATTTTTAGTTCTTGTTTTAGCAGATTTATTGGCTCTTCAAAGAGCCGTCCGGAAGTATCAAAAAACAAGGTATACACATTCTCCCGAAGAGAAAGGCTGTTGTCTATTCTAGCCAGATATTCAGGAATCCCCCCGGTAACACTGTATAAAATGATTTTTTCCTCATAGTTGAACGCCGGAAGCATTTCGGCGCAATCCAGATAGTCAAAAGGCAGCAGCTTATATTGCGCAGTCCGGCGGCCGTATAAGGGGCTCTCATATCCCAATACCTGCTTTTCCATAAAAGACATACTGGAACCACACAGAATCAGGAAAAGGGTGCTGTCTGCCTGATGTTTATCAATAGCGGCCTGTAAAACAGAAGAGACTGCATGGTCGCTTTTCGCCAGATAAGGGTATTCATCAATAGCAAAAATAAGACGTTCTTTTTTCGCATGCCTAAACACATAATTGATAGCGTCGCGGAAAGATGGGAACGGGTTCTTGGGGGCGTTTGGCGCCAGAGCTGACAGGATTTGTGATGATAATATTTCGAGGTTTTCTTTCGCGGTGGATTGTATGGCGACGAAGTATATGAATTTCTTGCCATGGCAGAATTCATGAATCAATGTGGTTTTTCCGACGCGCCGCCGCCCGTAAATCACCGGAAATTGAAAGGTGTTCTTCTTATAGCTTTTCTCTAGGCTTTTTAATTCTTTTTTTCGTCCAACAAACATGTTCCGATCCTCACTTTACTAACTGTATAGTTACTAATTATAGAGTTAGTTTATATAAAAATTATACTGGTGTCAAGACATCGCTGACAGGTTCTGACAGGAGCACCACGAGCATCCATGCGTTCAGCTCGAAGGGTTCCCCCTACATAGAGCATCAGTCCCCAATCATTATTAGATTGCCTGCAATCAGAAAACATTCCTCATACTCTCTATATAGGTAGGCGCCACCACCTCCAAGGACATCGACATCTTCTTCAAAAGTGTCTGCGAACATCTCAATACCACGCTTTTGAAATTCTTTCTTATTGATGTACCTATACGAGTCTGTTTGATACTGTTCTTCCATTTTGTCAATCAGAACAATCTCATGCCAACCATTTTGATCATAAAATGCCGCACCGCCGTAACCCGCAACCAGCAAAGTATCTCCATCAGCAGCGATGCGACCACTCACCGAATGAACCCATTCAGGAACGTTTGCCTTTTGCAAAACATCATCAATAATGACCCACAATCCACTATAGTTTTGTCAGGGAACTTACGCGCAAACACAGATTGTACTTCATCCAAAACATAGGTGCAAACAAGTAGTGTGTGTTTCTGGGACGCAAGCGAAACTGCAAGCGAAGTTTTGGAATTTGGAAAAAGCACAGATGATACAAGCACATTTGTGTCAAGCATGATTCGCATTGCGTCCTCCGCTCAATTCCTTGCGCACATCACGACAAAGAGCGACCACATCATCTTCGGTAATCAAACCGGCTTTTTCGGCTTCGCCCTCCATATCCCTTTGGAACTGTCTTAGTGCGATCATCGAAGAATTGAACATCAGGACGCCATCGTTACTCTCCATAAACAACACTTTGTCGCCGTCCTTTATGTTCAGGCGGCGGCGAATATCCGAGGGAATTGTTATTTGACCATTTGAGGTTACTTTTGCGATTTCCATTTCCTTCGCCTTCTTTCCCGTGTATTCTGTGAGTTTATTATACCACCCTTATTTATGGTAAACAATGCATGTGCATACTTGCGATGTGTTTTTTGCGCCTTTTGCCCTTTGCGATGTATCGTTGGAATTGACCATGTATTGTGCTATAGTTTAATTAGAATTTCTTGAGGAGGCCAGCCATGAAAGATGTGATCAGATCTAAAAAACGGCGAAAGACAAAATGAGCAGAATTAAATTGATACTATTAATTGCAGGATCCATATTTTTCATGTTTTTTGTTATTGTAATATACCTTTTTTATCATGGGGTGCTTCTGCTTAATGCCCCCTATCTCTCCGCAACGTATTCACTCGCCCCAAGAAACTCCATAACCAGACTTGGACGTTTTGGCAATATACAAATAGAAAACGCATTGATGGATACAATGGGACAGAACGCTATATAGATATGAATGTTTTTAACGGCACACTTGAGGAATTCTATAATTATGCTAAATAATATGAACAGCGCCGCCAAATAATTACCAAAAAATTCCATGAGATAGAGCCTTGACAATAAAACCGCAAAGCGATATAGTATTGTTGTATTAAAATCTTAATACAACAATACAACAAGGCTATAATACAAAATGGCCAGATCATCGTAGAATTCATAGTCAAAAGGAGGTGAGAGGCTTTGGAATACCGATTGGACATTCCGATCTATCTGCAGATTATGAAAGAGATGAAGATGAAGATTGTCTCTGGGAAATGGGAGGCGGGGATGCACGTTTCGTCCGTGCGCGACTTGGCGGCTGATTACCGGGTCAATCCTAACACGATGCAGCGCGCGCTGGCTGAGATGGAGCGGGAAGGGCTGATGGCCACCGACCGTACAGTAGGACGTCTGGTCACGCAGGATACCGGGCGTATCACTCAGGAGCGGGAGCAGATGGCAGAGAGAGTCGTTCAGGATTTTTTGGAGCAAATGACCCAGATGGGGTTTTCCTGGGAAACAATCATGATGTGGATCACAAAACACAAACAGGAGGGATGATACTATGGAGTCTCTGGTTCAAACAAAGGGTCTGTCCCTATACTACAACAAGGTCATGGGAGCTTTGAAAGATATCAATCTGGCGATCCCCTCGGGGCGCATTGTCGGGCTGGTGGGTCCAAACGGCTCGGGCAAAACGACACTGTTGAAAGTGCTGGCCGGGCTGCTCAATGTGTATACGGGGGATGTGAAGATTGACGGGCATCCGATTTCTGTTGAAAGCAAGAGCGCTGTGTCTTATCTGCCGGAGAAGACGTACTTGGCTGATTGGATGAAGCCTATTGATGCCATTGAGATGTTTGCCGATTTTTATGAGGATTTTGATCAGGATAAGGCGTTGGAACTTATGGATCGCTTTTCCCTCACCCCGCAGCAGCCGCTGAAAAACATGTCTAAGGGCATGCAGGAGAAGGTGCAGGTGATTCTGGTGATGTCCCGCCGGGCGAAGCTGTATTTGCTCGATGAGCCGTTGGGCGGCATTGATCCGGCGGCGCGCAGCGTCATGCTCGATATTATTCTGGAGAATTATTCCCGGGAGGCGTCGGTGATTGTTTCCACGCATCTGCTGCATGATATTGAGCAGATTTTTGATGATGTGATCTTCATGGATCAAGGTGCGGTGCGCTTGCAGGATCAGGTGGATCAGATCCGCCAGTCGTCTGGAAAATCTCTCGAGGATGTGTTTAAGGAGGTATATCGATGATGGGAACATTGGGAAAGTTGTTGAAATATGAGTGGAAAGAAACGCGGCGTATTATGCCTTGGTTTTTCCTGGGAACTGCGCTGTCCGGCTTGCTGGCGCTGCTGGTGACTTGGATTGACATTCCGGGTGTTAAGACGGTCGCGCAGATTCTTTTAGCTTTGATGGGTGTGGGGACTTTTTTTGTGGCATTGGTGATTATCGTGTTGCGGTTTTACCGGAGCATGTTTGGGGCTGAGGGGTATCTGAGTCAGACGCTGCCTGTGTCTGCGGGTAAGTTGGTTCTGACAAAATTTATCTCAGGTGTGGTATGGACTGGGCTGGCTGCGGTGGCTATGCTGGCCGCGCTTCTGGAAACGGTTATGCTGGCGTTCAATTTGAGTGGTGCTGATGTCTGGGCTTTTTTTACAACGCCCATCGAGATGCTGCCAATGAATGACGGTTCTGTGCTATATGTGAATTCATTGGCGGAATTTTCCTGGCCTATGATTCTCCTCTCGGTTGCTGCGGGAGTGTTTTATCTCGTGCAGATCTATCTGGCGATTACGTTGAGCAGCACGCCGCCTTTCAACTCATCGCCGGTTCTGGCGATTCCCTACTTTCTTATTATTAACTTTGTGGCGGGGATTGTGGATGGTCTGCTAATGCTTTTTTTGCCGCTGCAGATTACTTTTGGGGAAGGCGGGTGGTCTTTCGGGTTCGAGCCCATGATATCTTGGATGCTTTCCCTGCCCGCGGAGGAGATAACGTCGATGAGCTTCGGTCTGGGGCAGCTGATTTTTGATGTTGCCGCGACTGTGGGTGTGTTGGGGCTGATTGTTTATTTGGTTAGGCGCAAGGTGAATGTCAAGTAAGGGGAATGTTAAGGGATGTAGATGAAAAAGTGAAAATGCGGTACAATGAGAGAAATAAGTAAATAGGGGAGGAGGGGACAATGAAAAGAAAGATCTTGCGTGGTTGCGGGTTTTTTATGGGCTATGTCTTATTATTTGTGCTGCTGTGTCCTCTCATGTGGCTTTACGGGCCTTTTCCCTATTACCGGGTGTTGGTGACGGATATGATCGCGAATTCGAGCCGGTCGTATATTGCCTACACCCTCATGGGATCAAGCAGGATTGAGGAGGTTACATCTCTCACTTCTTTGCAGCAAATGACGGTTGAACCTGTGATTACGGATCGGGAGTCTTCCTTTGTGGATGAAGCTAATGGAATAACCATCGAATCTATCGAGGGGCGCAAGTTTAAGGGGAAGGTTATGATTGTTGAGGATCCGTCACAGATCCGTGTGGCGATGACGGAGGATATGGGCACGGCGGGTCAGAGGCTGGCGGATATGATTGCCGGGCAAAAGGCGGTGGCGGGAGTTAATGGAGGAGGGTTTTTTGATCCGAATACGCAGGGCAGCGGCGCGCTGCCGAAGGGGACGACGATTATTGATGGCTGTGTTGTTTCTGATGTAGGGGAAGAAGATTATATGGGGGTTGTGGGATTCACCCGCGGCGGGGTCTTGACACTGAAGAAGGTGACGGCTTCTGAGGCTCTCGGGTTGGGCTATGTTCAAGCTGTTACCTTTGGGCCTTTTTTGTTGGTTGACGGTGTACCGCAGATTGTGGATGACGGGGGCCGGGGGGTGGCGCCGCGCACGGGCATTGGCCAGCGGGCGGATGGCGCGGTGATTTTTGTGGTGATTGACGGGCGCAATGCCGGGTGGAGTATGGGCGCGAACTTGCGGGATCTGATGAATGTTTTTGTGGAGTATCAGGCGGTGAATGCGGCTAATTTGGATGGGGGGTCGTCGACGGAAATGGTCTATAAGGGTCAAACGATCAACCGGTTGTGGAATCTTCTTGGGTCGCGCTATTTGGCAACGTCTTTTGTGGTGATGCCGAGGTGAAACCTAAGAAGATGGCCATAGGCATTATTGTGGGCTGCGGGATCCTCCTCAGCCAGCTGGCCCTGTTCTGGGGGCTGGATGTTATGGCCAAACGGGCTTTGCTGCCGGATATTGTGTTTGAACAGCCTTATGAATTGCATGGGGCAGCCGAGGAGCTTGAAGGGGAGTTTGCCCTGTCGGTGAATGGCCGCTATTTGGCTTGGATCAGTGCGGGGGTTCTTCGGGTGGAGGATTTGGTGGCGCGCCGGAATTGTTATGTGGGGTCGGAGTCGGCGGATGTGTTGGTGTGGCTGCCGGATCGAAGTTCTCTGCTGTTTGTGGCGGATCATCAGCTTTACTCTTTGAACTTGGAGGGGGAGGTGCATCTTAATCGTGAAACGGAGGTGTCTCTGCCGGCTTATACATATTTTTATATGGGAGTTTCGACCTACACGAATGTGATTTACTTGATGGGAAAGAATTCTGAAGGGGAGCAGGGTGTTCTGAGAATGGATCTGACCAAAAATCTGGTTTGGCTGGAAAGGCCGCGGGGGACGGTGTGTTCACGGATTTGTGTATCGAACAGGACTGGGGCGGTGATGATGCAAGGGGAGACGGGGGAAGGGCCGCGACTGTTTTATCTGAAGGGTGAGACTTGGATGGGGTGGGAGCCTGAGTCCGGGGGCGAGCCTGGAGAAACGAAGTTGGAGTTCCCGGCGGAGGCTGATGCTGCGGAAAACAGGAGTTCATATGTCTTGTTGGGAGCTGACGATGGGGGATTCTATGTAGGAGCCATGGACAAGGGGAATGAAGAGAAGGGAAAGGAAAAGGGAAAGGAAAAGGGAGACAAGGGTCTTGGGCTGCAAGGCGGGGACGTGCAGAGCCGGGAGCTGGAATTGCTTTATTATGTTGTCGAGATGTCAGGGGGTATTGACCCCTCTCCTGTTGTTCTGTGGAAAGGATCTCTCCCGACGGCGTCTCAGTTTCTGCCTTTTGCTGTGGGGGCGGGGTTTTTGGCGCCGGCGGAGGAGGCGGGGGCGGGGATTTTCTCAGTTCTTAAAATGACTTGGGGGGCTAACCGCCAGGCGGGTCCTATGGAAACCTACATGCTGGGGGCGCCGCTGTTGCCGGAGGAGGCCGGGCGGAGCCTGCATCTTATTTTTGCGTCCAATGGGCTGACGTATTTGGAGATTCGGGGCGGGGTGTATTGCTGGCGGCTTATGGTGAGGTGACTCTTTCTCTCAAGCTTTTTAACAGGTCAAGTTGGTTTCGAATTAGAGATGGGCGCACCAATTAATTGTTGCAGCAGTATATTATGCCGCAAAGATACATAAACTCACCATGGTTCATGATTTTGTCGAATTTTTGCTTTCTATTTTTTATTATATTTATAGTGTAATAAGTTGCTATTGAGCCTATGTCCTTGCTATAATAGTGAAGTGTGTACACGCGTGGTTGGGGTGTCAGCCTCAACTTTAGGATATTGGCTGCATTGAAAGAGAGCAGCCGGATCCTATTCATATTTCTCAGAGGAGGGAAGCGGAGAACGATGGAATTAGTGCTCTTCCTGATTATAGTTCCTATCATTGTTGGCGTTGCTTTGTTGTTCATACCGGCACGTCTACATACAGCGCGCAAGAGTGTGGTGGCGGCGGCCACTCTTGTACTGAGCGGTGTTTCTATCTATTTGGTCACGCAATACATCGGGGAAGACCAGCAGATGTTCTCCTTCGATGCCCATGTTTGGGATATGGTTATTGTGGGGATCGAGATGATTTTGGCAGGGTTTATTATTGTCCTGTCAATCATTAAAAAACAGTATTTGGCGGCTGCCTTGATGTTGGTGGGGGCAGGGCTCATGTGTTGGTTTGAATTCGCGTGGGCAGGGGACATTCCTGTCAGGAATGTTCTGTTTGTGGACAATCTATCGCTGATTATGAGTCTGATTATTGGTGTGATCGGCTGTCTGATTGCGCTGTTTGCCGTGGGGTACATGAAAACGTATCATGAGAAGCATCCGGATGTCAAAGATCGTACGGGGTTCTTTTTCTTCATTATCTTTGCGTTTATGGGGGCTATGTATGGGGTGGTCTTTGCCAATAGTTTGGTGTGGCTGTTTTTCTTCTGGGAGATCACAACGCTGTGTTCGTTCTTCCTTATTGGCTACAGCCGGCAGAAAACTGCGGTTAAAAATGCTTTTCGCGCCCTGAAGATGAATCTTTTGGGGGGCATTGGGTTTGCTGTAGCCATTATTTTGTTGGCGCAGAATACGGGGACTATTGAATTGGATCACATAAGCACGCTGTCGTCGGTGGCTCTTTTGCCGATGGGGCTTTTGGCTTTTGCGGGGTTGACCAAAGCGGCTCAGATGCCTTTTTCATCGTGGTTGTTGGGGGCTATGGTGGCGCCGACGCCTGTTTCGGCTCTGCTCCATTCCAGTGCTATGGTGAAAGCGGGGGTTTATCTGATTATTCGTTTGTCCCCTGCCTTTGACGCGGTGGAGGGGGGGGGAATTGTGGGCCTCTGCGTGGCGTTGGTGGGGGCGGTAACTTTTGTTCTGACTTCCTTTATGGCGATTTCCCAGAAGGATGCCAAGCGTGTCCTGGCTTATTCGACGGTGGCGAATCTGGGGCTCATTGTGGTGTGCGCCGGGATGGGCAATTATTTGCTGGCCTGGGCGGCTGTCATGCTGGTGATTTTCCATGCTGTTGCTAAGTCTCTGCTGTTCTTGTCGGTGGGGACGGTGGAACATAATTTGGGGGATCGCAGTATCGAGTCTATGGATGGACTGATCAGGAGTATGCCGAAGGTTGCTGTGGGGATGGCTATTGGTATTTTGGGTATGTTCCTGGCTCCTTTTGGGATGCTGATCAGCAAATGGGCTGCGTTGGAGGGGTTGGTGGAGGCCAATGCGTTTCTGACGGTTTTTGTGGCCTTTGGCGGCGCGGCGACGTTGTTTTTCTGGAGTAAGTGGCTGGGCAAGATTATTATGGTTAAGGCTGTGCCTGAGGGGTTTGTTCCTAAGGTTTCCAATCTGGAAAAGGTGACGCTGGGGGTGCTGGCGGGTTCGACGGTGTTGGTGTGCCTGACGTTCCCGCTGATTTCTCAGTATTTTCTGGAGCCTTTTATTTTAGGAACTTATGGGGAGATATATGTGCTGGAGCCAAGTAATGTAGGGATTCTGCTGATGATGATGGGGCTGATGATTGTTTTGCCGCTGAGCTTGCTGACGTACCGCAAGGTAGGGTATCGTGAGCAGTATCTTGCGGGGGCCAATGTGGATGAGAAGGAGAAGTTCCGGGGGTCTTTGGGCGTGACGCAAAGTATCTCTGTACAAAGCTTTTATCTGGATTCTATTTTTGGCGAAAAGAGACTTTTTAATATTGGGGTTATTTTCGCGATAGCCTTGATTCTGATTATGCTTGTGTTTGCGGCGTTAAGGGCGGGGGTGGGAGCATGAGTGACTATCTGTGGATCCTTTTTGTTGTTCTCTATATTGTTTTGGCTCCTTTTATAGGCGGAATGATTGCGGGGATCGACCGCAAGATCACGGCCCGTATGCAAGGGCGCTATGGACCACCGCTTCTTCAGCCTTTTTATGATGTTCTTAAGCTGATGCAGAAGGAGAATATTGTAGTCAACAAGCACCAGAAACTCTATGTCTTGTGCTCTCTGATCTTTATTATTGTGGCGGGAGCGATCTTCTTTGCTGGGGGCGACTTGCTGTTGTCTATTTTTGCTTTGGCCTTGGCGAGTATATTTCTGGTTATTGCAGCTTATTCTACCTATTCTCCGTATGCGTATCTCGGAGCTGAGCGCGAACTGATCCAGATTATGGCCTATGAACCTATGGTGATTTTGACTATTGTGGGGATGTATATCGCAACGGGGAGTTTCAGCGTGACTGATATTGGCGCTTATGAGGGGCTGCTGGTTCTGAAGCTGCCGGCGATGTTTGTGGGGTTTGTCTATATACTGACGATCAAAATACGCAAATCACCTTTTGATATTTCTATGTCCCATCATGCGCACCAGGAGATTGTGCGGGGTCTGACCACGGAGTTTTCCGGCAAGGAACTGGCTTATATTGAGATTTCTCACTGGTATGAAAATGTTATGCTGCTGGGTTTGGTGTATCTCTTCTTTGCCTCTAATCCTATTCTGGCGGTTCTTGTTTTGGTGGCGACGTATTTCTTGGAGATCTTGATCGACAATGTGAATTCTCGTCTAAAATGGCAGAGTGTTCTGTTTAGCACTTGGCTAGTGGCCTTTGTGTTGGGAATCGCAAATATCGCGGTTCTGGGATTTTTGAAATATTTCCTCTAAAATGTGATGCAGTATAGTGTGGGGAATTCGAGGTTCGAACCTTGGGCTTCGAGTTTCGAACTTCAAGAAAGGAGTGGTCATACTCATGTCTTATTTGCCAAAATCTCCATGGTTGGTCCATTATGACGCGTCCAGCTGCAATGGATGCGATATTGAAGTGCTGGCCTGCCTGACGCCTCTGTATGATGTGGAGCGTTTTGGTGTTCTGAATATTGGCAATCCGAAACATGCGGATATTTTTGTGGTGACTGGCTCGGTCAATGAACAGAATCGTTCGGTAATTCAAAATATTTATAATCAAATGGCGGAACCGAAGGTTGTGGTGGCTGTGGGGGCCTGCGCGTCTTCCGGCGGAATTTTCCGTGAATGCTATAATGTGCAGGGAGGCGTGGACAATGTGATTCCTGTTGATGTCTATGTTTCAGGGTGCGCGGCTCGTCCGGAGGCGATTATTGACGGGGTGGTGCAGGCCCTGGGTGTGCTGGAACAGAAGTATGAGGAGAGTAAGAAAAAGGGGGCGGAAACATCACATGTTTGAGCGGCTAGAGACGAAGTCTGTGGATAAGGCTGGTCTGGTGGAGAAAGCGAAGGAGTTGCGCCAGGACAGCTATCGCCTCATCCAGCTTCATTGTGTCAAGACTGTGACGGAGATGTTTCTGATCTATTCTTTTGAAAAGATGGACTATGAGGTGGTTCACTATCGTATGGATGTCACGGAGGGGGAGACGCTGCCGAGTATCAGCTCGGTTTATACGCATGCCTGTTTGTATGAAAATGAAACTAATGAGCTTTTTGGGCTCAATATTTCGGGTATGGCTATCGATTTTAAGGGGACTTTCTATGAGACGGCCAAGAATCATGCGTTCACAGATATTGTGAATCCCCAGGATAAGAAAGTGTCTAAATCTTAGAAAAGGAGGCCGAATGATATGGGTAAACGTACTGTGGTTCCTTTTGGCCCCCAACATCCGGTTCTCCCGGAACCTATCCATTTGGATCTTGTCCTTGAGGATGAGAAAGTGGTGGAGGCGATTCCGTCTATTGGCTTTGTGCACCGGGGCCTGGAAAAACTGGTGGAAAAGCGGGATTACCAGGAGATGGCTTATGTCAGTGAACGTATTTGCGGTATTTGCAGCTTTGTCCACGGTCATGGGTATTGTGAGACTCTTGAAGGGCTTTTTCAGGTTGAAGTTCCGGATCGCGCGAAGTTCCTGCGCATCATGTGGGGGGAGCTGTCTCGTATGCACAGCCATTTGCTGTGGCTGGGTTTGATGGCCGATGCTTTTGGGTTTGAGAGTTTGTTTATGCAGGCGTGGCGGCTGCGCGAAAAGATCTTGGATATTTTTGAACAGACGACGGGAGGACGTATTATTCACAGTGTCTGCAAGGTGGGGGGGCTGTGGAGAGATGTGCCTGAGGATATGCTGAAGAAGATTGTGGAGACTTTGGAGGGAATGGAGGGTGAGCTGCAGGAGCTTGCCAATGTCTTTTTGAAGGACTATACGGTACAGAAACGGACTCAAGGGTTGGGCAAGATGAGCGCTGAAGAGGCTTTTGAGTGTGGCGCTATGGGTCCCATGCTGCGTGGAAGTGGCGTGGCCATGGATATGCGCGGATTGGGACAGAGTGGGTATGAACATCTGAAGTTTGATCCTGTGGTGGAGCAGGGGGGCGACTGTTATGCCCGGACCAATGTCCGTATACGTGAGGTTTTCCAGAGTATTGACCTGATCAAGCAGGCTATTGGCCTGATGCCGGAAGGTTCTATTGAGAATAAGGTCAAGGGATCACCGGAGGGGGAATGTCTGGTGAGGATGGAGCAGCCGCGGGGGCAGGTGATCTACTATGCGAAGGCGAACGGAACGCGCCATTTGGAGCGATTCCGGGTGAGAACCCCGACTTTCGCCAATATTATGCCTCTGCTGAATATGCTGCCGGGCTGTGACTTGGCGGATGTTCCTATTCTGGTCCTGACAATTGATCCGTGTATCAGCTGCACGGAAAGGTAGCCATTCTTGAATCTCGATAAGGGGGGGGACGTATGGGTCTTGGTGTTATGGGGAAGACGGTCATGCGCAATCTGTTTGGCAAACCGGCTACGGTGATGTATCCGGTGGTGAAGAAGGAGTTTTACCCCACGACCCGGGGGAGTATTTTATATGATGAGAGTACGTGTAACTATTGCACTCTATGTGCTAAGAGGTGCCCGTCTCAGGCGATTACTGTGGATAGGGCGGAGAAGGTGTGGCGGATTGATCGCAAGCGCTGTCTGACCTGCAATTTCTGTATTTCGGTGTGTAATAAGGATTCTTTGTCTTGTGTTCAGGAGTATGCGGCGCCTGTGGTGAAGGAGTTTGATTCTTGGCTCTTTCAGGCTGAGAGGATTGCCGGGGAAAAGATTGAGGGGCTGGAGGGGCAAGAGGGATTTTCGGATAAAGATGCATGAATATCCGGTCACGGAACAGATTATTAAAATAGCTTCCGAAGCGGCCCGGGAGCATGACGCGGCCCGGGTGTCTTTGATTCGGCTGGTGGTGGGAGAACAATCGGGGTTTGTGGGCGACTCTATCCAGATGTATTTTGATATTTTGGCTGTGGGGACTTTGTGTCAAGGAGCGGCTCTGGAGATGGAGTATGTTAAGGCACAATGGATATGCCCAGGGTGCGATTGTTATTATGTGCGGGAGCCTTTGTCTTTTGCGTGCCCGCAGTGTGGGCAGGATGGGCTGCCTTCGGAAGTGGGAAAGGAATTTTATGTGAAGGATATTGAGATTGAGGGAAGAAAGGATGATGAAAGTGTCTGCTGAACGTATTGACGTTACGCAAAGCATTTATGATGAGAATGATAGAATTGCGGCTGAGACGTGGAAGGTCTTGGACGAAAAATGTATATTTACTGTTAACGTCATGGGGGCGCCGGGGGCGGGGAAGACGTCATCCCTGATCCACCTCATTCAAAATATGCCCCAGACCCGTTCCTATGTTCTTGAGGGGGACATTGAATCGGATATTGATACAGTGAAAATGAAGGGGTTAGGCATTGAGACTCTGCAGATTAATACTTATGGCGCCTGTCATTTGGACGCGCCGACGGTGCAAAAGGCGCTGGAGGGTCTGCCTTTGAGCGAACCGGGGATTCTTTTTATCGAAAATATTGGGAATCTCGTGTGTCCGGCTGAATTCATGATTGGTGAGCATATTAAGCTGCTGGTGTGTTCCGTGGCCGAGGGAAGTGATAAACCATATAAATACCCGCTGGCTTTTGAAAAGGCGGATATGATTTTGCTGACGAAGATTGATCTGAAGGCCTATGTGGATTTTGATGAGGCGTTCTTTTTTAAAGGGGTTCAGGCGTTGAATAAGGATGCGGCTGTGTTTGAGGTCAATGCGAAAACGGGGGAAGGGTTTGATGGTGCTGCGAAGTACTTGGAAAACTTGGCGAGTGGTGGTACGGAGGTTAAAACATATCCTTGAACTCAATCAACCGAATCGTCTCATCAAGGCTTTTCTTTTGGCAAGCCTCAGTAAAGCCGTTCTTAGAAAAGAAGTAATAGTATTTCCTGCGGTAATTCTTGAACATCCTGGCTTTTTCGATCAGACTCTCCACAACGCTTTCCGGCATCGGCTGATTCGTCCATTTGCATTCCGCAAAGATAGCCTGCTCTTCCCTGTCGTCCACGGCTAATATATCAAGTTCTTGTTGGGTTTTCATAAGGGGATTGGTTCCCCACCAACGTCCAATTTCTTGAAACTGTATAGGGAGACGGCCTTTGTTATTTTCCCGATGCATGTAGTGATGGCATATATCCTCAAAGGTTTCCCCCATAAAGGCCGGGAGCTGTTCTTGGATGCGATTATAGATTTCTTCTCCTTTGTCCAATTGGACCTTGGAAAGGTTCCTATAAACAAATCTATACCAAAATCGGAACATACCATCATTGAGGCGATAAATGCTGTTTTTACTGGTGGGTTTTGCGAGAACGGGCAGCTCCCGTCTGACGATTCCCAGGCTCATCAAAGCGTCTATATAAGTAAAACAAGCCCCTGTCTGCATTTTCACAGTTGTGGCGATTTCATTTAATTTCGACGATCCTGTGGCGATGGCTGTTATGATAGAATTATAGACGGCGGGTTCTCTTAACTCTTGCTTTAATAAATTGGAGGGTTCTTCAAAAAGCATGCTGTCCGCTCGGAAATAAGTGTTGATTATATTATCTCGGAGCGAACAGTGATCCTTGAACAACGCAAGGTATTTCGGGATGCCGCCTGTTATGCCATAGATAACCGCACTTTCCTCAGGAGTGAAGGTGCTGTGGAATTTCTTTGCCGTTTCATAGTCAAAGGGCAGGAGCCTATATTGTCCTGTTCGGCGCCCATATAAAGGACTCTGATACCCCATCACTTGTTTTTCCATAAAGGACATTGAAGAGCCGCAGAGGATAAGAAATAGGGTGGTATTTTGAAATTTATGGTCAATATCCCGCTGGAGAATCGAAGAAACGGATTTTTTGCTCTGGGCCAAATAGGGATATTCGTCAATCACGAAAACGAGATGTTCCTGTTGAGCGGCTTCATATATGTGTTGAAAGATATCATCAATGGAATTGAAGGAAACGTCTACTTTGATGTCGTTTAGGGTTTCAAATACAGCCCGGGAAAGGGCAGCAAGATTGGCCTCATATTCATCCTCAAGGGCCGTGAAAAAGATGGCTTTCTTGTCTTTGATAAATTCTTTGATAAGTTCTGTTTTCCCAATACGCCGGCGGCCATAAATTGTGACACATTCAAATTCACCACTGTTATAGCGCTCATTTAATCTTTTTAACTCGGTTTCTCTGCCTATAAACATAGGGATTACCTCATATTATATAATCATGATTTAGTAAATCATGATTATATAATATGATAATTTGGTGATGAAGTCAACTGTCGCAGCCCATGGCAGGAACGTGACCAGATAAATTTTACCTTTTGCAAAAAAACCAAGCTGTGATAAGATATGAGAAATTGAAATTATTCGTGCCGCCATGTGGCGGCACAATTTTAAGTTAAAGAGGGGAAAAAACGTGTGTATAGCTTTACCAGGAAAGCTCATTGAGGTTGATGAGTTAGGATTTTTTGGGACAGTCGATTTTCAAGGCAATAAAGTTGATGTGACCTTGGGGGCTGTGGACGCAAAAGTGGGGGATTATGTCCTCATCCACGCCGGGAACGCCATTGAGGTTGTCACGCTCGAAGAGGCTGAAGATGTGATGGCGCTTCTTGCCGAACTCGAAGGGGCTTATGCGGAAGACGAGGCCGGCGGGGAGAACGGAGAGAATGGGCAGGTTTTCCCCTTGTTTCGCGGCGGGGAGGATGCCTAATCATGAAACAACCGGCGCAGATACAGGATGTTGTGGCACAGTTGCGGGGATATGAGGGAGAGCCGCTGCGCTTCATGGAGATCTGTGGAACTCATACGTCGAGCATATTCCGGCATGGTATTCGTGATTTGGTCAGCAGTCAAATCCGGTTGATTGCCGGTCCGGGGTGTCCTGTCTGTGTGACTCCGGCTCTTTATATTGACCGGGTGTTGACATGGGCTAAAAAGCCGGGATGTGTCGTCTTGTCTTTTGGGGATATGCTTAAGGTGCCCGGTTCCAAGGGGGAATCTTTGAGTCTGGCTCAGGCTTCCGGAGCTCAGGTGGAAATCATCTATGGGCCCCATGAAGTTCTGGAAAAGGCGCAAAACCATCCGGATCGGGTTTTTGTGCTGGCGGCGGTGGGGTTTGAAACGACAATTCCTGCGTATGCTTTGCTTTTGGACGAGGTCAGGCGCCTGAACTTGAAAAATATCAAGCTGGTAACGGCCTTGAAAAGACTGATGCCGGCCCTGGAGTTTATCTGTCAGAATGAGACGGGGATTTCCGGTTTTCTCGCGCCGGGACATGTCAGCGCTATTATAGGGTCTCAGGTCTATGCCCCGCTGGCCAAGGAGTATCATAAGCCTTTTGCTGTGGCGGGGTTTAGCGCCGAACAGATCCTTGCGGCTGTTTATGGTCTGCTCCGCCAGGTTCAGAACGGGAAGGCGGAGGTTCATAATTATTATCGGTCAGCCGTCAAGCCGGAGGGAAATGTGAAAGCCCGCCGGATTATTGACAGAGTTTTTGAGCCGGGGACAGCGGCGTGGAGAGGATTGGGAGATATTGAGGGGTCGGGGTATTATCTCAAGGAGGAGTACAGGGATTTTGACGGCGGTTCTTTTGGTATTCGGGAGGATATGACTCAGCCCCAAAACCAAGGGTGCCGATGCGCTGAAGTTATCATTGGCCGTCTGAATCCTGATGAATGTCCTCGGTTTGCCAAGGGGTGTACACCTCAAAATCCCCAGGGCCCATGCATGGTCTCTGAGGAAGGAAGCTGCGGGATATGGTTCCGGCATCAGGGGAGGGTGCAGCGTGTCTTATGAAAATTAATTCTCAAGGAAAAATCACACTGGCTCATGGCAGCGGGGGCAGCGCAACACGGGACTTAATTGCGGAGCTCTTTTCCGCGCGTTTTTCCAATCCGATTCTGGATCGTTTGGAGGATTCCGCTGTGCTGGCGCGCCCGGAGGGGGGTATTGCCCTGACCACGGATTCCTATGTTATTACGCCGCTGGTCTTTCCGGGGGGCGATATTGGGAAGCTGGCGGTGTGCGGGACTGTCAATGATTTGTGGATGATGGGGGCGAAGCCGCTTTACTTAACGGCGGGTTTCATTATTGAAGAGGGGTTGGATTTTTCTACTCTGGAATATGTGGCGGAGTCTATGGCCCGGGAGGCTGCCCGGCAGGGTGTGGCCATTGTGACAGGGGATACCAAAGTGGTAGACAAAGGATCGGGATCGGGAGGACTCTATATTTGTACCAGCGGGTTAGGATCCCGTGTGTTTGAGGGTGTTTCTGTAGAAAAACTTTTGGGCCGTGAACATCTGCGGGACGGAGATGCTGTTTTGGTCAGCGGCGCGTTGGGGAATCATCATGCTTGTATTCTGTCTCAGAGGCTGGGCATTGACAATACAATCGCCAGTGACTGTGCCGGGCTTGGGAGCATGGTGAGGGCGTTGCTGCAAGAGGGAATTCGGGTGAAACTGATGCGGGATATCACCCGTGGGGGCTTGGCTACTGTGCTCAATGAATTCCTGCGGGAGGATCTGTGTATTCAGTTGGAAGAGACAGCCATTCCTGTAGATGAGGATGTGGCGGCTCTCTGCGGACTTTTGGGGTTGGATCCGCTTTATATGGCGAACGAAGGGAAGTTTGTCTGTGTTGTGGAATGTGATGACACGGCCCAGGCCTTAAAGGTGCTGCGCCGGGATGAACTGGGCCGGCAGGCGGCTGTTATTGGTACAGTAGAACCGCGCAGCCTGGGGGAGCCGGGTGTGTTTCTGCGGACGTCCTTGGGAGGTATGCGGGTAGTTGATGTGCTTTATGGTGAGGGGCTGCCTCGTATTTGCTAGGGCGTATTTGCTAGGGCGTATTTGTCAGGGCGTAGTGCCAGGCTATTTGGGAGTGTGGATACAGCTGGCTTTGATTGAAGAGAAGGGCGCACCAATTAATTGTTGTAGCAATATATGGAATAAACCTATTGGGCTTGCGTATGGAGGCCACACAGAGCGGGCGAACATTTATAAGCAGCGACTTTGCGGAAGGATTGATGCGATTCTTAGCGACGGCGCGGCAAAATTCGACTGTTTGAACGCAGCGCA
>WRII01000053.1 GCA_009782825.1 Peptococcaceae bacterium
ATTACCAGCGTTACTATATGAAAATCCGTACGAATTTCTCTGAGATTACCAATTACTGGCGACATTATGGGTTCTATCAGGGAAGGATTCCGTTTGTAACAATACTATTTGCAGTGGAATCAACCATTGAGGCATATCCAACAAATCATTGTCTTTAGCAACTCGCAGTACAATGCCTTCAAATACTATGAGAGCACATGCCAAAGTGACCTTTTGCCCCGACTTTGAAATAGCCTCAAAAAGCCGATCATCTTCAATATCGTCAACGGAATATTTGTCATCTATTTTCATGTCCCATCTATAGTCTGACGGAACACTCAAATCCCCAAAACAATTGTTATGATTGAATAGCAATGCATTCATTGAAACAGCCTCCTTTGATAATATTAAGGGAAATCATCCTGGAATCGTTCATAACTATCTTTTAGTGGTGGATTACACTTACCCTCCATGTCATAAGGTTCCTTATCATTCTCATCACGGCAGATCAGTACTGTAATCTCACAATGTTGAGCATAACAAATCATCCTGAAACAATTATAACATGGAATCTTTTGTTGCCCATCTTTTTTATTCCTCCAATCAATGGCCATGACTCTTGGTCATCTATCTTCCAGCTTGTCGCTTTCTTCCTGATCTGCGATATACTTTTTATTTGTTCCTCATTCCTGCCTACTGTATCAACATAATATCCTCGTGCCCAGAAGTGCCGATCTCCTCCTTTTCGCTTGTACTCTGGAAATCGGTCAAACACCATCAAGGCGCTCTTGCCTTTCAAGTATTCCATAAAGCCGGATACACTGATCTTCGGTGGTATCTTGACGCATAGGTGCACATGATCGATACACACATTGCCCGCCACTATCTCCACGTTCTTATACTCACACAACTTTTTGAGTATCTCCCGAACTGCAACCCGCTTCTCTCCATACATCTCCTTTCTCCGATATTTTGGTATAAATACGATATGGTATATACCATTCCACTTCGTATGTGCTAGACTGGTATTGTCCATTTGGGGCACCCTCCTTCTTTGTATGACTTTGGCTTGCGAAACCTTTGTCATTATATCAGATTAGGAGGTTTTTCATATCCGCTCTATCGCTTTTGCTCATTCCGTTCTCCCGCGCATAGCGAGGGGCTTAATCTGGAGTTAAGGAAGCAAATGCGGCCGCCTTGTCATGAATCCCCATAAATCCCCTCTCCGCTCTCCCCATCTTCCCAATGCTCCCGCACCTGCCGGATCAGCACCCTATACCCTTCCTCAACATACACCCGCTCCAGGCGGGCGCTGGCAACAGTGCGGCGCAGCGGAACTGTGACAACCTGCCCTACCGTACAAGCCTCAAGCCCCACATCCAAAACAGTAAGCTCCATCCCCACCTTGCCCGCCACACGCACAGGGCGCCCCTCCACAGAAGCGGCCTCCGTACTCCCGCGCAGGGAAATACCCAGCAAAGCGCACAGATTTTTGACAATAATCTTAGCCAGATCCACCCAGCCTTGAGGCGCCATTTTAGGCTCCACATTAAACCCATCGGCATAACCAAGACCAATCACTGCCAGCTGAGTCTCGCCGCGAGTCTTGTACAAACTCTGATATCCCACATATGTACCCGATGGCACGCGCTTAACCTGCAACACCCGCGCTTTCGCCGACCAAGGATCCGTCAGCTTCACATACTCACCCAAATGAGGCGCAGGCAGATGCCCAATCAGCAAAGTGCCAATGCGCACCATGTCCAAATGAAACTCCGGAAACGCCAAAAAAGCCGCACTGTTGCAAACATGACAAATCCCCGGAGAAATTCCGCTCCCTTTGAGAAAATCCACCCCTTCACAAAACCGCTCAAATTGCCTCAGAGTATAGGCCCGCCCTTTTTTGAGCATCGCCTGAGCAAAATGGGTATACACCCCCGCCACCTTCACATGACTCAGCTCCGACAAAACCGCCGACGCCTCACGCAAATCCTGCAGCGAAAAGCCCGTCCGCCCCATCCCCGTTTCAATTTCCAGATGAATGTCCACAGACCTCCCATGCGCCGCACAGAACTTCTCCAGCTCCTCAAGAGCAGCCCCTCTGGACACAGTCAGCGTCAGATCGTGCTCGACAGCATCCCCCCACTCATGAGACAAAGCCGGCCCCAGAACCAAGATGAGTCCGTCAACACCCCTGCGGCGCAATCCAACACCCTGTTCCACTGTGGTCACAGCAAAAGCGTCACACCCCGCCTGGGCCAGCGTTTTTGCCAAAATCTCAGAACCCAAGCCATATCCATCCGCCTTCACCACCGCCATACAGCGGGCATGGGGGGACTTCAAAACCATCACCTGATCATAATTTTGCCGCACCGCCTTCATATCTACTTCCACCCAAGCCCGCGGCAACTCCTGAGAAAAATCACTCATGCCTCTCCCTCTTTCTTTTAAGAGACTTATAAATCCTCATAACAAGGAACATCTTCAATAAACTCCGCTTGTATGCCAAGATTTTGGAAATAACCGCACATGGCCATACACGCAAATTTTTCCGTAGAGTAATGCGTGCCACCCAAGATATTGATTTTGTACTCTTCCGCAAAGTGATGGGATTCATAAGTGAACTCATTTTGAACCGTAATCCCCGTTATCAGAACATTGAGATCATTGTCAATCAACTCCTTAAGCACCCACTCTTGATAGCCTCCTCCGGCGCAAACAGCAACCCTGCCATTTTTGAGATCACTCTGTCCATATTGATAAAGCCGCGTCTCATGGCCTAAAATTCGCGAGTATCTCTTGTTCAATTCCTCAACATCCTTGCAGTTCGCTGTCCCAATCACACCGCAAACCGCACCGCAGAATTCCGCGAAAGGTTTTTCAATCACAAAGCCCAGAGCATCCGCCAAGGTCTTACTCGTTGAATACATGCCATAATGATCCAGCGGGAGGTGAAGGGTGTATATCGAAATCTGTCTTTCCTTAAATTGATCAAGAAGAGCAGGATCCATTTGACAGAACCCTCCCGCCGTCTTAAGATCCCATATGGAAGGATGATGGACGAAAAGCATCCCTTGAGTGATCTGGTCATTAATAATCTTTTGCAGAACATATTGGGAAGGAAACACCGCAGTATAAACTTTCGAAATCCTCTGTGTGAAATCACACACCAATCCTATACTGCGTTCCCTGAAATTTGGACATACATAAGCTGCAATATCCTTCATGTAAGGAAACCACATATCTATAATCTCTGGTTTAACAAAATCTCTTTCCAGATGGTCATAAAGTTGACGGCTATCAATTAGTGTTATCATTTCGCCAATTCCTCAAACGCCTTGCGTTTCTGTTCTTGCACTAAATTGGTTTGTTCCTAATCTTAAGACCTCTCAACTGCCACCGCGACCCCGCAGCTTCGCCAAAAAGTTCTTCACGCCTCCCGAATACACCTTCTCCCCCAGCCGCCACATCCTATACATGACCGGCCGGTAAACAAGATCCCATTCCCCCATGAACTCCGTAAACACCCCATTGAAACCCTTTTTAAACTTATAGAGCCCATACAACGGGTTATCCTCGCTCAAATCTCCCGAAACCCCCCGAAAATCATAAAGCGTACACCCCAACTCCTTCGCCCAGCGGATCATCTCCCACTGAATCAAATAATTAGGCATCACATTGCGGTAAGAATTCGACGACGCCCCATAAACATACCACACCTTCTCTCCTGTACGCATGGCAAAAGTCCCCGCCACAACCTTACCGTCATATTCCCCAATAAAAAGCTCAGCAAACCCTCCCGGCGCTAACGTGTCATACATATCCTCAAAATACGCTAAAGACCGCACCAAAAAATTATCCCTCTCCGTCGTCTCCTTCAACACCTCATAAAAAGCAGGCAAATCCTCCCGGGCGCCGCGGCGGATGGTAACCCCCTTCTTTTGCGCCAGCCGGACATTGTAGCGCGTCTTTTGATGCATAGCCTTAAGAAGCTCCTCCTCCGACGGCCGGATATCCAAACGAAAAACATAGCGCGGCTGAATCCCTTCAAAATTCTTCCCCGTTTCCAAAAACTTGAACCCCGCCTTCTTGAGGAGTCCCGTGAATTCCGTGTCCTCCGACGGCACATCCGGATCAACCTTAAAAAGGATGGCCCCCCTCTCCTCAGCCTTAGCGCGAACCGCCGCCCAAATCATGTTCAGCAGTTTAGCATCATGAATATCCGCCACCGGCCCCCGAGGCGCGTAAAAGATCGGCGCCCCCACCACAGGCAGCCGCCGCTCCAGCATTGTCATCGCCGCAACAGTTGATAAAGGGCTGTCGATCACCTCAACAAGCAATCGCCAAGGCTTCCATCCCGTACGCCCCTTGATATCTCCCCACTCCCAAAGCTGCATACAATGACCCTTAGGGTGCTCCGCCACAAAAGCGTTAAATTTCTCCTTATGCTCAGCCTCATCGCTGAGCCAGCATACCTTGTATTCCATTCCAACCTCCCAGTTATCACCCACAAAGTCACATCCGTTCCGGCGCACTGACCCCCAACACCCTCAACACATTGACCAAAACCTGCCGCGTCGCCTGCACAAGCCCCAGTCTGGCCCTGCGCAGACCCTCCTCCTGAACCAACACACGATGCTCTTCATCAAACGTATGATACAAAGATGCCAAATCCAACGCATAATAGGCCAGATGATGAGGTTCCATCAGGCGAGCCGCCACACTCACCTCCAGGGGCAGTTCCGCCAGTTTCTGTATGAGAGCCGTCTCTTTGGATCCCACAAGAAGCTCCCACTGCGCGTCACCTGCCGGCACATCCTCAAAACGTTCCTTCGCATTCCGCAAAATACTGGCTGTACGTGCACACGCATATTGAACATACCAGACAGGATTTATATTCAACTCCTTCTTGGCCAGCTCCAGATCAAATTCCACCATCGAATCCGGGGCGCGCATCACAAAGAAAAGTCTGGCCACATCAGAGCCCACTTCATTCAGAAGCTCCTGCAGCGTCACATATTGCCCGAGCCTTTTGGACATTTTTTGAATATCATCATTCTCCAACAAAAAAACCAGCTGCATCAGAATAATCTTAAGCTGTTCGGCGTCATAACCCAAGGCCTGCATCGCCCCCTTCATGCGCGCCACATGACCATGGTGATCCGCCCCCCAGACATCAACCAACTGAGTATATCCCCGGGCGAATTTATCAGCGTGATACGCGATATCCGCCGCAAAATATGTGGGAATGCCATTCGCCCGCACCACCACTTCATCCTTTTCATCACCCCATGCTGTAGACTTGAGCCACAGCGCCCCCTCTTTCTCATAGAGGCAGCCCTTCTCAGCCAAGACGTCCAGGGTTTCTTGAATCTTTCCCGACTCGTGCAGAGATTTTTCGCTGAACCAACGGTCAAATTCCACGCCAAACCCCTTCAAGGTCTCACGCATATCCGCAATATTCAGCTCCAGTACCCTCTCTGTCAGCGCGCTGCGCCGTGCCGCCGCCTCCCATGTCACATAGGTATCGCCCACATCCGCAACCATCTCCGTCACCTTATCAATCAGATCCTGCCCCTGATAACCGTCCTCCGGAAATTCCACATCCCGGCCCACGGCCTGGAAATACCGGGCTTCCAGCGAATCCGCCAACTTCTCAATCTGGTTTCCGGCATCGTTGATGTAAAACTCCCGATCCACCTCATATCCCGCCATATGGAGGAGTGTTGCCAAGCTGTCCCCTAATGCCGCCCCCCGGGCATTGCCCATATGAGGCAGCCCCGTCGGGTTGGCGCTGACAAATTCCACCAGAACCTTTTCCCCATGCCCCACATCCACAGATCCGTAACAATCTCCCTCCTGTAAAATCTCAGGCGCCACCTCGAAAAGCCAGTCCTTTTTGAGTCGGAAGTTCACAAACCCCGGGCCGGCAATCTCTGTCTGTTCAATCCATGTCCCTTCTGCCGACATTTCATGAAGATTTCTTAATTCCTCAAGCAAAATATCCGCGATCACCCTCGGCGCTTTCCTTGCTTCTTTTGCCAATACCATGGCTGCGTTCGTGGCCAAATCCCCATGCTGGGCTTCCCGGGGTTTTTCCAGGATAAAAGAAGGCATCTCCTTGAAGGCGAGAGAACCCTTCTCCCGTGCACGTTCCAGAGCCGCTGTCACCTCTTGTTGGATGGTTTCTTTCAGGGTTATATAGATGCTCACCCGTTATGTACTCCTCTCACAGTCCTTTAGGTACGATTATAATACATACTTGCGCAAAACGCTACTACGCTCTGACGCTAATGATGTTACGGGTGTTTATTACCGCGGAATAAATCCTATGAATTCTTTTATTGCCGAAAGCAATTTATCATTATTATACACATAACTACTATGAGTTTCTTTCTCTAAAATGGTCAGAGTCGAATTGGCAATATTCTCAGCGATCAATCTGGTGTCTTCCAAGTAAATCATATCTCTTTGTCCCGCCAAAACCAATACAGGTATTGTGATTTTATTTAAGTCTTCTTGTGTAATATGGGGTTCGCTTAACATCAACCTGATCCGGGGATTTTTCACAAAGAAAGAAGAGATTCTAATAAAGTATCTCCAAAAGGTTTTGATAGCATGGGGATTTGTATTCGCGCCGCTAATGATCAATTTGGATAAGAGATGGGGGTATTTCGAGGCCAGCAAAAGTCCTATAATGCCTCCGTCGCTAAACCCATAGAGGCAAGGCTTCGCAATGCCAAGCTGTTCAATGACACCTGCAATATCTTCTGCCATATCATGATAGCTTAAGTGCCTGACTTTGCTGCTCTCGCCATGTCCCCTGCTGTCTATGGCATAAACAGTATAGGCCTTTGCTAATTTCTCCGTCAGTTTATCAAATATGTGATGTGTTTCTCCGTTGCCATGCAATAACAGCATGGGCTGCCCTTGTCCGATATTTTTATAGTGCAGAGTCACGCCATTAACTTTTATGTCCATATTTTAACTGCCTTGTGTTTAGTGTCCCCTGGTTTTGATAGAAATCCATACACTTGCTCCGTTTCAATCAGCATATCAATCACTCCCCCGGATCTCAGCACTAATCTCTTTCCGCAGCTGAATAAACTCAGACCCATCAGGATCTCGAGGATAAGGAAGATCCACCTCCAGCTCACGCAAGATCCGGGACGGTTCACGTGTGGTTGGCGCCACGGAACCGCCCAGAACCAAAATACGCTGGCTAAACATCACGGCTTCCCCAATATCATGGGTAACCCATAAAATCGTTTTCCCCGTCCTCCGCCAAAGCAGAAGTACCTCCTCCTGCAGTTTGCCCCGAGTACGAATATCCAAAGACGAAAACGGCTCATCCAACAGCATAACAGGCGCTTGAAAGGCCAAGGCCCGCGCCAGGGCCACCCTCTGCGCCATCCCCCCCGACAGGGAACGGGGATAAGCCTTAGTATAGTCAGCCAAGCCGATAAAATCAAGCTTTTCAGCCACAAGATCACGGATCTCCCCACGGGTCTTCCGCGGCTTATGCCCCCTCAACCCCAAAGCCACATTGTTCCCCACAGTCAGCCATGGAAAGAGGCGCGGTTCCTGAAACACCACCGCCCGGGTGTAATCAGCCCCGCACACCGGGAATCCCTCCACCCATATTTCACCCTCACTCACATCTTCCAAACCAGCCAAACATCGCAGCAGCGTGGTTTTGCCACACCCACTGGCCCCAACAAGTGACACAAAAGCCCCCCGATCACAGGTAAAGGAAATATCACGCAGCACCTCACGCCCCTCGATCCCCCTGGACCTCTCCCCATAACTTTTGCCCATGTGACGAACATCCACACTCAATAACGCCATAACCAACCTCCAGACTCGAAGAACAAGAGGGACTACCCTCAACAGCTTGGACATTATCCCTTGTAGCCCTGCAGCACGCAGCTGAAAAAGTCCCCTTCTATTCTGATCCCTGCCAGGGCACTAAATATCTCTCCAAGCGGCGCAGCAACATATCCAGCAACGCCCCCGCCAGTCCAATCATAAAAATACCCATAACAATCTTAGCCGGCTGAGAAAACTGCCGTCCCTCCGCAATCAGAGCCCCCATCCCCGAAGACGCTGCAATCAGCTCCGCCCCCACCAGAGCCCGCCAAGAATTGCTCAGGCCCAAACGGATCCCCACAAACAACGGACCCGCCGCCGACGGCAGATGAGCCCACCACACCCTTTGCCACCAAGACAGTTTGAAGGCATGGGCCGTCTCTTGCAGAAGAGGATCGAGACTTTGCACCCCCTGAACCGTATTCAAAAAAAGAGGAACAAAAGCCGAATACGCAATCACAGAAACCTTTGTCATTTCATCGAATCCCATCCAGATAATAAAAAACGGAATCCACGCAATCGGCGGAATCTGTTGAAAAAACGCCAACGTCGGCATCAGCAGCCGGCGCAGCACTTTACTCTGCCCCACAAAAAACCCCAACGGCGCCGCCACGCTCAGCGCCAGCGCAAAACCCCATATCAAACGAAAAAAACTTGCCGACACATGCCTGCCCAGACTCCCGTCCGCCCACATCTCCCGAATCATTCGCCACACCCCTTGAGGGCTTGGAAATAGAGACGGGTCTATCCAATGAGCACGATCAGCCAGAAGCCACACCCCCAATAGCAGACAAGGAAGAATCAGACCTATGAGACTTATAAGGATTTTCTTCATGAGGATTTTTTTGAGCTCTCAGCAACTGACTTGACCATCAACTCTTCGTCCGTATTTTTCTTAGGTGCTTCCATAGGGTTATCCATCCATATTTCATTCCATCTTCCTTTAACCCGCGCAAGTACCTTCTGATTCTTTACCAAGTCATCCCCACCGGCTAGAATCCTATCCTGCTCCTCTATGAAAGCATTCTCCACAGGAATATTCTCCTGCTTCATCTCCTTCATATTCCCATCGGCCTCTTCCTGATGTCCTGCACCCTCATCCAAAAGAGCCGCTGACTTGGGGGATGAACTCAAAATCATCTGTGAATCAGGCTTAGCGTCTTCCATCAAAGACTCTACAGGCTTATCGCAAATCATAAATAAGTTCAGAGATATCGTTCCTATGGTTCGATATAGGCCTTTGCCAATCGCAGTCGCTGCCTTCGCCGCCACCGTCCCTGTTTGGGTAAATCCCCGTGCAGCTGCTTTATACAAAGTCGGGGCGATTTTTTCTCCCATAACAACATTGACCCTGGCTTCTTGCTTCTTTCCTTTAAAAGCAGCAGCGGTTCGCTTGTGCGGAGATTTAGGCCGAGGAAAAACGCGGACTTCTTCTACTGTCAGCTCCACTTCTTGCGGCTCTGTCGGTTCCGCCACTTCTTGCGGCTCTGTCGGTTCCGCCACTTCTTGCGGCTCTGTTGGTTCCACCACTTCTTGCGGCTCTGTTGGTTCCACCACTTCTTGCGGCTCTGTCGGTTCCGCCGATTTTATCAGGTCTTGTTGATCTATCAGTTCTTCCCACTTTGCACATCCATGTTGATCAAGGTCTTCCTCAAGCTGAGGTTGATCAAGGTCTTCAAGCTGAGGTTGTTCACCTTCCTGTTTTTCCTGTTCCATCAATCCTTCTTGTTCTACTTCTCTTTCTATCAGCCCTTGTTGTGCTGACTCTTCTTGTGTAACCCATTCTTGTCCCACCAGATCTTCCAGTCCCAGCAACTCCCCTTGGGGTATAACAAAATCTTCCGGCGCCGACTCTTGTGGCCTAACTCCTTCTTCTACAGAAACACCGGTTCCGACCTCTTTCTTTTTTTTGAAACCAACAGCCCGTTTGTACACATCTTTAAACCAAGAAATAACAAGAGGAACTCCTGCTCTTTCTGGCTTTATCGCTGCCGGTTCCGATTCTATTCCTCCTGGCGGCTCTGTTGATTCTAACTCCGGCACTTCCTCTGATTCTGTTGCCTCTGTCACATCTTCCTGTGCCATGGGTTCCGGCACCTCTTCTAATTCTTCAGATTCCAGTTCTATCATTTCTTCTGATTCTATCAGTTCGTGTAATTCGGCCGGTTCTTCTGGTTCTTCTGGTTCTATCAGCTTCTGCAATTCTGCCGTTTCTGCCGGTTCTGCTGATTCTGTCAGCTCTTGTAATTCTGCCGGTTCTGCCGGTTCTGCCGGTTCTGTCAACTCTTGTAATTCTGCCGGTTCTGCCGGTTCGACCGGTTCTGCTGATTCTGTCAATTCTTGTAATTCTGCCGGTTCTGCCGGTTCGGCTGGTTCTATCACTTCTTGCGGCTCTATGGATACCATCAATTCTTTCTGATATTCTTGTTCTATAAGTTCTTCTTGTTCTTGTCCTTCTTGTTCTTCTAGTTTTTCTATCTCTTCTAGTTCTTCTAGCTCTTCTGGTTCTTCTGGTTCTTCTGGTTGAACTTCTTCCTGTTTTGTCAGCTCTGCACGGATCATCACCGGAGCCTCTGCCAAAGCTGCTACCCGAGCTTCTTCCAAGATGTCTACTACATCCGGCAAAAATCCTTCTATCACCCGAGTTTGTTCTTCCGTGAACAGATCCTCATGTAAATCCATACTCTCATAGGAATCCTCTTCGCGGCCCTCATCTTCTTCCGCATCCGCTCCCCGCAGCGACGCCCCAGCTGCTACCCAGCACGCCAAACCTAAGAGCAAAGCGACGAGGGGACCAATAAAAACTTTCTCTTGAACAGCATTACAATACATCTGGTACAAAGGGATCATTTCCAAAAATCCAGCCGACATTAAAATGCAAGCTGCAAATATAGCGAAATACGCAATTGCCAATACGCGTAACAGAAACTTACTCACAATCCTTCCCCTCCAAAACGAATACTCTTTCCATGACTCATGGATGCTCTCTCATGAAATGTAAACAAAAATACGTAAATAACCTTTTCCCTATTTCGCTTTTATTCTGTCCTTTCGGCAAAAATCCTTCTCATATTTTCACTTAATAATTAATGGAATTATTTGAAAATCTAGATAATAAATCAACACTTCAGCTCATATTTTAGGTTTGAGGATGTACTTGCCATGTATGCCCGGGACATTTATAATGAACTGTGGACTTACCCTCTACACTTAGTGGAAACAGGAGGACATGATGGCAAAGCACATTTTTGTTACCGGCGGCGTTGTCTCTTCCCTTGGCAAGGGAATCACAGCCGCGTCTCTGGGCCGCTTACTCAAAGCCCGAGGCTTAAAAGTCGCCATTCAGAAGTTTGACCCTTACTTAAACGTTGACCCTGGTATGATGAACCCTTTTCAGCACGGCGAAGTCTTCGTCACAGACGATGGTGCGGAAACAGATCTCGATCTTGGCCATTATGAACGTTTTATTGATGAAACACTGAGTGAGAAATCCAGCGTAACCTCAGGCAAAGTCTACCTCTCCGTCATCAACAAAGAACGGGCCGGCGACTATGGCGGCACCACAGTTCAAGTCGTGCCCCATATCACCGATGAGATCAAACAGCGGATTCTGCAGGCCGCAAACGGCAACGACATTGTCATCACCGAAATCGGCGGTACAGTTGGCGACATCGAAAGTCAGCCTTTTCTAGAGGCTATTCGGCAAATGCGCTTAGAAACCTCGGCCCACGAGTGTCTATATATCCATGTAACCTTGGTTCCCTTCCTGGAATCCACAGGTGAAACCAAAACCAAACCCACCCAGCATTCCGTCAAAGAACTTCAAGGCATGGGAATTCAGCCGGATTTTGTCATCTGCCGCTGTGAACGCCCCATTCCGCGTACAGACCGCTCCAAAATCGCTATGTTTTGCAATATCAAACTCGACCATATCATCGCCAACACTCACTGCCACTCTCTCTACGAAGTTCCCATCATGTTAGAAAACGCAGGACTGGGCGCCCTCGTCTGCGAAGACCTGGGCATTGACGTGCCGCCTCCCGATCTGACCGAGTGGGAAAATATCATCACACACCATCTGCATCCGCGCCAGGAAATTACCATCGCCCTTGTTGGAAAATATGTCAAGCTCCATGATGCCTATCTGAGCCTTGCCGAGGCCCTCACCCATGGCGGCCTCTTTCATCGCACCCAAATCAAAATTATGTGGGTCTCCGTAGACGAGCTCTCAGAAGACAACATCGATGAAAGCCTGCAAGGCATCAGCGGCATTATTTTACCCGGATCCGACACAGGGCTGCGCAATGTAGACAATAATATCCGTGTCGTCGAATACGCGCGGATCCGCAAGATTCCCTACCTGGGAGTTTGTCTGGGCATGCAAATGGCCGCCGTAGAAATCGCACGCCATCTGGCCGGATTGGAAAACGCCAACACCATAGCCGCAGACCCAGCCACACCCTACCCCATTATCAACACTCTGCCCCTTGAGATATCCGAACAGGAGGAAATACCCCCACACAGACAAACAGAAATGCGCCGGGGCGGATACACGTGTTCCTTGGCGCCCGAAACCCATGCCCAAACCGCCTACAACGCCGAGACCATTCGCGAAAGACATCGGAACCACTATGAGCTGAATACAGAATATCTGGCTCCTTTGACAGAAGCCGGTCTCATTGTTGCCGGAACCCAACCGGAAACCGGCCTGGTGGAAATTATCGAGCTCCCTTCACAGGTCCATCCCTGGTTCGTCGGCGTCCAGTTCCATCCGGAATTTTTATCCCGCCCCAACCGGCCCCATCCCCTCTTTAGGGATTTTATTGGCAGCGCTCTGCAACATGCCAAAGAAAATGCCTTATAGCCTATAACTGCGCATAATCAGAACTTCTACTCTCCTGTTAGCGTCCCTGCCCTCAGCGGTTTCGTTAGTCTGAACCGGATGATATTCACTCCAGCCAACGGCACGGAATCTTTGTGGTAACAAAGGTCTTTCCGGGTGCAAACTCCCCTCATTCAAAATAAGACGGGCAAAATTTACTGCCCTGCGGGAACTGAGTTCCCAGTTAGACGGAAATTCCCTGGTGTTAATTGGGGAATTGTCCGTATGTCCCGATATGGTGACTTGCTGGGAAATCGGTATGAGCATGGCGGCAATCTGACTGGCCAGGATACGTGAATGCTCATTCAAGTCGGCGCTGCCCGGCGGAAACAACACCGTTTCCTTGATGCGGATCATCAGCCCATCTTCGCTCAGCTCGGTAGTTAATTGGTTTTCCAGACCGTTGGCCTCTATATAGGCATCCATCTGGCGTTTTGTTAAGAGCAGTTCGTCCTGTTCCATCTGATACTCACTTTCAGAGGGATTCGTTTCTTCTGTTTCCGGACGAGGACTCTCTTCAAAAACACTGATTCCACCGATTGCCAAACCCAAAGCATTAGCCATAGCTTCAAACTTTTCCTGGTCAATCTGAGACGACGCAAAAAGGACAATAAACAACGCCAACAGAAGCGTCAGGATATCCGCATATGGGACAAGCCAAGTTTCATCAGCATGTTCTTCCTCATGCACCTTCTTATGCTTAGACATAACCTTATGTCACCCTCACTCTTCTTGTTTTTCTTTCTCCCACTCAGCCCTGTCCCCTACCGGAATATACGAAATCAACTTTGCCTCCACAGCCGTTGGCGATTCGCCTGTCAACAACAACAAAGCCCCCTCAACCATCATCTGTTTCAACGCCACTTCTTCCTTGGACAGGACTTTTAATTTGGTGGAAAAAGGATGGCACAACACATATCCCACAAAAATACCCAACAGCGTCGCGACAAAAGCCGCCGCGATTGCATGGCCCAGCACCTCAACATCGGCCAAACTCCCCAAGGCCGCGATAAGACCTACCACCGCGCCCAAAACACCTAATGTAGGAGCGTACATGCCGCCTTGGGAAAATATCAATGCCCCATCGCGATGACGTTCTTCCATAACAGCAATATCCGTTTCAAGAGCATTTCTAACAAATTCTACATCCATACCATCAATCACCATCATCAATCCGCTTTTCAAGAAAGGATCCTCGATTTCACCCACAGGTCCCTCCAATGCCAGAAGACCCTCACTCCTTGCGGTTTTGGATAATCCTACAAAGAACTTTAGCAGCTCCACCTTTGACATCAATCGTTGCTGCTTAAAAAGCATTTTTATTAACACCGGGAACTTCTTCAACTTCTCCAACGTGAACGCATTGAATAAAGCCGCCGTCGTCCCGGCAATAATGATCAAAAACGCTGCCGGATTAAGCAAAACACCCAAAGGAGCTCCTTTTATGACCATTCCCGCAAGTACCGCTGTTATTCCGCCGACAACGCCAATTAAAGTTGCTTTTTGCAAGGTCTTGTTCCTCCTATCCTTATGTATCAACACTCTTTATTTATCATTAAGTGTTCCCAAACTTCAAAATATCTACCAAAAAATATTTTTCTCTGATTTATCCTCCAAATCCTGAAGCAAAATAAGAGTCAAATCCTCACGGCTCAGCGGCCTTATCCGGCTCTGGGCCAGGAGCCGGACAGCTTGACGGCGGATACACCGCTCAATAAGGTTGCGCACCAGGCGCGCATTTCCGGCATAACAGGTCTCGCCCCTTTTCTTTTCCAGAATTTTAGCAAAAGCCTCCCGAGCCAAAGGATGAAAAACATAATCCCGCTGTTTCAAAAAAACATCTGCGATCCGCATCAGCTCCCTGGCCGAATAATCCGGAAAATCTAAATGCAGCGGAAAACGGGAACGCAGCCCCGGATTGCTCCGCAGAAACTCTTCCATTTCAATTTTGTATCCCGCCAAAACCAAAACAAACTCGTTCCTCCTATCCTCCATAGCCTTGACCAAAACATCAACAGCCTCTTTGCCAAAATCTTTCTCTCCGCCTCGCATTAGAGAATACGCTTCATCGATAAACAACACCCCCCCGGCGGCTTTATGCACCATAGCCCGGGTCTTTTGAGCCGTGTGGCCAACATATTCGCCCACAAGATCCGCCCGTTCACATTCCACCAGATGTCCTTTGTGTAGAATACCCATTTCCAGGAACAGCGACGCCATAATGCGTGCCACCGTGCTTTTGCCAGAGCCCGGGTTTCCCGAAAACACCATATGAAGAACCAGCGGTTGGGCCGCCAGGTTTTTTTCCAGGCGTTGACCCCGGATCAAGGTCATGGCCTGAATTTCTTTGATGAAAGCCTTCACAGGATGCAGCCCCACCAAATCCTTCAATTGCTTGAGCGCTCCACTCTCCTCCGGAATCCCGGAGGGTACAGCTTCATCAAAAGTGAATCGAATCGTCATCCCTCCACAGCCTCCCTCAGTTTGACATCAAACTGGTGCAGTCCGGCGGGCTGTACCAGGTATTTGTCCACACATACAAAAACCCTTTCAAGCACTTCATCACACAGCTTGAAAGGGTTTTGCCTGCAAGGATTTAATTTTTTCACAATCTCAAGTATCTTCCTCAGACGAAGGTGGATTGAGGTTCACCGGACGCATGGGGGAAATCGTGGACACAGCATGCTTGTATATCATTTGCTGCTTTCCTTCCGAATCCAGGATAATGATAAAATTATCAAATCCTTTGACCATTCCTTTGAGCTGAAACCCATTTACAAGATAAAATGTTGCCGGTATGCTCTCTTTGCGCATTTGATTTAGGAAAAGGTCTTGCAGTTTGACCGGTTGAGTGTTCATCAAATTCCCTCCGCATCCATATTCTTTATGAGTTTATTGTACACGAGAATCCTCAACTGTGCAAGGGGTTCTCCAACACCTTTAGTATGTGTTTATTCGACAAATATCGCGCATCGTGCCAGGTGATTCTAGGATCCCTCTTGAACCACGTAAGCTGGCGTTTGGCAAAGTGCCGGGTATCCCGTTTAAACAGGCGCGTCATCTCTTGCTGGGTGGTTTTGCCGCGCAGATATTCCACCACGTGGCGATAGCCAATGCTCCGCATGGGTTTGAGGGTAAAGGAACAGCCTTGACGGAGGAGGCCTTCCACCTCTTCAATAAGCCCTTGGCGAATCATGGTGTCGCAGCGTTCCTCAATGCGCCGATACATCTCGGCGCGCTCCATCTCCAGCCCCACGAAGACTACATCTTCCAAGGTCGGATAGATCCTTTCTCCATAAGTGCGCTGTTGGGACAACGGCGTATCCGTTGATTCATAAACCTCCAAAGCTCTGATAATGCGCGCCTTATCATTGACATGCAGTTTCGCCGCTGTTTGAGGATCCCATTCTTGAAGCTGGGCGTGGAGATAGGGGCTTCCCTTCTGTTTCTCCAGGTCAACCCACCTATCTCTGATGGCCTGAGAACCGGCCTGAGGAAAATCGAAGGGATCCAGAAGCGCGCGAATATAGAGTCCCGTCCCTCCCACAACAATAGGCTGGCGCTGCCTGCTCCGGATATCCGCAACAGCCCCACGAGCCAGCTCTTGAAATTGCGCCGCGCTGAAAGGCTGATCAGGTTCCAGAATATCGATGAGATGGTGGGGCACGGCTGCCTGCTCCGCGGGTGTGGGTTTGGCCGAACCGATGGTAAACCCTTTGTAAACTTGCACGGAGTCTCCCGAAATAATCTCTCCCCCGGCCTCCTGGGCCCACAGCATCCCCAGGGCGCTCTTTCCCACGGCCGTCGGGCCGACAATGACAACAAGTTTGTGCAAAACGCGGATCTCCTTTCTGCATTTAAGAACTGTCACGGAATTAGATAGGCTCAGCGTCATCTTGACTCAGGAAATACATATGGTATAAGTTCTTTCTTAATCCTCACCCCAAAGGCCACCGGACTATGCCTCCCGCCAGGTTCCATGGCAAAACCAAACCTCTCAAATTCCCGGCTGCCTGTCCTCTCTTTCAGAACCACCCTTCTCGCGACGCGGCAGGCCTCCCTGACAGCTTCCTCTCTCAATCCCTCATGGCACATCCAAGGTTTGAAGGACCGCAAGGCCGCAGATTGGCCGCGGGTGTGACGGAACATAGGATCAAAATAGACAAGGTCTTGACAAGCGTCTCCCTGAGCACGCAAGAAATCCAGATGATCTCCCAACAGGACATCAATGCGTCCGGCGGCCTGGATCAAGTGTTTCCAAGCTTCAGCCTTCAGACCCCGTACACCAGAAGGAACACTTGCCGCCATCTCCCTCAAACCTTCTTTCACCAGGGCCGCAATCAGAGGGGACGCCTCCAATGCCGTCACCCTGCCCGCCTCGCCAACTCGCCAGGCCGCCATAAGCGTGTCAGCCGCCAACCCCATAGTGGCGTCAATGCACGTATTTCCATTCTCCAGCCCCGCCGCCTGCAAAAAGCGGTCCGGCTCACCGCGCAGCACGCTCAACATCCGAAGCAGCGCCATACTGGGATGAAAGAAAATCTCTTCCCCCTGCCACAACACACGGGTGCGCTTACGGCTTATTTTGAGGAGAGGGAAACTGCAACTTTCATCGCACATCGCCTCTGTCAGCACAATACCTTCCTGCTCGGCATACCATTCAAGCCTTGCCCTTAGGGCAGGCTCATCATGGGTCAGCGCATATCTGATGATCATTTTAGGACAATCCAAGTTGTTTCCTCTCATAAATGAGTCTAAAGAGGGTTCAAGTTCTTTCGTCATATTTTCCGATAAAGTATGAGTCGCCATATTTTGTAAGCTCCATGGAAGATACTCCCGCCAAAAAGATATTGCCTGTGTAAAAATAATAATTAATCTTAATTTCGGGAAGCTCTTTGCATAAAGTGCGAGCCTCATCTAATGCAGTAAGGAGGTCTTCTTTGTCACTTGCGTTAACACGCATTGGGCGCATGGTTTGAATTCCGCGTTCTGCAAACGTCACATGTGACAATCCTAATTCAGCTATTTTCTCTGATATAAGGTAATCGTCATATGTGTTTATAAACTCATATGCTACATTCCTGCTATCGATACCCGCATGTATGACTCCGTATGGCTGATAAAGGGCCACAACTTCAAATTCGATTCCATTGTAGATAGCGCGCCATTTCCTGTTAACTATAGGGATATCATGGAGAGTAGTCATCACTTTATCTTCAAAATCATCAAAGAGTGTCGTTCCGCTGTAGATTTCTTGAATATATTGTTCTGCTTGTTGGGTTTCGGGCGGTTTATTAATGGACTCATATTGGCGATTTTCCATGAGCCTTTCGGAATCTGTTTTCTCCTTATCATTACTGTTGCAAGCAGCAAAAATCAAGCTGCATAAGAGAATAAGGACACAAGCTAAGGGTCGTCTTTTCTTCATAAAGGTGATTTTCCTCCATATTTTATTAACGCAGTAATACTTATCCGATATTCTTCTCTCTAATATCCCAACAGATACCCAGTTTGAACACTATTGTATTTTTGTAAAACTGCCTGTTGCACCATTTGAGTCCTTAAGTATCAATATGTCGCCCTCAATTGAATAGGTGTAAACCCTTTTTTTATCTCTAGGAAGTTTCAAGGTTATCTTATTGCCTTGTGTTTTATAGCTGCCAGTTATGCTTGTTAAATAGGTATGCTCGTAAGTTCCATCTTCTGAAAATGTTATGGTCAGATTAGATAAGCCAGGCTCGATCTCCCTTCTCCATTCTCCAATGAGGCTCTTAGCATCTGCTTGTTCCTTGTCATTGCTGTTGCACGCAGCAGGAATCAAGCTGCATAAAGGAATAAGGACACAAGCTAGGATGAGTTGTCTTTTCCTCATAAGGCTGATTCCCTCCATATGGTTCTATATTTTCATCCTTAATTCTCAAAAACCACCTATTCTTGTGTAATTAGTTGCTCCACCGCTCGAATTCTTAATTGTCAATGTGTCGCCTTCAATTGAATAGGTATAAACATTTGCCTTTGCGTACCTAATAGAAGAGCTGAACCCTATCTCATTGCCCTTAATAGAATAGCTGCCAGTTACTCTTATAAAGCATTTCTCCATATACGTTCCATCTTCTAAAAAAGCTATGGTCAGACCAGACAGACCGGGTTCATCCTCCCGTCTCCATACCCCAAGGAGGCTGTTAGACTTTATTTTTGTATAGTTGAATATTTCACCTCTTGAGTTCTCGAATGTCAACGTGTCTCCTACTATTGAATAGGTGTAAACCGTTTGCATTCCATACTTAACTGGAGGTGTCCGAGTTATTTTATTGCCTTTTAGTGTATAGCTGCCACTATATCTTTGGAAATACATCGATATATACTCTCCATCTTCTAAAAATGCTATTTTCCCAGCCTTTCCTTTCCATTCGCCAATTATGCTTTCAGATTCTATTCGTTTTTTATCATTATTGTTGCAGGCAACAAGAAGTAAGATACATAAAAGAATAAGGACACAAGCTAGGATGAGTTGTCTTTTCCTCATAAGGTTGATTCCCCCCATATGGTTTTACTGGGACAGCCACCAGAGCTACTACTGTCTCCAATGGTATATTAAGTATCCACAACAAAGTCTCGGAACTTGATGTGATAGTCTTTTTCGATCTGCTCTATCGAGTAACCCGCATTTGTAATTGCCTCATCCGGATGCGAGGGATTGTAGTAATGATTCCAAGAAAAGACGCAATGCTTGCCATTGTCTTCTCCATTCTCCTCGAGATACTTACCAGTCAAATGATAATTCTGGATGAATTTTTCAGCCGGATTGATAAGCGTTGTTCTTGTAGGATCTTCATCATCTTTCTCGGGGTCAGTCTGAAAAAGCTCGCTATTGATCCAAAAACGTATCCCCTTATATTTGGCAGCCGTTTGAAAAGCTTTGATCCAAGGTTCAATATCATCTCCTTGAATGTTGAGGGTTCCAAAGCCAGCTTGCGGCATAAAGATATCCCAACGGAACTTTGTTCTATCAAACATGCTTTTCAAGAATGTTTCATATTGGGTCACATTGCAAAGATCATTCCTTTCCTCAATCTTATGAATAGTAAAAAACGGACTTAGAATAAGCGGCCGGTCAAGTGATACTTGGGTTCCTTCTTTATCAATATAAGATGCTGCCTCAATAGCCTTAATGTAGCCGTTTAGATGAAACGACAACAGTTCTGCATAATCATCAGGTGAATGGGGTGAAAAAAGTGAAGGGGCAAAATGACTGCAATTGTAAAACTCCTGATTAAAGTACCATCCGTAAATACACTTGTTATAAGCAATTCCCTCAGCTTCGGAAAGTTCCTTCACAAGATTAGAGACATCCTTTAAGGTTTCATCGACATCCTTGAGATCTTTATTTATGATCTGCCTTTTTCCCTCTATAATTGTGGTTAGCAAAGCTGTATCTGTGATTCCTGCGGGATAATTAAAAAATGTAGATCCTTTCTCGTTATATTTATCAGTGGACAGACCGATAATCAACTTGATCCCGTGTCGTTGGGCAGCTTGCAGGCAATACTTTAAAGGTGTCTTTTCATTGTCTATTAATTTTAGAGGATCTTGAAGAATCAAATAATTCATCCCCATTAATTTCATAGCGCCCAGATCTAATTCCCACATTTTCTCTTTATAGCCATTACCTTTCCATGCCTGCAAAAAACTCCCGGCAACCTTCCCTGTACCACCCCCGGCATTGGGAACCCCAGGAAGAACTGGGCCATCTGAACCATTCGGAACAAATGAAACGCCAGGGATTAAGCTGCCATTTGTTGCAAAGAATTTTTGGGGATCATAAAAGGTGTTGCCATTAAATTCCCAAATCCCTGTGCTATTGTCGTCAAATCTTGTGTTTATGCCATTGACTTTATTATACCCGTATTGATTTCCTACCATGGGTCCGGTATAAATCCCCACATGCACA
>WRII01000054.1 GCA_009782825.1 Peptococcaceae bacterium
GATACGATCATGGAAGGAGCACAAAAAATAGAATTGCCTGCCCCCATGTGCGCGCTGCCCCCCGGTACGCGCTTGCAGGAATATGTCATCCGCTCGGTGATCGGCGAGGGCGGTTTCGGCATCCCATTGTCTGCCTTTGCCTCTGCCGAATTGCCCGCGCGGTTGTTGAAAGTCATCGAGGCGGGTTTGTCGGTTGAACCGTGGCTGCGCCCACAGAGCGTTGAGGCGTTTATTACCGCCCTGGAAAGAGAGGCGATGAAGAAGGGGTGCGTACTGAAAGAAGAGGACATAATTTTGATTGGCGTATATGTGCTGCAAGCTCACTACATGGAAGGGGAAGAACCGGAACAAGCACCCGCCGCCGCTGATAAGAGGTTGATGGTATTTGAATTGTTCAGTCACATAAAAAATTTGATAACACATTCCGATATGCTATAATTAAGACCAAGCAAGCAGACACATCGACCTTCATTCATATCCAGGAGGCAAGCAATGACAAAAGAAGAAATGCAAGAATTGAAAGTCGTGCTGGTGGACGTGGTAGAAACAAGACTAGCCCGAACTGAAGAGACGTTTGATTCCACGTTAACTGCGATGGAAGAGGCTATGGATTCAAAGCTAACTGCGATGGAAGAGGCTATGGATTCAAAACTAACTGTGATGGAAGAGGCTATGGATTCAAAGTTAACTGCGATGGAAGAGGCTATGGATTCAAAGCTAACCGCGTTGGAAAAATCATTGAGGAAAGACATGGCGACAAAAGCCGATCTGGAGCAAATGGCCACAAAAGCTGATCTGGAAGAGGTTAGCAAACGATTAAGAAAGCTTGAATTCAAAGTCGAACATGACATTGATAAAGCCATAAAAGTAACAATGGACGGGCATGCAATACTTAACCGTAAATTGGATTTAGCTATAGGCTTGGAAAGCCGCGTTGAGACGTTAGAACATAAAATGTCGGCTGTCGAATATACCATTCGAGAGCAAAGAACTACCCAATAAAGTTCTTTATGAGAAGATGATATACTAAGCGGTTAGAGTATTTCCTTTAATATACATGGGGTCATTGATATGCATAGCGAAGATTTTAAAGAGGTTTCCTTGCGAGGCAGGGTCGCCTTTGGGATTCTATATGTTGCAAAATCAATTGCCTTTACCAAGTACCGAAAAATATAAAAGACTATGTATTAGTGAAAACATGGGCTGGGGCAATCGCTCTGATGCTGAATCATTATCAATAACGCAACTTCCGGGACCCTATCACTCACCGTCATAAAAACCGCCCTTTAGAAGCATAATAAGAAAAAGAGATAGGGGGCACAGAAGTTGCATCATAAAAGGGATATATTTTGCACTGTATGGATAATCAGTGTTGCATGTTTCGCATTAGTTGTTTTTCCGGCTACAGCGTTATATGGAGAAGAAATCGTGGGCCGTGGGGCAGAAGAATTTTCTGGAACTCTAAAAAATGGCCTTCCAGCCGAACATCGTATTTTGGTCGGCACAGAAGGCACAATGAGCCTCACATTATCTTTTGTAGGAGGCAATTCGGCCATACTCCTGGAGGTAGTAAACAGAAACAATAGGGTTGTTTACAGAACGCAAACCCCCATGGCCGGCCAATTCATAGTGCACGACCTGCCAGTGGGAAATTACATTCTGAGACTGACTCCGATTCAGAAAGTCCGGAAAGATCTGTCCTATCACCTGCAAGTCCTGATGCCGACAGCCACATATATTTATATTGAAGAAGAAGAAAAGGCGCCATTGGCCACGGCTGAAATCCTGGCAGGGACTAAACCCTTTCCTTTCAGCGCGTATGTCATGATGGTGCTTATGATTCTTTGGGGTATTCTAGCAGCTTATTTATACCGATTTCTAAGAAATTGGGAACAGAGATGGGAGCGGGAGCCCTAAGGGACTGTAACTAAGAAGATCCAATATGATATTCCGGAAGCGAGGGATCAAGAATACAGAACACATATCCATTCTGCTTCAAATAGTCAAGCAAGCTTGATAAGTGGGCTGCCGTCCCTTTCATATCATGCATTAAAATGATAGGAGCTGTTTCTTGTTCACGTAATTTTTGCATTTGTTTAATTGTGGTGGTCACATATCTGGCATCTTTTGTTCTCCAGTCACTGCTATCTACGTTCCAATCCCAAAGTTTATATCCATGCTCGGTTAATATTTTCATCTGGGTTTTAGAAACATTGGGGACACTTCCATAGGGAACCCTGACGAGGGAACTCCCAACCCCGGCGACTTCCCGAATAGCGGCGATGGTTTGATCCATTTCCGATATCATACTTTCTGTGGATTTATAAAAAATATCATGTTTATGGGTTACCCCATGGCTGCCTAAGGCGTGACCTTCTTTTTCCATGCGCTGAACCAGATCAGGATATGAACGTATGTGCGGCTCCAGCATAAAAAAAGTTGCTACGGCACTATATTCACTCAGTGTGTTCAGGATTTTTTCCGTATACTCTGATGGACCATCGTCAAATGTCAAATAAACCTTCATCTCGGGACGAACAGGCATATCATAGTTTATGCTGAAATCCGGATCGGCCGCGTCAGCTGCCGGATCTGGCGGATGGGGTGTTGGGTCTGCTGAATCAGCAGAATCAGCAGAATCAGCAGAATCAGCAGAATCAGCTGATCCAGCAAGATCCTGGGCAGAGGCCTCCTCAGAAGCTGCGATATCAAGACTGACAATAGAGAAGGTGGTTGCCTCGTGCAGGGGAGCTTGTGTTTGTAAAAAAGATCTTACGTGTTTCTGTGACATATCGCGTGACATATCGCGTGACACATCGCGTGTCACACCATGTGTCACACCATGTGTCACATCATGTGTGAAATCATGTGTAAAATCATGTGTAAGAACACAGGCGGCGTGACTCTGTTTGGCGTTGTCTTCAAGCCTTCCTATAGAGTACTGGGTATCATGTAAAGCCCAGGCAAGAAAAGCTGTCACAAGTATTCCTATACAAATATAATAGTGGATTTTATAAGATTTCTGCTCTTGGGGATCCCTCATTTTTTTCACTCCCTCTTTTAAAAAGATGACACCTTGCGCCTTTACGGCAAAATTCGCGGCGCCATAAAACAAGCCCTTGAAACTTAGAGGGAACGCAAAAATAATAAGCGCCCCTAAAAGTGGCAATACTAATGTGGTATTACTAAAAACATGGCACTACTAATAAACATGGCACAACTAAAAACATTCTACTATCAGAAGAAACATCCTTCAGGGTATAGCATGCCTATGTTTTTTATTTATATTCCGTCAAATATTTACACAGAAACTATGAAGCGACGATGCGCCACACTTATCTTTCTTGTCCAATGAAAAACAGCGCAATTGTGCCGGGACCGGCATGGGCTCCAATAGTAGACCCCATCATGCCCAGGCGCACTTCCCGAACGGGAATCAGGGATTTAATCGAGGCTTCAAGGGTTTGAGCATCCTGCAAAGCATCGGCATGGCAAATATAGACAGTCTGTTGTTCCGGGTCGATGCAGGAGGCAGCCATTTTTTGAGCGAGAGATTCAAGGGATTGTTTGCGGCCCCGGACTTTCCCCACGGGGATAAGCGCGCCCTCGTTATCGACATGAAGGATGGGCTTAATATTGAGGGTTGTTCCGATGAAAGACGCCACAGCGGAAACGCGTCCGCCGCGCCGCAAATAAACCAGATCATCTACCGTAAACCAATGGCAAAGATGGGGAAGCTGCGCCTTTACCCAATCATAGAGTTCCTGGACGGACATACCCTTTTTCTTTTGTTGTACGGCGAGATCGACCATCAAAGCCAGCCCCATACTGGCGGCTTTGGTGTCAAGCGTTAAAAGGGTTCTGTCCGGATATTTAGCTGCCAGCTCTTGTGAGGCCAGGGCAGAAGAGTCATAAGTTCCACTGATTTTGGAGGAGAACCCCAAATAGAGGATGTCCTGACCGCGCTGCAAAATGGGTTCAAACACGGCAATAAACTGATTTGCTGTGACTTGTGCTGTTTGTGCCTGATGGCCCTGACGCATGAGGGCGAAAAAATCTTCTGGCGGCAGTTTGCGATCTAAGGGATCATCATAATAATCCGTTTCGTTGATCGTAAATTGCAAGGGAATAAGAGTGATATCGAAGTCCTGAACAAGGGGGGCGGGGATGTCGGAAGCGGAATCGGTGATAATGACATAATTTTGCATATATTTATTCTCCTTGCATGAAAAAGTCCGTGTACGTATCCATTGTAACAAATTACGGAATATAGAGCAAATGCAAGGCAGCCGTCATCAGCTGTTATCCTAATTTGTTAATGGCTAAATTTGAGGTTGTAAAAACGAAGAAGATCGAATATTATTAAATAGTGCACAATTGTGCCGAGATATAGTATCTTTCTTTTTGATGGCTCACTATAATAAGGAGGCGTGATTCTCATGAAAAAACCGGAGAAAGTGTCAGAAAAACCCCAAATCCTTTGGCGGGACCGGAAGAGAATAGTTTTCGGGTTGCCGTGGTCATTTACCAAGTACAGTGTTACAGAGGAAAAACTTTTTCTCAAAACAGGGTTAATCAAGACGGTAGAGGATGAGGTTCGACTCTATCGCATTATGGATGTGACGTTGAAGCGGAACCTGGAAGAGAAGCTGTTTGGGCTTGGCACCATAGAGGTATATTCCGCGGATAAAAGCATGGGGAATTTTCAGATCAAGCGTGTCAAAAACTCAAAAAAAGTCCGCGACCTCCTGTCGGATGTCACGGAAAAAGCACGCAAGGCGAAAGGGATTGTTGGACGTGAGTTTCTGGGGGACGACCCCTATTCAGCCTGATTCCGTCTCTTGGTTCTACTCGTTTCCTGTGTCCGATTCTTTCTCGGTGTCCGGGGTCTTCTCTTTGTCTGATTCCTTTTCTTGGTCTGACTCCTTCTCTGTGTCTGACTCTTGTTTGTTACCTGATTCCGTCTCGCTGTTCTCCTCAACCCCCTCTTCTAAATCGTCATCGTTATCTTCAGAGGCGTCATCTTCAGACGCATTGTCCTGGGGAGCAGGCGCCGCTGCGGTGTCTGCTTCTCTGTCAAATCGATCGAATTCTACCTCACCCGCCGGGATAGAGTCTGCGAATTTGGGAGTGGATTCAACACCTTTTATGGCTTGGCTGAAAAGCAGCCAGCCCACACCAAAGAGCAACAAAGCAAAAACCAGGTATTGTACACAGTTTCCCATATAAACAGACATGATTTCAAACCCGTTTTCGCTGGAAGATATTTGCCCGCTGGCTTCGGCTTGAGTGATGGCATCGGCATAATAGGTGTATGCCCATACGGTATAAATGAGAAGCAGTGCGGCGAGAACGAACAACACAATAGCCAGAATAAGGCTGATTATTTCTGGTGTCTTCATTTTCCTTCTATTGGTGATATCCTGTGTGATGATATCTTGTGTGATGATATCCTGCGGCATGTTTTTTCCTCCAATCAAAATATTGTGAACTCTTGGGGCGGATAACTGACATCTGTCCATCACGAATGCCGTAAATGACGTCGGCGGTATCGGATACTTTCTTGGAATGGTGACAATAATAACATAATAACACACTTGCCAGCCTCATGGGACCAGGGACAATAAAAAATTTTAAGATCTCCTCCTTGGTATCCCGATCGAGATCCCCTATGGACTCGTCGGCGATAATAATATTTGGATTGTGGGAGAGGGCGCGGGCGATTCCCACCCGCTGCTGGTCTCCGTCTGACAGGTTGAGTATGGTTCTGTCCGCCGTTTCCCGGTCAATGCCCATTCGCTCCAAAAGAGTACAGCAGTGGCATTGGTAATTAGGCAGGATACGTTTTTTAACGTTAACACGCTCATTGAATTTAGTCAATGCGCGCGTGATGATAATAGATGATAATATATCAAAAAAGGGATAATACCCAGGTCTTACTCTCCTCATATCTGGCAGTAAGCGCCTCGGCCTTTTTCACAATTTCCGGGTCGAAACCCATGTGCCCTAACAATTTGACAGCGTTTCGTGTCGTGGCGGCGCCTTCCTTGAGTTTGTAATCAAAAAGAATCCCGTTGTCTGTAATGTGTTCGCTAAAATGATAATTGTCATAGTCTTTTGCGAGTATACGCGTGAGCTCTATATCATGAGAGGCGACCAGGCACAGGCAATCTTGCTTATGAATATATTCCAATACTGACGCAGAGGCGGCAATTCGTTCAATTGTATTTGTCCCACGCAGTATTTCGTCAATATAGCAGGTGCAGGCTGAGTGCTGCATGGCATCCAGTATACGTTTTAAGGAATTGATCTCTACAATAAAATAGCTGTTTCCATCGAAGACATTGTCGCGCACAGCCATTGATGTCATGATGAGGGAAAACCTTGTGGCAAATCTCTTTGCTGTGCAAGTATAAAGGGTTTGAGCTAAGATCCCATTGACAGCCAAGGCTTTGATGAATGTGGATTTTCCGGAAGCGTTTGAGCCGGTTATGATGCTGTCGTTTTTTAGGGTTCCTGTGTTGGGAACAGGTGAGGAGAGCAGGACGTGGGAGATGTCCTCAAATGCCAGTTTGTTGTGTTCGTGAAAATCAGGGATCGAGAATACAGGAAGGCTTTTTCTAAAGGAAAGGACACATACAGACAGGTCAATTTCGCCAACTGATTTATAGAGGGCATGGAATTCTTGTTTATGAGTATTGATCCTATCAATATATTTGTTATAATGGCGGATGTTTTGAAAAAACAACATATTGGACAATTCTGCAGCAAACCTTGTAAAGTCACTGCCATATTCGGCGGAGTTCATAGGCGTCTTGCTTTTAAGGGCCTTGAACACGTTGTAATTTTCTCTTAAATGAACTAAGGGAGGAAGTGGCTTCAGGCGTTCTATTTTACAGAGCTTCTCACAGCAATGAAGGAGGGATGCAAAGTACTTAATGGCCGGAAGATCGACGTGCATTTTCATTTGAGTTCCATAATAGACTACTGAATTGATAACAAATGATGCGATAAGACAGATGCTGCCTACGGGAATGTTAAGAAACAGTATGAGGGCGCTTAATAGGGGAAATGCCGCCAGCACATTATAGACCCTGGAGTTTGGCAGAGATTTTTCATTGTGAAAGATCAATCGGGAAAGCCCATTATAGTTTTCCCGGCCCGCTTTATATAAAAATGTTTGTATCGATAACCGTTCTTCAGGATGCCTGTCTAAGAACTCGAGGAAGTTTTCTCTGGCAGTCAGGGTGGAGGGGTCAGGGGGAAGATCATGCAGACAATTATATAAATATTCTTCGCCGACAGAGGTTAAGCATGTGTTGATGCGTTCAAAGACTTTATCCATATCCAGGTCATTCCAAGTGATATCATCGATACGCAATTTAGATCCGGAGTGTTTATTCATGTAAAGAGAGTATTTAGAGATGCTTTCCAGATCAGAATCATCTGCACTCATGGGGGACTTGCCAAATGATGATTTCAGCCATGTTTTTAGTTTTTTGTGGGCTGTTATCCGGAAAATAATGACCGAAACAGTCGCGGCTATAATCACGGCAGCTATAATTACTATTGCGTAGCCCATAGGTTCTCCTTTTAAAGTTGATTGAAATAAAATCTCTTGTCTTTGTGCTTCCCGTATCAGTATATCAAAGTATTTTTGAAAGTACATATCTGCATATGAAATCAACTGAAACCAACGAATATATGCAGTATATTCTAGTATATTCTTCTTCTCCCTTGACATTCTGCATATAACATGTCAAGATATATGCAGAATGTCAAGGGAGAAGGGTTTTTCTTGAAATACTTTGATTATTCATTTTTAGAAACGGGGATGTTGCCTTCCGGACTTGTGAATGTGGTGGAAGCTATTGCCGAACTGCGCGAGCGGGAAAAACAGCGGAAAACGGAGTATCCTAACATTTTTACTCGCCTTGAAAGCATCGCCAAGGTGCAGTCGGTTAAGGGCTCCAACGCCATTGAGGGCATTGTAACCCGTGAAGACCGCATAGCGGCAATCGTCAATCAAAATAGCGCGCCATTGAATCATAATGAAGCCAAAATTGCCGGATACCGTGACTCCCTGAGCTTGATACACACAGATTTTGCCGCGCTGGACATCCGAGAGCGCGACATTCTGCGGCTTCATGAAATCATGCTGTCGTATGCGCCTATAAAGGGCGGCGCGTATAAACAAGATGACAACGTTATCATGGAAGTGGACGCGGCCGGCGCTCGCAGGGTACGCTTCGCACCGACTCCCGCCATGGAGACCGCCGCCACAATGGAGCAGTTGATTCTCGCTTTTATTGATGCGAGAAGGTCATATAACATCAATCGGCTTTTGCTTATCCCCTGTTTCATACTGGATTTTTTGTGCATTCATCCTTTTTCGGACGGCAACGGGCGCATGTCCCGGCTGCTGTCTTTGCTGTTGCTCTATAAGAACGGTTTTGACGCAGGAAGATATATCTCATTTGAGGAGCAAATCAACACGGGAAAATGGGATTATTATGAAGCCCTGCGCCTATCTTCTGAAGGATGGCATGAGGACACAAACAGTTATTTCCCGTTCATTGAGAATTTCGTTACCACACTCCTGTACTGTTACAAAGAGCTTGACAAGCGGTTTGCTGTCGTTAACGCTAAAAAAATCAGCAAAAAAGAACGGATTGAAGCGACCGTGCTGAACAGCTTGCTGCCCATTGCGAAACAAGAGATTTGCTATATCCTCCCTGACATCAGCCCCACCACCGTGGAAGCTGTCCTGGGTGGTATGGTTAAGAACGGCGCAGTTGAAAAGGTCGGAAGAGGGAAAAACACTAAATATATTAAACGCCGGGGAGCAGAAGATTATTTCAGCAGCCAGTCCAGAACATGAATTTGCTTAATGCCATTATGGGAGGTTAGCGGCGCATAATCCATGGTCAAAAGATACTTCGGGTTGTGATCCCTTATAGCATTCAACGGTGCAAGCTCGCGCTGCAATGTCTTGCCATCTGTATCAATGACTGTGTAGGCAACCTGGTAGTATTCCTCTCCCTCGTCGCCTATAGCAATAAAGTCCACTTCTGTGGAATCCACTTTTCCGATATAGACCCGATACCCCCGCCGCAGGAGCTCTAGAAACACTATGTTTTCCAAGATATGACCTTCATCCGCTTTCTTCGTGCCGAGCACATTATAGCGCAGCCCTATATCCGCGGCATAGTATTTGTCGCCGGTTTTTAAGTGCTGTTTCCCTTTGATATCATACCGGCCTATCTGGTAAAAGATAAAACTGTTGGTGAGTGCGCTCAGATAGTTCTCTACAGTATGCACAGTGATTTTTCGGCCCGCCGAAGTCATGGTATCGGCAATCTTTTTTGTGGAACACAGGCTGCCAATAGTGTCAAAAAGAAAACGAACAACGCTTTGCAGCATAGCAATGTCAGGGAAACGCCTGCGGGCAATAATGTCTTTCAGGACAATAGAATCATAGATGCCGTCGAGATAATGCCGGATGTCCTTGGGATGTTCTATCTCCAATGTGTACGGAAACGAACTGTTATAGATGTAGGTCTGATACAACCTGTCAACGGAAGTATTCTCGGGGAAGGCGGACACATACTCTTTAAAGGAAAGGGGCAGCATTTTGATTTCCACATAGCGCCCGGATAAAAGAGTGGCCAGTTCTCCGGACAGAAGATGGGCATTGGAACCAGTGATATAGACGTCACAATTTTTCTTGATGAAGAGGCTGTCCACCGCTTTTTGAAAGTCTTGAACACGCTGGACTTCATCCAGAAAAATATAGTTGGTCTTGTCTGGAAGCAGGCGCGAGGCAACCAAAGTGTACAGGCCGCGGTGATGGGTGATATCTGCGTGGTCACCATCTTCTAAATTCACGGAGATGATCTGCTCCGGCTGGACACCATTCGTTAACAGATGTTCCTGATACAGCTCAAAGAGCGTGGATTTTCCGCAACGGCGGATGCCTGTGACGACTTTAATAAGCTGTTTATTCCGGAAACGGATGAGTGTATCCAGATAGGTGGGTCTGGGGATCATGCCGCTCACCTCTTGGATGTATTATATTATATTTGGATATATTATACACAAAGGCTGAGAAAAGATCAAGTTTTTGCACAACTTGCGCAAAAGTCCCTATCTGCAATCTCCTTTTGAACTTTCTTTGTCAAAGACGCAAAAGGGATTGTTTTATGACTTCTTCGGCAGCACTTCCAACCAATACCCATCAGGGTCGACGATAAAATAAATCCCCATTTGCGGGTTCTCGTAGCAAACGCACCCCATGGCCTTGTGGTGGGCAAGGGCCTCCTCAAACTCGGCTGTTTCAAAAGCAAGATGGAATTCATTTTCGCCCAAATCATACTTATGCGGATGACTTGTGAGTTCGGTAAGCTCCAAAAAGTGTTGGCTTATCCCATCGCCCAAATAGACAATGGTGAACCCATCACCATTTTTGCGCCGGATTTCTTTTAAGCCCAAGGCTTGGTCATAGAACTCCAGGCTTGCTGTCAGATCAGAGACATTGATATTGTTGTGGACCATGCGAAACTTCATGGTTACGCTCCTTTCTTAACTAACGCAGCTATATAAGTGGTTTCTTTAGCTCGTATATTTACAGTATGAACGTCTTCTTTGCTGATGGACCATGTAATCCCGAAGGGATCGATAAGATTGCCAAGTTCTGTGTCGTCAGACAGTTTGACAACGGGATGGGCCAAGGTGCTGGGAGGCATCACATCGGCGCCGGCGGACAGAGCCCGTTCCAGCGTTTTCCCGACATCCTCTACAAAAAGCTGCAGACATACCGGTGCTCCCCCCAAGGTAAGGGCGGATTTGGTATTCTGTTCAGGATTTTCATCAGCTAAGGCGAAGAGGGCGCTGCCAATTTTGAATCGAGCCGTTTTGTCGCCTTCCGGAACAGAAAAGTGAACATGGACACTTATGGCCCCAAAAGCTTGCTCATAGAAAGAAAGAGCTTTTTTGCAGTCAGGCACGAACAGATTGATAGAGATCATCGAAAGCTGTTCGTAATCGGGAAGCTGCACGAGGGAGGCGCCATCCGGGTCGAAATGGGAATTTTTACCTGAAGATGGGATTTTTTTAGAGGCGCTCTCTGTCTTGAGGGCTTCGGGCTGTGCTGGGACTTTGTTCCGTGCGGAGAGACAGAGGGTCCGGGCAAGGGTGATAAGAATGATGAAAAGGCACAAGCAAGAGAAACCACATAGCCCATAAACGGCTATGAGACTTGGAGTGAGTGTTAAAAGGTCGGGCAAGGTGTTTTGGTAGAAAATCCAACCAGCCCATAGAGCGAATCCGCTATACAAGGCTGCGAGGATATAGATGAAAATACTAAAAACAGGCGCCCCTTTTTTCCGCATCTCTCTCAGCTCCTTTGAACAGAATTATTATAAACTGCGAAGGAGAGGCAGGTCAAGGGGGTCAGCAGGGCAGCACACTGTTATATCTTGTTATATCTTGTATAGACGTTGTGAGTGTCTTCCATTTCCCGGCGCTTATACAAAATCTGTCCCAAGGCGTTATGCTCAATAATATAGCCCATGGCCTCTATAGACTTGGCCTCGGAATCTCTGGCTAAAAAAGCCCGCAGGGTTTTCCCGATAGGTTCATCTGAAGAGAGAAAATCCGCGAACACGAACAGATGCCGAATATAGATATCATGAAACAAGGATAACACCATAAAAATATCACGAGATTTCCCTTTTTCCATGCAGGCGTCCAGGGTATGCAGGCCAAGATGAAACAAGGTTTCATCTTTTTCGTTGAGGAGGTAGCCGGCGATTCTCTCAGCGAAGACGAGGAGAAAGCCGGCCAACTCCTCAGAGAGCGCTTTGCGGAGAGCCTTTTTCTCCGGGCTGCCCAGAGTGTCATATGGTTTTAGACATTGGACAAGGGCATAATCCGTATCGGAGAGAAGGGGGGCCTCGGAATACCCTGAGATTCCTTGCGGGAATTCAGTGTCTAAGCCCTCGTATAGGCTTATCAGTTTGTCAATCATCATCATAAAGCCTCCTAGTTTATATATAGTGCGGACTTGTCCCGGACATGCTCCGAAGACATGAAGAGGCAAACTCTGTCAAAATGTGAGCACCGTCAAAAATGTCTTTTCGACCCAATTCGCCTTTATTGGCATTTCTTTTTTGTTGTCAGATGGAAGAGCTTGTTTTATAATAAAAACGGAAAAACTGTACAGAAAGAGGAATTTGATGAAGATTTCGTTTATTCGTAACCTTGCCGGTCGCGAATTGGATTTGGAAAAATATAAGCATGTTATTGGCGTGGAGGCCTTGGTTTGGGATGTTGCCCCGCGGTATGGCATTAACAGAGAGGCAGCTTGCCTTGCTGCTGTGGCCCACGACTTAGCGAAATCTTTGCCTTTTCAGGAGCAGATTCGTCTGGTTCAGGAGGAAGGGCTTGTAGAGTATGAAGAAGATATTCTTATGCCGCAAGTGTTGCACGGGCGGCTGGCGGCGGTCCGTATTCGCAGGCAATTCGGAATTGAGGATCAGGATATTTTGAACGCGGTGACTTATCATACCACGGGGAGGCCGGGGATGAGCCCTTTGGAGCTGCTTATTTATACAGCTGACTGTGTGGAGCCTGAACGAAATTACCTAGGGGTAGACAAATTGCGCCAGAAATTGTATTATAGTCTTAAGGAAGCTGCTATAGCTTGTATGGATGCGACCATAGACCGTTTGGAGTCAAAGGGGAGTCCCCTTCACCCCCTCACCTGTTCTGCTCGCGCAAGCTTGGTATGCTGCGAATCTTGAAATCCAGGAAATGGACACATGAAGGAGGCATGGCTGGTTGCCTATTGATCGGAAGACTTTAGAGAAGGTCGTGAATTTTGTCGAAGAAAAAAAAGGCAGAGATATGATGCTGCTTGATCTGCGGGGAATTTCGGTGATTACTGACTACTTTTTGTTAGTGACAGGGAATTCGCGGATTCAAACGAGGGCGATCGCTGACTATTTACAGGAAAAATTAGGGGTATGGGATATCCGTCTGCTCCGTACGGAAGGATTGGCTGAAGCCAATTGGGTTCTTATGGATTGCGGAGATCTGGTTATACATATCATGACTCCGGAAACCCGGGATTTTTATAATTTGGAGCGTCTATGGGGGGATGCTCCGGTAGTGGCTGCCGGCAATTCGCGGTTTGAGGGTTCGTCGCTCGCAGATTAGAATCTCGAACTTCGAATTTCGAGTAAGGGGTAAGAACCACAATGATGGAAAAGTATAATTTTGAGGATATTGAGCGCAAATGGCAGGAGGAATGGCACGCGAGCGGGGCTCATCGGGTCAGGGAAGATGCTGACGGAGAAAAATATTATGCGTTGGCCATGTTTCCTTATCCGTCGGGCAGGCTGCATATGGGCCATGTGCGCAATTATTCCATTGTGGATGTGCTGGCGCGCTATAAGAAAATGCAGGGGTACAATGTGCTGCATCCCATTGGATGGGATGCGTTTGGCCTGCCTGCGGAGAATGCGGCGATCAAGAACCAAATGCCGCCGGCTCAGTGGACGTACAGCAATATCGAACATATGCGCGGCCAGCTGCAAAGACTGGGGCTTTCCTACGATTGGGACAGGGAAGTGACAACCTGCCGGCCGGAGTATTATAGATGGACCCAGTGGATTTTTCTTGAGCTTTATAAACAGGGCCTTGTGTATCGCCGGGAAGCTAATGTCAATTGGTGTCCGTCTTGTGCCACGGTGTTGGCCAATGAGCAGGCTGAGGGCGGTGTGTGTGAGCGGTGTGAGGCTTCGGTGGAGCTGCGGAGTTTGGAGCAGTGGTTCCTTAAGATAACAGAGTATTCGGAACAACTTTTGAACGATCTGGAAAAGTTGCGGGGCTGGCCGGAAAAGGTCAAGACGATGCAGCGCAACTGGATTGGCCGTTCGGAAGGGGTTCGGGTTGAGTTTGAGATTGAGGCGGATACAGATATGAGGGGCGTCAGTGCGGAGACAGGTACGCGCATAGCTGTTTTTACAACCCGGGTGGATACCCTGTTCGGGGTTAGCTATCTTGTTTTGGCGCCGGAGCATCCTTTGGTAGAGGAATTGGTGAGGGAGACGCCTTATGAACGGGATGTGGCGGCTTTTGTCCAGAGATTTAAAGGGGTGAATGAACAAGCCCGTACGGCGGATGATGTGGAAAAAGAGGGTATGTTTATCGGACGCTGCGGCATCAATCCGTTGAGCGGGGAGCGGGTGCCGATTTGGATTGCGAATTATGTGCTGCTGCAATATGGGACGGGGGCCGTTATGGGGGTTCCGGCTCATGACAGCCGCGACTTTGCTTTTGCCACTAAATATGGGCTGGATATCCGCTGTGTCATTCTTGAGCCTGGGAAAGAGCTTGGAGAGGGCCAAGGGAGGCAAGGGGTGCGGGAGGCGTATTGCGGGGAAGGGAAGATGATTCATTCCGGGCGCTTTAGTGGGATGGAGTCCGGTGAGGCGAAGGACGCGATGGCGGATGAGCTGGAAGGCTTGGGCCGGGGGATACGCCAGGTGAATTATCGTCTGCGGGATTGGCTGATTTCGCGTCAACGGTACTGGGGGGCGCCTATTCCGATGGTTCTGTGTCCGAAGTGTGGCGATGTCCCGGTTCCTGAGGAACAATTGCCTGTGCTTTTGCCGGAAGATATTGAGTTTAAGCAGGGAGAGAACCCGATTAAGTCTTCGCCTTCCTTTGGAGAGGCGGTGTGTCCGTGCTGCGGCGGCAAGGCGAGGCGTGAAACGGATACGATGGATACGTTTATGTGTTCGTCCTGGTATTTTCTGCGCTACTGCGATCCTCGTAACGAGGGAGCGGCGTTTGCCCGCGACAAGACAGCGTATTGGATGAATGTAGATCAGTATGTGGGCGGGGTTGAACATGCGATTATGCATTTGCTGTATGCGCGGTTCTTGGTGAAGGCGCTGCGGGACTGCGGCCATGTGGGGGTGGATGAGCCTTTTGAGAACCTACTGACTCAGGGCATGGTGTGCAAGGACTATCTCCGGGATGATGGACGCACGGTTGTGGTGAAAATGTCGAAAAAACTGGGCAATGTGGTGAGCCCTGAAGATATTGTCAGCCGGTTTGGGGCGGATACGGCGCGGCTTTTTATTCTTTTTGCGGCGCCGCCGGAGCGGGATCTTGAGTGGAATGATCATGGGGTTGAGGGGTGCTATCGTTTTCTGAACCGGGTCTGGCGCTTGGTGCTTGAGGTTCGGGATTCGGGATTCGGGGCTTCAAATAGCCATGAACCTGTGAGCCATGAATCTGCGGACTATGCCCTGTCGGCTTTGGATGGGGATACCCGAAAGGTGCTGCAGCGTATTCACGCGACAATCAAAAAAGTGACTCATGATGTGGGTACGCGCTTCAATTTTAATACTGCCATCAGTGCTGTGATGGAGTTGGTCAATGAACTCTACCTCTATAAGAAGGATATCAGCCCCCTGAAGGACAGCGGTTTAGAGAGCGGTTCAGAAAAGCTCCAAGGGAGAGTGGCGAGGGAAGCTGGATCTGCGGTTCTGATTCAGGGGATTCGGACTGTGCTGGTGCTTTTGGCGCCTTTTGTGCCGCATATTGCCGAAGAACTCTGGCAGGTTATGGGGCAGGTGAAGGATATCAGCTCGTTGAACAAGGCTGGCTCACCGGAAGCGCGCGACTCATTGAATGTCGGTTCGTCGAAGGGGTCCACTCCGCAGACATCGATCTTTGCGGAGAAATGGCCCCGGTATAGGGAGGACTGTCTTGAGGAAGAAGAGGTCATGATTGTTTTCCAGGTTAATGGAAAGGTGCGGGATCGCCTGCTCCTGCCGGCTGAGGTGGCCCGTTCGGAAGGCGAGCTTAGAGAGTGTGTTTCTGAGCTGCCGAGGGTACAGCAGCTTATGGGCGGAAAAACTGTCGTGAAAACAATTGTTGTCCCCGGCAAGTTGGTTAACATCGTGGTAAAATAGGTGATAATAGGAAAATATGGGGGCGTTCCGATGAGTTTTTTTGGTCAAACAATGAATCGGCTTAAACCGGTGGCCCGAGGGACAGGGAGGGCGCTGAAAGCTGTGGGGCGCGCTCTTTTTAGGGGAGCTAAGGGCGCCGGGCGTATTTTGGTCAAGATTTCTAAATTTGTGGGGCGTACTGTGGTGAAGGGGTCAAAATGTGTTGGCCATACTGTGGTGCGGATAACGAGAGTAGCTGTAGGAAAAACCGGGGATGCGCTGGAAATGAGGCGGTTGAAATCGCGGATTAAGAAAGGCACGACGAAGGCTGCGGCGTTTAAAGGCGATATTGGCGCGTATTATTGGAATAAATGTGAATCGGGCGCGATGTCTTGGGACGAGGAAATTGATGGGGTGTGCCGTGCGCTGCGGGCCAGTGAAGGAGATATCGCGGCTTGTGAAGCTCAGATACTTAATTTGCAGAAGAAAGTCTATGGGCCGGATGGCCGTGTTTGTGTTGATGATGTTGAAGAGTTTGAGGAATTTGAGGGGGATGCCGGGGGGGATCGGCGTGAGAAAAGGGAATTTGAAGAATATGCTGATGAGAACTACACTATAGAAGAATACAAAGATCAAGGGTATGGTGATCAAAGGTATGGTGATCAAGGGTATGGTGATCAAAGGTATGGTGATCAGGAGTATGGTGATCAAGGGTATGTTGAAAAGAGGTATGAAGCCGTAAATGACAAAGAAAAGTATGGAGATGAAGCTGAAGTTGAAGCTGAAGCTGAAGCTGTTCCGAGCTTTATTCAGTTCAGAAACCCAAGCGATATAGCCGGTAATCATTCCCAGACCCCAAGTGATGCCCAAGCCGCAAGCAGTTCTTGGACTGTGAGAGATTTACCATCTGCCGGCGCTTCTCCGATCACTACAGGATTCGGATCTGGCGACGGGTCTGGATTTATTGATGTGGGCGAGGAACCTGTTTCTGTGCACAATGTGAAAGCTTACAGGGAAAGAAGGAAGGATAATAGGGATTTCTGGCAAGGGGAGGAAGGTCTTGCGGAGACGTCTGCGGAAGGGTTTATATCAACACCTGCGGAGAAGCCGAAGGGTGAAGGGGTAAGCCGGTATGGGAAACATGAGCATGAACATGAAGAGTTGCGGTTGGAAGACCTTTATGAGCCGTATAGAGAAAAGAGCCTGGAAGGGAAAGATGATGTTCGTGGGGACAGCACTGTCAATGAACACAGGGAGAAGATTTACTGTGAATTTTGTGGGTATGCCAATGCTCCGGGTGTTGATGTTTGTGAGAGATGCGGCGCACTGGTGCGCCATGTCTAACGCGGGCTTCGCCCGCAAGTGGTCAGTGATCAGTGGTTAGTGGTCAGTATTGACTGGCTCTTGCCGTTGTGGTATGATGTTTTCACAAATGAATAACACGTGTATCCGCATCGTAAGGTGCCGGCGGCAAGCTGAGGGAACCGGATGAGATTTCCGGACTATCCCAGTAACCGTGAAGCAGACAAACGGGCATAAAGTCACTGTCGAAAGATGGGAAGACGCCTTAGTAGGATGAAGCTGAGTCGGGAGACCTGTTACACGTTTTTTCTTCTGGGGTTGAGGCGAGGTTATGCGGGGGGCAAAACCCTTGGCAAACAACAGAGATCGCTTCTCAGTGTGAGGTGCGTTTTTTCTTTTACCTTGGAATCTATTCATTTGAATAATGAGTAAAAAAGGGGTAAAAAGAAATGACACTAAAAAAATTAATTGCACTCCTGTTGATGGTGGTCATGGTTGCGCTTGTGGGCTGCGCTTCTGACAAAAAAGAGGCAAACAGTGCGGCCTTCACGTTTACAGATATGACCAGTCGCGAAATCAAGCTTGACGGACCGGTAACACGAATCGTGGCGTTGACACCATCCGATTGCGAGATCCTGTATGCGATCGGCGCCGGGGATGCCGTTGTTGGCCGTAGCACGTATTGCGATTATCCCGGAGATGTGCTAAATAAAACTGAAGTCGCGTCCGGTGCGGATACCAACATCGAAGAGATTATCGCGCTTGAACCGCAGGTGGTACTTATGAGCACAATGGCACAAACTGAGGAGCAGGTTGCTGTGCTGGAAGAGGCAGGCATCACGTGTGTTGTCAGTGAAACGCGGAATATTTCCGGGGTTTACACTGCTATTGAGATGATTGGTAAAGTCGTTGGCAAAGAGACAGAAGCCTCTGCGCTCATAGAAGATATGAAGGCAACATTTGCGAAGGTCGAGCAAAAGGCCAAGCAGAAGGCCGAGCAGGACCCGACGGGTGGCGGCAAGACGATCTACTTTGAAGTTTCTTCGCTGCAATGGGGCGATCCCTGGACTGCCGGTAAAGGAACCTTTATGGATGAACTCGCGATGATGTTGGGGCTTACCAACATTTTTGCGGATGTCGACGGGTGGGGAATGATCTCGCAGGAGCAGGTGATTGAGCGTAATCCCGCCTATATCGTGACCATCGAAATGTATGGGGGGGACGGCCCGAAGCCGGATGAAGAGGTTATGAAACGTGAGGGATGGCAAGGGATCACGGCGATTCGCAACGGCACAGTATTAAACGCCGACAACAACGAGATGTCCCGGCCCGGTCCGCGGTTGATCAATGCTGCTGTTGCCCTGTATGATTTTATTTATAACGCTGATGAAACGAATCCGCTTGATTAACGCAGATGAAACGACTCCCTGTGATTAAATATATCCTGTTTGGCATATCGACCCTGCTTGTCCTTGTCCTCTGTATCTGTGTTGGCAGTGTAAACATTCCTTTGAGTGATACGGTTGTCGCCATCTGGAATACGGTGTTTGGCCTGCCAATACCCGAGGAGACTGTGCAGTCTATTATCGTGTTTGTGCGGCTGCCGCGCGTTCTTTGCGTGGCTTTGGTGGGCGCGTCACTGTCGCTGTGCGGCGCGGCTATGCAGGGATTGCTGCGCAATCCCTTGGCCGACGGGTCGACGCTGGGCGTGTCGTCGGGCGCAGCGCTGGGGGCCGTTATTGCAATCGCGTTTGGTATTGTATTGCCTGGAATTCCCTTTGCCGGGACGATGGTGATGGGCATGCTGTTTGCCTTTTTGTCTCTGACTATTATTTTGTCACTGGCTCACAAACTCGACTACTCGCTATCGACCAATACCATCATTTTGATCGGGGTGGTCTTTTCTATGTTTGTTAACAGCATTCTCAGCTTTATTATCACGTTTTCGCATGAAAAGCTTAAAACGATTACCTTTTGGACAATGGGGTCTCTTGCGGGCAGCAATTACCACAGTGTACTGCTGCTGTTGGGCTCACTGTTGGTTTGCGGCGGTATTCTGCTTGCTCACGCGCGCGAGCTCAACGCCTTTGCTCTTGGCGAGGATAACGCGCGGCATATTGGTGTTGATGTTAAAAAGGTCAAGCTTACTGTCTTGATCACAATATCGGCGCTTATTGGCATTTGTGTTTCTATCGGCGGAGCCATCGGATTTGTGGGTCTGGTCATGCCGCACATGACCCGCAGGATTGTGGGGCCAGATCACAAACGGCTGCTGCCGGCAGCGATGTTTTTGGGAGCACTCTTTCTCATGCTGGCCGACCTTGTCAGCCGGACCCTCCTGAGTCCGCTGGAGCTGCCTGTCGGCGTTGTGACCTCTTTTATAGGCGCTGCTGTTTTTGTTTATATCTTTTATGTCACAAGGAAGGTGCGGAAATGATGATTGATGTAAAGGATGTAACCGTGTGTTACGGCGACTTGACGATCCTTGACAGGGTCAGTTTTTCGGTGCAGGAGGGGCAGTGGGTCATGTTGATAGGGCCAAACGGGGCCGGCAAAAGCACCCTTGTTCACGCGATCGCACAAGGGGTACCGTATACCGGAGCTGTGTTGTATAAAGGGCATGATATCGCAAAGATGAAGCCGGCATACATGGCAAAGGAAATCGGCGTATTGACACAAAGCCACCATGTGGCGTATTCGTTCGCAGTGGAAGAGATCGTCAAACTTGGCCGCTACAGCTATTCGCCGGGGATTTTTAACACCACGACCGATGAGGACGCGCGGCAGGTTCAGAATGCGCTGGAAATAACGGGCATGCTCCCTTTTAAAGAACAGTCGGTGTTGACGTTGTCCGGCGGCGAGCTGCAGCGTGTTTTTTTGGCTCAAGTTTTTGCGCAGGATCCTAATCTGTTGATTTTGGATGAGCCTACCAACCATCTGGATCTGGTTTATCAGAAACACATAGTTGAGCTGATTGGAAAATGGCTGCAACAGCCGGGCCGGGCGGTGTTGTCTGTTGTCCATGATCTCGGTCTTGCACGAGCTTATGGGACCCACGGGGTACTGCTCAACAAAGGAAAAGTGGTGTCTTCCGGCCTCTTGCACGATGTCATAACAAGAGATCATTTGCGGCACGTGTATAACATGGATGTCTATGATTGGATGCGGGGGATGTTGTCCCGGTGGGAGCCAGACCCTACATCTACACCTATACCTACACATACATAGCGGTATCAATGATACAGATTCCTAAAAACCCGGGAACACTTCTTCGCAGGGTAGGGACTGTAACTAAATAACTTTGACATTATTCCTTGTCTTTTTGCCGCCATGTTTCGTTGAAAATCCTTGAAAACCTTCCAGGTTGCCTGCGGATTTTCGCCTTGCCTGTCGACAAAAATCCG
>WRII01000055.1 GCA_009782825.1 Peptococcaceae bacterium
TTGGCCGCAATGCGTACCCGATTGCCCAAGCTGCGCGATGTGCTGGCCCCGATCCGTGCGGGGCTGGTCAAGATGCGCGGATGGGGTATCGCGCTACGTAAAGCGATGTTCACCGCGCTGGCCGCAATGCGCGCCGGGTTGCTCAGGATGTTCGCCCGTCTGGCCTCGATGCTTGCCGGTTTAGCGAAGTCCATTGCCAAGATGTTGGGCAAGACAGTGCATAGAGAGCGACAACCCGCGCCCACACTATCCATCAGGCTTCGCCCTTCACAAAAGGATCAGCAGGGGTGTATTTGAGCAGATGATATAACAACCCACATATTTCCTTCATCATAACCAATAACTGTTCCGGTTATTTTATGCCCAGGATACATATTCTCCTTCAAGCTATTTTTTTTACATCCGGCATAATCTGCAGCGCCCTGAGCTTTGTTTCCCAAATCAAAAATAACTCCTTGCGGATAAAAGTACATAACCATACCTTCGACCGCGCTGCCTAAAAGGTATTTCTTTTTCAATTCCTCCCAGGCGTATCGGTACTTATCACAGTGCCAATTCCAGATGTTTTCGAATTCTGACCTTTCAATGATTTCTGTTCCATCAATGACATCTACAACTCCCTCAGCGAGACAATCATCACGACAAGAAATTTGTACACTCGCATCATATCTGGTTTTTTCTCGTCTAGGCCCCTTCCCTTTCGATTTTTCACAAGATGCCCTTTTTGAAGTGAAAACAAATTAATAAAAACTTAACTTATTGTAAGCTGGCAATAGCAGTATAGCAAAAAATTCTCATGGACTCAAATGGGGCGCTCCTCACTCAGCCATTCGATCAAGTTAATTTGCTGTATCCCGTCATGATCACCTGTGAAATCGTCCAGCGTAACCAGAAATTTGGGATAGTTGTCTTTAATTTGCCTAAGCGGCGCGAGTTCACGTTCCAGGGTACTTTCATCCAACACGGATGCTGATACCTGATAATACTCCGTTTTTCTATCACGGACGGCAACAAAGTCCACCTCTGTGCCGCGCCCCGACTTGCCGATATTGACGGTATAGCCTTGCCGCAAAAGCTCCAAATAAACGATGTTCTCGATCTGATGCCCGATGTCCTTGTTTGTCGTTCCAAGGATCATGTTCCGTAGACCTGTATCGCAAATATAATACTTACTTTCGGATTTAAGATGTACCTTTCCTTTGATGTCATACCTGTTCACTTTATAAAAAAGGTATGCATCTGTGAGCGCTGTCAAGTAGATATCCACTATAGCCGAACTCGTAGGACGGCCATATGATGTGAGCGTATCCGCTATCTTCTTGATGGAAACCGGACTTCCCACGTTGCTTGCCAGAAAGCTTGCTATGGATTTAACCCTTGTGATATCATTCAGTCCCCCGCGCGTCATGACATCTTTAACCAAGACAGTGTTGTAAACTCCTTCTAAATATTGGCTGTGAGCAAGGGAATTGTCTACAAAACGCGTGGCATAAGGAAAAGCGCCCCTGTTCATATAGCGATTGAAGCGTTCGCTCTTATCAGGTATTTTTACCGCTTCGCTGTACTCCGCAAAAGAAAGAGGCAACATATCAATCTCAATATATCGGGCAGTGAGTTTGGTCGCCAGCTCGCCCGATAGCATATAAGCGTTCAAACCTGTAATGTATATGTCAAGGTGCTTTCTGAGACAAAGACTTGCAATTGCCTTTTCGTAATCCGTACAGTTTTGGATTTCGTCAATAAAGACATACGTCCATTTGCCCTTCTGAATATGGGCTTTCACATAGTCGTGCAGTTTTTTGTGATCCAATAGTTCGGAAAAATCTGCATCTTCCAAATTGACAGAGATAATCTGCTCATCCGTCACACCATCTGCTTTCAGCCACTCAATATACAACTCGAAGAGCGTAGATTTGCCGCATCTGCGAACTCCTGTGACGACTTTGATCATTTCTTCTTCCCGCCACATGGCAAGCTGGTCCAAATAGGTTTTGCGTTCAATGAGCTTGTTCATCACAGGAATCCCTCTTTTCCAAAAAAGGATGTTTTTATTTCTTGTATTATGATAATAGTAACAAACACTTGCATATTGTGCAAGTGTTTGTTACGGAGGAACCCAACGTCTATGCCCAATCTGGCATTGCATAATGTTTGCGAAAACCATACACTTGTAATTGTAATAGAGAGATACAGCGAGGGAGATATTCTTAATCTGCCGGGGCTGAGGACGTGGGGGCCTTGTGACCAATCCTGTTTGGAGGCAAATTGGATGACGAAAACCCTTTACATCGGGAATCTCCCAGAGAACATTTCCCAAAAAGATCTTGCTGAATTCTTTAGCCAATATACCCAAGTTGTAAGTAGCTGTATTGTTATTGACAGGGAAACCGGTCATTCAAAAGGCTTTGGGTTTGTTGAAATACCGCCTGAAGATGCAAAACGCCTGAATATAGAACTTAATGGCAAAGAGTTTGATGGCCGTTCCTTGACTGTAATTGACGAGTTTTATTGTAAGACATTAAATAATGAGTCTCCCAAAAATCCAGCGGCAGACATGAGCACAGGAAATATCCGCACTCTTGAAAACAGCTTAAAATAGAAGTATTATTAAGGTAAGAGGTGATTAAAGAATGGCTGTGCTTCCAATGGACATATGTTTGTTGCCACCGTCAGATGACCGAGTCTTTAAGCGCTTGCTGGTTTCGCCGGAAGCTAAACCGGCATTAATGGATTTAATTTCGGCAGTCATTAAGCTCCCTGTGATTGATGTTGCGATACGCAACAACGAACTGCCCCTCGGAGATGTAGAAGAGAAGGCCGAACGGCTCGATTTAAACTGTGTAACCGATAGTGGCATACAGATAGATATCGAAATGCAGGCCAGCCATATTAAAGAAGTATTGGGCGGTAATCATAAAAATTTAAAGGGGAAAAGCATATACTATTTATGCGACCTCCACTCCTCACAAAGCTCCAAAGGAAAATCCTATGACGAACTGGCACGGACATATCAAATAACATTCTGTGCATACACCGTTTTTTTCAAGAGAGAAGAATTTGTTAACTCATATTCCATGCGTCATGACATTGATAATGAACTGTTGAGTGACGCGCTCCATGTAGTATTTGTAGAGCTGAGTAAGTTGAGCGAGATAGTGAAGAAACCCGTAGATCAGATGACCGATTTAGAAAAGTGGGCCATATTCTTTCGGTACGCCGACCTACCTGAATACCGAGAGATAGCAAACGAAGTCATAAACTCAAAGGAGGTGCTTAAGGTGGCAGGAACATTACTGACAGAGATTAGCCAAGACGAGCGAGAACGGGCCATTTTCAGAAGCCGCAAAATGTATCAGTCAGATTTGGAATCGAATTTGATTACAGCACAAAGAGAAACAGCTTTTGCCATTGCCAAAAACATGATCAAACGCAATAGGCCAATTGATGAAATCATAGAGGATACAGGTCTGACCCGTGAACAAGTAGAAGGATTACTTCTATAAAGTCGATTTGAGACGCTTATTTTATAGGGTGGCGGGTTCCATCATTTTCGGAACCGCCGCCGGGGCTGAGGACGTGGGGGCCTTGTGACCAATCCTGTTTGGAGGCAAATTGGATGACGAAAACCCTTTACATCGGGAATCTCCCAGAGAACATTTCCCAAAAAGATCTTGCTGAATTCTTTAGCCAATATACCCAAGTTGTAAGTAGCTGTATTGTTATTGACAGGGAAACCGGTCATTCAAAAGGCTTTGGGTTTGTTGAAATACCGCCTGAAGATGCAAAACGCCTGAATATAGAACTTAATGGCAAAGAGTTTGATGGCCGTTCCTTGACTGTAATTGACGAGTTTTATTGTAAGACATTAAGGAGTGCCGCTACCTTCTTAAAGAGGTGGCAAGCTGATTTTGTGAAAATTGCCAATGTAGGCTGGTCAAGCACCGACATAAAAATTAATGAACGGGAAAGAGCCGGATGCTTAATGATTTGTTGCATAGATCCTGTTGAGGTTTATGGTGTCTTGAAGGCTAAAGCAGTTCCTATTCATCACAAAGCTATACATCCCAGCTCTCCTTCATATAGAAGTTCATTCCTTTATGTTGCATGTTGCACAGCGCCCCGCGCCCTCTACCACAGAGCCCACACACACAGGCTGTTCCCCATGCTTCCGTAGAACCTCCACAACCCACTTCTCATCTTCCTCATGAGTCACGATCACAAACCCTATCCCCATATTAAAAGTTCTAAACATTTCGCTCTCTTCGATCCCGCCTATCTCTTGCATAAGTCCAAAAATCGGCGGCACATCCCAACTCCCCTTCCGAATCTCCACGCCGTATCCCTCTGGCAGCACCCGCGGCAAATTCTCCGTAAATCCTCCGCCCGTAATATGTACCATGCCCGGAATTCGTATCCCCATCATCCGTCCTTGAGCCAACAGTTCCAAAACAGGCGTGACATAAATCCGTGTTGGCGCCAACAACACATCCCCCAGAGGTTCCTCCAAACCAGGCAAACGCACATCCCACGCATATTCCTCAAAGATTTTGCGCACCAGAGAGAACCCATTGCTGTGCACCCCGCTGGAGGGCAGACCAATCAACACATCTCCCGGTCGAATCTCCGCATTATCAATCAAACACTCACGGTTCACGACACCCACAGCAAACCCCGCAATATCATACTCATCCGGGTGGTAAAACCCAGGCATTTCCGCCATTTCGCCGCCGATGAGAGCACATCCCGCCATCTCGCATCCCGCCGCGATGCCACCCACCACCGCCGCCATCTTATCAGGATCAATCCGGCTCGTCGCCACATAATCCAGATAAAAGAGAGGCTCCGCCCCTGATACCAGAATGTCGTTGACACACATGGCCACTGCGTCAATGCCAATGGTATCATGTCGATCCATCTGAAAAGCTAAGCGCAATTTTGTCCCCACACCATCCGTTCCCGATACCAGCACCGGATCCGGATACTTGTTGACATCGAGAGCAAACAGTCCGCCAAACCCCCCCAGACCGCCCAAGACTTCCGGGCGGCGCGTTCGGGCAACAGCAGGCTTGATCCTTTCGACAGCTGAGTTACCGACTGAAACATTCACCCCAGCATCTTCATAGGTCATGCCCATCCTCCCACCTCCTCTTTTCAATGCACACCTCGCAGCTCACACCCGAAATACACATCGCCAAATATACATCGTTAGTAACTTATGGGCGCGAAGTGTCAATAAAAAACAAGAAAATCCCTGACCACTAACCACTGATCACTGACCACTTGCGGGCACAGCCCGCGTCAGAATGTATTCCTAAGATCCCAGGCGCCCAGCCAGAGCACGGTCTTTTGCATCGACTTCATCAGCCATTTGTATCCGGTAAGTTTTGAGACTTTCCCTCAGATCCGGGTCGCTGCCCGCCAAAATCTGAACCGCCAGCAAGGCCGCATTACGCGCCGCCCCGATCCCCACCGTAGCCACAGGCACACCCGGAGGCATTTGGACAATGGAATAAAGCGCATCGACGCCCTGCAAAGCACCGCTGCTGATCGGAACACCGATAACCGGCAGCGTCGTCGCCCCAGCAATAACACCCGGCAAATGGGCAGCCATCCCCGCTCCCGCGATAATGACTCTGCCCCCTTCACTCTCAAAATCCCTGACCCACTCCAGTGTTCTGCTTAGCGTCCGATGGGCCGAAGACACCTTTACCTCATAAGACACGACAAACTTCTTCAAGATCTTGACCGCTTCTTCCATGATGCCAAAATCAGAATCACTTCCCATCACAATACCGACAGCACCCATATCTCATACCCCTTCCGTCGGCTGTAAATAACAACAAACATAAAGTCATTTTACTCGACATTAGGCTCCCGGTCAATGAAACCGCAAGAAAGAAACCACAAGAAATTTACGAGAAATTTATTACAATGGGCCCAAACACAGCACCGTAACATAATGCCGCACAGCAAACCTCTCAGGCACCGTTTCCAGATAGCCCCAATGTTGCTCCTCAAATTGCCGGATAACCGCCTGCGGCAGCGAGGAAGCCCCCATGCCGCGGCAGGCCATCATCCTGCCATGCCAGCTTTGGCGGGTAAAAGGAATCAAAATATCATACGCTAAGGCATGCTCTTGCACAAAATAAGGAATCGCCGCTTCCGGGATCTCCGGAACACACCGCATATACCCCGCACCCGTCCACGCCGGATTGTATTTCAGCACAAGATTTTCGCTCTGCCGGGCAATCTCATCCTCATCAGGCAGCCACGCCATCCACAGAATACACAAGTGACCCTCAGGCTTCAGCCAGCGATAAATCTTGGGCAAGATCACTTGCTGATCAAAATAGATCCAACACTGACAAGCCATCACCACATCAAAGCTTCCCTCAGGAAAATCCGCCTCCTCAACCGCAGAAACCCTATACGCAATATCCATATTTTGCGCTTGAGAAAGTTCCCGCGCTTCAGCAATCTGTTCCTCAGCAATATCAACACCCACAAACCTCGCACCGTGACGATAGAGCGCGCGGGGCAATACCCCCGTCCCCGTAGCCAGATCCAGCACAGTCTGCCCCCTTTGGCACACTCCTATATCAAGAATCCTCTGATAGAACTCCTCTGGGTAAATATCACGATATTCGGCATAGTCCTTTGCCGCACGTCCCCAATAGAAAGGCGCGCCATCATCTATATTGGTGTTTTTCTGCATAAAAGGCATTCCCCCTTTCAACCACTCACCCACCCAAATAAGCGCACAGAATCGGAAGAATCTGAGCAAAAGCCCGCGCACGATGACTGATCGCGTTCTTTTCCCGGGGCAGAAGCTGAGCCAAAGTCAAAGTGCGCTCCGGTATATAAAAAATAGGATCATAACCAAACCCGAAGCTCCCTCTTTTTTCAGAAATGATCACACCTTCGAAGCTGCCCACCACCACATATTCTCCGGAACCAGGAATCAGACTGCCACCGGAACCAGGAATCAGAGCGCCACCGGAGCCCGTATAACCGGGAGTCATCCCCGCCTCCTGTTCAGGTCTGTTGCTGTGCAGCTGTTCCGGCAGCCCCACAAAAGCCAGAGCGCATTGAAACCGCGCCGTACGCTTCTCCGGCGGGGTATCCCCCAACAGGGACAAAACCTTGCGGATATTGGCCTCATCATCGCGCCCCACTCCGGCAAACCGAGCCGAATAAACTCCCGGCGCACCGTTCAGCACATCAATTTCCAGGCCAGAATCATCCGCCAAAGCCGGCAGCCCCGTTCCCTGCCAAGCCGCCCGAGCTTTGAGCAAAGCGTTCTCGGCAAAAGTCGTCCCCGTTTCCTCCACAGCAGGCAGTTCGGGATAATCGGCTAAGGTTCTAATATCCGCCTGGGACAGATCCATACCATGTTCCAGCGCCCCCAAAGCTGACTCCTGCCCTGTCAGGGAAGCATTTCGCAAAAGCTCCCTCAATTCCTCCGCTTTGCCACGGTTCGCCGTAGCCAAAACCAAACCTCTCATAGCTTAATCTGCGACGGCTGTCCCAGTGTCTGCAGAGTCTGGTTCAGCGTTTGTGACGACTGGCTCAAAGTTTCTGAAGTCTGGACATCAAGAGGCTCCGCTGCCGCATTTTTTTGAAAAGCGAACAAGCTGTGAATCCCCTGCTCCGCCAGCGTCAAAAAACCATTCAGCTCCTGACGGTCAAAAGGCTTCTGTTCCGCCGTTCCCTGAATCTCCACAAACCGGCCCGACTCCGTCATCACCACATTCATATCCACCTCAGCCTTGGAATCCTCAACATAGGCCAGATCCAGCAGAATCTCCCCATCCGCACGTCCCACAGATACCGCCGCTACACACTCCCTTATTGGGATATCCACAATAACTCCCTTAGTCTTCAAAACTGTCAGCGCCTCCTCCAAGGCCACATACGCCCCTGTAATCGACGCCGTCCGCGTGCCGCCATCCGCCTGCAGCACATCGCAGTCAATCCAAACCGTGCGCTCTCCCAATTTTTCCATATCCACAACCGCGCGCAAAGACCGGCCAATCAACCGTTGAATCTCCATGGTTCGGCCCGTCAATTTCCCCTTGCTGGCTTCCCTCTGCGTCCGTTCTTCCGTTGCCCGCGGCAGCATAGCATACTCCGCCGTTACCCAACCCTTTCCCGTCCCTCTTAGGAACGGTGGTACTCTTTCCTCCACAGAGGCTGTACACAGCACCATGGTTTTTCCCATTTGGATTAGCACTGATCCCTCAGGAGGCTCCGTAAAAGCCCGTGTTATTTTTACCGGACGCAATTGGTTAGGCTTACGGCCATCAAATCGAATCATCGTTATCATCCTTTCAATGCGGGCTTTGCCCGCAAGTGGTCAGTGATCAGTGATTAGTGGTCAGTATTGGGTTTTCTTGTTTTTTGGCACTTCGCGTCTGCAAGGTACTAAGGGACTGTAACTAAGGTACTAATGCGGTCTCCGGCCGCATGTTTCAGGATACTGATTCCTGAAATCAATGACAATATAATAGCATCATTTACTAGTCTTATCAATTTCTTCGCCGTCTGCCTTCGCCGTCTGCCTTCGCCGTCTGCTGTGCCGTCTGCTGTCTGCCCGCCGTCTGCCCTTCCCGCCGTTGGACAGATGGACAGATGGACAGATGGGTATGGTTTGAATAACTCTTGCCACTTATGTTATTATTATTTAGCCATTGTTCTAAAATTCTAAAAATCTCATCCCAAAGTTTTGCAGAACAATACTATGCGAAAATATATACCAGGAGGAAATCACATGACAACACATAATCAGCACTTATTAAATTGGGTAGAAGAAGTCATCACACTCTGCAAACCAGACAAGGTTTCTTGGTGCGACGGCTCGCAGCAGGAGTATGACAGGCTCATACAGGAGATGGTCGACATGGGTATGGCTATCCCATTGAATCCGGAAAAACGCCCCGGATGCTATCTTTTCAGAAGCCATCCGTCCGACGTTGCACGAGTTGAAAACAGGACTTTTATCGCGTCAAAAAACCAGGAGGATGCCGGCCCAACGAACAATTGGATTGATCCGGACGAATTAAAGTCTTCTATGAGCGCTCTGTATGACGGCTGTATGAAAGGGAGAACCCTGTATGTTATCCCCTTCTCGATGGGACCCATAGGATCTCCGATTTCCAAAATCGGTGTGGAAATAACCGACAGTCCTTATGTTGTCATCAATATGAGAATCATGACAAGAGTCGGAACAGCGGTTCTCGATGTCCTTGGCAACGGAGAGTTTGTAAAATGCCTGCACTCAGTCGGCAAACCCCTCGCGGAAGGCGAAAAGGATCTGTCATGGCCCTGCGCCCCCTCGATTGATGAAAAATACATCAGCCATTTCCCTGAAGAAAGAACAATATGGTCATACGGTTCCGGCTATGGCGGAAACGCCCTTTTGGGCAAAAAGTGCTTTGCGCTCAGGATCGCTGCCGTACAAGCCCGGGATGAAGGCTGGCTGGCGGAACACATGCTTATTCTCAAGCTCACAGATCCGAATGGCAAGGCCCATTATGTCTGCGGAGCTTTCCCGAGCGCTTGCGGCAAAACCAACCTTGCCATGCTGGAACCAACTGTTCCCGGCTGGAAAGTCGAAACCGTTGGCGACGATATTGCATGGATGAAGTTTGGCTCGGATGGCAGGCTTTACGCAATCAATCCGGAGGCGGGATTCTTCGGGGTAGCGCCAGGCACCTCTATGAATTCCAATCCCAACGCGATGAAAACCATCCAAGAGAATACGATTTTTACAAATGTTGGCCTTACCGACGACGGCGACGTATGGTGGGAAGGAATTGGAACTGATGCCCCAGCGCATCTGATAGATTGGAGAGGGAAGGACTGGACCCCAGATAGCAGCGGACACGCGGCCCACCCCAACGCCCGCTTTACAGCGCCGGCACACCAGTGCCCGGTTATCGCACCCGAATGGGAAGATCCGGCAGGTGTGCCCATCTCGGCAATTCTTGTTGGGGGGCGCCGTAAAAGCGTCATTCCCCTTGTTAATGAAAGCCTTGATTGGAACCACGGTATCTTCCTGGGGTCAGTTATGGGTTCTGAAATCACTACTGCCGCGATCACCGATAAAGTTGGCCGGGTTAGGCGCGATCCCTTCGCAATGCTTCCTTTTATGGGGTATCACGCAGGCGATTATCTGCAGCACTGGCTAGATATCGGCAAGAAAGCCGACCCCTCAAAACTGCCCAAAATATATTATGTAAACTGGTTCCGCAAAAACGCGGACGGGGAATTTATGTGGCCCGGCTTCGGCGAAAACAGCCGTGTGTTAAAATGGATTGTTGAACGGATTTCAGGAACCGCAAACGCTGTCACAACACCCATTGGCAATATGCCTGCCCCCGACAACCTAGACCTTGACGGGCTTGATGTGAGCAGAGATACTGTGGCGGAGCTTTTAAAGGTTGATAAAAACGGGTGGCTGGAGGAAATCGTGTCCATAAAGGAAAATTACGCGAGTTATGGAGACAAGCTGCCAAGAGAGCTCTCTGACGAATTGACAAAACTTGAAAAAGGTCTGAGTTTTATTAATCTTTAAAAATGAGGTGCATAGCCATGAACTACAATGAATTATCAAAATCTGAAATGGAAACGCAATTAGCAAAACTGAATGTCGCATACACTACGTATGTCAACATGAACTTAAAGCTCGATATGTCCCGCGGCAAGCCTGGTGAGGATCAGTTGGCGCTTTCCAGCGATATGTTAACCATATTGGATGAGAGCGACTACATGAGCCCCAGCGGCATTGATTGCCGCAACTATGGCGGTCTTGAAGGTATTCCTGAAATGAAAGCCCTATTTGCCGCCATATTAGATATTTCTCCGGACGAAATCATTGTAGGCGGAAACTCCAGTCTGGCCATGATGTTCGATAACGTGGCCGTCAACATGAGCCACGGCGTGTGGGACGGAGAACCCTGGATGCGGCAGGGCCATGTTAAGTTCCTCTGTCCGTCCCCGGGATATGACCGGCACTTTGCTATTTGCGAATACTTCCATATCGAAATGATACCCGTCCCCATGACCCAAGACGGACCTGAAATGGATATCGTGGAGGATCTGGTAGCCGCTGATCCTATGATTAAAGGAATGTGGTGCGTCCCCATCTTTTCCAACCCGGAAGGCATCATCTATTCGGATGAAACCGTATACCGTCTCGCCGCTTTAAAGCCTGCAGCTAAAGATTTCAGGCTGTATTGGGACAACGCTTACTGTATTCATCATTTTAGGGGTTCCCGCCCTGTCATTCCCAATATCCTGCGGGAATGCGAAAAAGCAGGCACTCCTCATATGCCCCTTATTTTTACCTCCTTTTCCAAAATCAGCATGGCAGGCGCAGGCGTAGCAGCTATGGCAAGTTCTGTGTCAACCTGCAAATACATCCGCAAACGTTTTTTTGTGCAAACCATTGGGCCTGACAAGCTCAGTCAGCTGCGTCATGTACATTTCTTCAAGAATTATGAGGGTGTCATGACGCATATGGACAAGATAGCGGAGATCATCCGTACCAAATTCGCAACAGTACTCAACACGTTAAAAAACGAGTTGGAAGGTCTGGGTATCGCAGCATGGAATGAACCGGATGGCGGCTATTTTATCAGCTTTGACACACTCGACGGCTGTGCTAAGCGAACAGTCGCTTTGTGCAAGGAGGCCGGTGTCACGATGACCGGCGCAGGCGCGACCTTCCCTTACGGCCAAGACCCGCGTGACCGCAATATCCGCATTGCCCCCACTTATCCTTCCGTGCCGGAATTGGATACTGCCATAAAAGTCTTCTGTCTCGCGGTAAAAATCGCTGCACTTGAAAAAAAGTTAACATTATGACTCCCTAATCACTACCCCCGAGCCACAAGCGCCTGCCCCAAGGCCACTCCTCCATCTCCTGGCGGCAGATGTTTCCCGCGGTAGACCGTCCATCCCTTAGTCACAAGATAATCCTCCAGCATCTCCGTCAACAGTTTGTTCTGAAAAACCCCCCCTGCCAACACCACTTTCTTCTCATCCGCCCCTATCTGCTCCACATAATTCCCCAATCCCCATGCCAGAGATCCATGGCATTTCCACGCCAGCTCACTGGTTTGCTCCACATCCGGATTTTGATTAGCCTTCAGATCATGCCACAGTGCTGCAAAAAAGGCATCCAGTTCCAAAACATCAGCCCCCCCCTGCCCGCGCTGTCTTTGTGAACTCCAAACCTCTGGCTCAAGAAATTGTTTCCTCCAAGTTAGAGGGTAAAAACCCGAGGTTTCTTGATGTGCCATGTGAAGCTGCCAATCTTGAAGGTGTTTACCTTCCTGCTCATATTCATGCTCATGCTCATATCCCAGCCGCCTGCGTCGCCCCCATTCCCATCTCCAAGCCAAATTCTCCAGCTCCATAGCTCCTTGGGCCTCATATGTAACCTCATGGCATACCCCCAGCAAAGCCGCCATAACATCAAACAAACGGCCCGCACTCGACGTCATCCCCACTTGAATCCCTGTCGCAACTTGAGCTTTCAACATCTCTCTTTCCGCCATAGTTAAATTCTCCCATACAGTTAAGTCCTCCCACCCTTCTCCCATCTGCAGCGCCACAAAATAGGCATATGCGGTTCTTAACGGATATTTGATACCCGCATCCCCTCCCGGCAACGGCAAATACTGCAGATGGGCCAGGCGTTCGAAAAACCTCGCGTCTCCAAACAGCACCTCACACCCCCAGATCCGGCCATCCGTACCATATCCCGTACCATCAGCAATAAGCCCCAGGGTCGGCTGCGTCAAGCCATGCTCCCCCATCACACTCACCAGATGGGCGTGATGGTGATAAACCTCACACCGTCTCTCGAATTGGCATTGACACCCGTTTTGGGATCGGTTCTGAGTCTGAGTCTGAGCCCACCGCGCCGTCACATAGTCAGGATGAGCATCGTGAACAATGGTATCAGGCTCCACATGCAGCAAAGCCTGCCATGAAAGCACTTCCTGCCGGAAGCGGTCAAAACTCATCTTATCCGACATCTCGCCCAGGTACGGACTCATAAACGCTCTGTCCCCTTCCAGAAAGCAAAAAGCATTTTTCATATCCGCTCCCACAGCCAGAATCGAAGTCGGCAGGCTCGTCGTTCGAAGTTCCGAATCCGATTGAGAAAATCCCTGCTCCGCCTCCAAACACTCCGAAACCGCTGGAAGCTCCGGCAACAACGAAACCCTGGCCGTCAGCGCCGGCACCGTCAACGGCAAAGGCACATACCCCCGGGCCCGGCGGTAAAATGTCATATCTCCGCCAATTTGACGCACCACCGAATCATCACAAGGATGAAAAATCTCGCGGTCATGCCGCAAAAACCCATCCGCCACCCCCCGCAGCTTGTCCAAGGCCTCATCATCCTGATAAATCAACGGCTGACCGCTGAGATTGGCGCTTGTAAGTACAAGAAACTCAAACATCCCCTCCATAAGCAAGGCATGCAACGGCGTATAAGGCAGCATGACACCCAAAGTATCCAGCCCCGGCGACACATCCTCAACCGGGACAGACATCGCCCTCTCATCTAACATAGCCATAGGAGAACCCCGCCGGCGCTGCAGCAGCACAATAGGCGCTGCCGCCGAAGTCAGCCATGCCTCTTCCAGGTCGCTGAGAAACGCCACCTTCTTCACCATCTCCTTATTTCCGGCCATCACCGCAAAAGGCTTCGCGCCCCGTTCCTTGCGACGCCTCAGCATCCTCACCGCGCCATTATGAGTCGCATCACAAGCAAGATGGTACCCCCCCAGACCCTTGACAGCCAAAATCCCCCCACGCTTAAGGAGCTGCCGCGCCTCGTCCAGAGCCTCATTCCCATTCCGGATCCTCTTCCAAAGCCCCTTCCCGAACCCCTTCCACATCCCCAGCTCTTCCGGGAACCGGCATCGCTCAATAGGCTGATGCCGCTCAACCCCCTCAACAAACTCCAAACACGGACCGCACACCGGACATGCCACCGGCTGAGCATGAAAACGCCTGTCCCCTGCGCTGCGATACTCTTCGGCACACGCGTCACAGAGCGCAAAACCCGCCATCGTGGTGCGCTTTCGGTCGTAAGGACGGTCCTTAACAATCGTGTAGCGTGGCCCGCAATTCGTACAATTGGTAAACGCATATCCATATCTGCGGTTCCCCGGATCATAGATTTCAGCCAAGCACTCAGCGCACACCGCCACATCAGGAGAAATAAGAACATTGGGTACCTCAGCCTCACAGCTGGCTAAAATTTCAAACCCTCGGCCCCCGCACTCCCCGGCACATACCTCCTCCGCAGCACGTACCTTTGCAGCACGTACCTTTGCAGCACGTACCTCAGCAGCACGTACCTCAGCAGCACGCACCTCAGCAGCCCCTCCGCCCTCAACACATCGAACATCAAGACACGTAATCACTGCCAAAGAAGGTTTTTCCTCCCGGATCCGCCGGACAAAACACTCAAGATCACCCCCTTCAGCATAGATCCTGACCCCCTCTCCCGTATTGCTCACCCAGCCGCGAATCCCCATTTCCCGGGCCAGCCTATAGATAAAAGGCCGCATACCGACACCCTGCACCACCCCTTCCAGCGTAATCTCATAGCCCATATCCATCCCGCCAGAATTTTTCACAATATCGCACTCCCACAATAATGATTCAGTAATGATTCGATACTGCTTCCATGATGGTTGTCTTGCACAACGTGATCAAAACCCCCAGTACGACAAGTCTATCAAGTCCTCTATCAAAGTATCCGCCGATATCGCACCCTCAATAATCCCTTGCCCTTGCAGAAATATTGCCGACTCCTTCATAGCTTGAATATCAACCTCTTGCAGCTGAATCACAAACTCAAATTTCGGATAAAGAGACCTCACCTGGTCAACAGACATATCCACAACCGCCGCACTCAACAGCAGCGCCTCCTCCTCATGAGCCGCTATATACTCCAAACACGCCTCATGAATTTCCAGAAATATCTTCACCACATCAGCATGCTTTTCTAAAAAACCTCCCTTGGCCGCCATAACCGTCTGACCGCTGATCACCCCCTGCGCCGTTTTAAGCTGAACTCCCTTGTCTGAAGCCAGCGCCTTTGACAACAACGGTTCCGGCAAAACAGCCGCGTCAATCTGCCCTCCCAGCAACGCTGTCAAAGCCTCAGGAGACTCCATATGGAACATCTCCGCATCATCAGGCCCCAAATCTTCCTCCTTCAACACCTTGACGAGCATTTCATGAAGCATTGTTCCCTTGGTCACAGCCACCCGTTTCCCTTTCAGCTCCGCCACAGACTTCACAGAGCTTCCCCGCGCCGCCACAAGGGCAATCGCTTCAGGAAACCGGGAGAACCCCGCTATGATTTTGATATCATGCCCCGCAGCTTTCGCAATAATTGCACTCGGTGCATTTAAAGACGTCGCGATATCAATCGCCCCCGAAGCCAGCGCTTCCGTTATCTCAGTCCCCGCCAGCTCATGCCACACAATGGATATCCCTTGCTCAGCGAATCTTTCCTCAAAGAATTTTTTCTGAATCGCCACAATGCTTGGCACATTGATGGGACGCGAAGCATAAGAAACATGCAATTCCGTGATAACACCTGCATCCCGCCGCGCCTTTTCATCTTTATTGTGAACACACCCCAAGTTCGTCCCCAGGCAGATAGCTGTAAGAACACATATCACAATCAGAATCCTTAAGCGCCAAACTTTCCCCACCATATGCCCCTCCCAAGCTATTATATCCAACACAAAGCAACGCCTAAGAGACCACCCGACTCATCAGAACCCATCGCGCCGGAACCCCCCTTCCGGCTCCTTCCCCACCTTCCAGCCGGCTCACAACTCCCAGACCTGGAATCGCCAAGACCAAAAACCCCACAGCCAAAACCTTGAACCCGTCACGCAGATAGCCGGGAACCCCATGCTCCTGCCAAACCTTTTTCAGGCGCTTATGCCCAACACCCGCTGCAAAAACCCTATCCCCAGGCCGCCGCCCCCGATATTCAAAAGGCCCCCGCAACCCCTTCCCCGTTTCTTGATCCAAAACAATCTCGGCCATAACTCTCACGTCAGATCTCCCCATGAGCCCTATCCGTTCCGCCATATCTTCGCTGAACAACCCTATTTGACTCACCCGCTCTTTATTAATGCGATCTTTTACTTCTTGCCATACATTGGGCACAAGCACAAGGGATATATGTTTTTCAGGACAATCACAGTCATCCAACCTATCACACTCATCCAACCTATCACAGTCATCCGACCTATCACAGTCATCACCCGGACCATTAGCAAGGATATGACAGAAACCGTTGGCCACATCCGCCTGTGTCCACTCCACAGATGGACTGAGAAAAACCATAGCCTCTTCTGTCGCCACCACCCGAAGACCCGGCAGATCCTGAGACCATCCCCGGGGAAACCGCCCCATCATAAGCCCCTTGACAAACCTTTGCTCCATTCCCCGCGGCTCCTGACGCACCAAAGCCATAGCCCGGCGCAAAAGCCTGGACAAAATCGCTTCCGGTTCCTGCCAAGCCGTCCAGAGCAAGGCCCCTGCCCGGCCACAAACCCCTCGTCCATAAAGAGACCATTTCTCCGCGACCACACTCTGAAAATAAGCCTCATCCCAGCGCAACACCTCAGCCGTATGGTTCAACACCTCCTGTAGGCGTGGGTTGTAGTGCTGTTCCAAATGAGGAATCAGCTCCAAGCGAATACGGTTTCTTATGTACTTCCCACTCTCATTACTCTTATCCAAAGCATAAGAAATTCCCCGCTCATGGCAGTACGCGAAAATCTCCTCCTTGCTAACCGACAGAAGCGGACGGATAAGACGCATCTGCCGGCTCTTCAGATTCTCCTGTCCATGAATCCCTTGTACATGAGCCCCTTGTCCATCGTTCTGACTCCAGCCTGTTTCAACCCTGTCCGGCCAAATTCCCGCCAACCCCAGCGTGCCGCTGCCACGAAGGAAACGATACACCAGCGTCTCCGCTTGATCATTCATATGATGCGCCGTGGCCAGAGATGTGAATCCCAGCTCCTCCATAACCGACGCAAAACATCTGTACCGCCACTGTCTCGCGGCATCCTGCAACGGCTTATGTACCGACTGAGCGTAGGCCATCGCGTCAAACCTATGTACACTCAAAGACAGATCCCGCTCTTGAGCAAAAGCCCGAACAAGACCCTCCTCCTCTTCCGCCTCCTGACGCAGGCCATGGTTGATATGCACAGCCGCTAAACGCACAGATCCGCCTGCGCCGCCTGCGCCTGCATACCGACATAAAATATCCGCCATCGCCATGGAGTCCGGACCCCCGGAAACCGCCATCAACACATCAGCGCCGCCTTCAAGAAATTCCGGCAACACATCCTTCATTAAACGGGCAAACATGATAACATCTCCAATGCTGCACACAAAGAAGAACCCCTTATGAATACCTTATGACTAGTTTAACTGACACAGCCTTGGGACGCAAGCGATCAAAAAGCCAATACGATCCCCTTATTATCCGCATACATAGAAGTCAGGCCACCCGTAGGAACAACATAGATTTTCTTGAACTTAAACCGCTCCATGACAAGAGTTTTAAGATGTTCCGCCAAGGTACGGTTATTACAATGAGAGATAACAAGATTTTCATTGCGTCCCTCTCTCCCGCTGCTCTCTACAAGGGACAGCAATCTCTGCACCATCTGTTTCGTCCCTCTGCATTTTGCAAAAAGGTCAATCTCGCCGTTCCCATCAGCCCCCATAATCAACTTAATATTTAACATCCGGAGCAGCGACCCTGCAATTTTGTGCAGCCGTCCGTTCTTGAGCAAATTATCGTAGTTTTCGAGAACAAAATACGTTTTCATCCCATTAATAAACCGGTTTACCGACTCAATAATTCCTTCTTTGGGAATACCGTCTCGAATCAATTCATGCAACTTAAGTGCAATCAGCGTCTGTCCCGCCGCCGCACTTTTGGAATCGAAAATATGTGCTTTTCCCCTGCCATTCTCTTCAGCTTGGGTATTGCCAATGACTGCATTGTTATAGGATGCGGATATTTTACTTGACAGTGTCACAACATAAGCCTCGCCCGCATCTTCAATAGCCTTTTGATACAAAAACGGCGCCGGAGAAGCCGAGCCGATCTTCCCGGTGAAATTCTCCATCTCATCCATGAAGCGAGTCATGTCAAGATCTTCATCATCGCGAAATTCTTTATTCCCTAACATCATTGTCAAGGGCGCAGATATTATTCCCATTTCTTTTTTCATTTCCGGCGTCATGTCACAGCAGCTATCAGTTATAATTCGACTCACACTAAGCCCTCCTTTTTATCAGAAGACACGAAATAACACTTAGGGACTGTAACTAAATAACTTTGACATTATTCCTTGTCTTTTTGGCGGCATGCCCACACAAGAGAAGCTATTGTTGGCTACGTGTGGCAGCTAGGATATTTCTCTTACCATACTGCCATCGGGCCGCGTTGAAAATCCTTGAAAACCTTCCAGGTTGCCTGCGGATTTTGCGCCCGGCCCGAAGAGCTGAGGTAAGAAAAACGTCTTTACTGCCACACGCATCCAAAGCAATGGCACTTGTGTGGGCCTGTCGACAAAAATCCGGCGGCCTAATGTCAAACTTATTTAGTTACAGCCCCTTATTATGACGCAGAGAATTTTGTAAAACCCTTCATCATGGTATCCATGTGACCTTTTGTTGTTGATGTATATAGAATAGTCAGTAGCACGATTCCCTCATCGCATTCTCTCGCTAAACAGTCTTGCATAACCACTCGGCCTTGTGCCGTAGTCACGCGAGTTGAGAAAGAAAGCTTTTTGTAACTGTATCCTGCCAATTCCACAGTTGTGATAGGGTCATCAGAGGAGTTCCCCAGGCTCGTAGTGGAGCCGTCCCTTGTTTTTATGCGATTCAGAAATTCTTCTACTGTCGCAGCTTTCTGCCCTTTTTCTATGGATAGAGTTAAAGTGGGATACCCGTTTGGAGAAGTTGCCTGCATCTCCTTTACACTCTCCCCGGAGCCTGTGCCGGAGAGCTGTCCTGTCTCTTGCACAGCAGCTTTACTGAGTTCTTTAAGCTCTTCCTCAGTTTTCATTGTGTATCCTTTGGGGGCGGTGAATTTAAGATCCAGATAGTCACTTGCATAGCTGGTTTGGGTCAAAGTTCCGCTTTTATATTTTTTTACTGTATCTTCAGGAGTTGAGACAGTCTCGGTATCACTGGGAGATGTCGTATTGGAGTTCAGAAAGGGGCTGCAACCTGTTAACACAACACTCAACAATAGAAATATGAGCGCATAAGCGACAGTAAAGCGCAGCTTTCTCATCGAAATCCCCCCTATAATTTAAGTTCTGTCTATGAGGGCGTGCCGGAGGATAAAATTGGCAAAGGTATACTGCTAAGCGTATTTCCCGACAGTTCCTAAAAGTATTATAGTGAATGTGGGTGCTTTTGTAAACCATAAAACTATAGGTGAAATAGGTGAATATAGGAGGGTGAGGCCCGCATAAAGCCATTGACAAAAACAGGGCGGGCAGGCAGGAAACCGCCGGATCCCACCCCGACGCCCAGATTTTCATTGATCTCCAAGCCTTTCTTGACTGTTGGGGCAATGGCCTTGGCAGCGTCCAGAGCTTTTGAGCCTAACGGGCTATTGGCGATGGCCTGGGCGGCGGCGCCGGCAAAAATTGTACAAAGAGCTCCGATTTGTCCTTGTCGAATACAATCACTTGCGACACGAAGTCGCTTAACATATGGTTCTACAAAGATAGAACCCGCAATTCCGTTTGCGGTAGCCTACCTTCACCTGCGTTGCTGGTAACAGCAGGGTGGGAAGCTGAAGGAACAATGTAACCCTGATGATAAAACATTGTAGTGAGAATCGCGAGAGGATCACAATAACTGCCAGCGGCTCTCTGGGGGGAGGCGGAGGTTCGGGCGATGGATCCGGAAGCGATGGTGGAGGCGGATGAGCGGGTTCCGGTTCCGGAAAATGCTTTTTTGGAAAGTTTTCCACAGCGATTCTGAAATGCGGACATGGCGCTTGCAGCAGCATTTCTGGTTTTCGAGGCGGCGGAAACTACCACATCCAGCAGCCAGCCCGTCCCGGCTTTTATTCCGGTTCCTGTCTTGCCCAACATCTTGGCAATGGACTTCGCTAAACC
>WRII01000056.1 GCA_009782825.1 Peptococcaceae bacterium
CATTACCATAACACCACATTGAAAGGAGTGACCACTATCTTTTATAACCCTAAAAAATTGTCTTGACAAAGGTGGCCACTTTAATCACCGGATGCAATAAGCAGGACCAGGCAGCAGAAACCTCAGAAACAAAAGAGGCTTCCATATCTGTGAGAGTTCTCGATTCTTATGGTGAGTACAAACCGAAGTTATGGGTCATTGAAAAAGAGAGTACTAAAATATATCTTTTTGGATCAATCCATGTTGGGGTTGACGATATGTATCCATTTCCTGATTATGTGTTAGATGCGTTTAATGACAGCTCGGTTTTGGCAGTGGAAAATGATATTGTGAAATTAGAGAAAGATCATGAATACCTCAAGAATGCTGCGCTGCAGGCTATGGATATGACGCCGATCAAAAACAGATTAGCCATAAACGAGTTCAATGATCTTAAGAGTGTGCTTAATGGCTATGATTTCGATATTGAAGCAAGTATCAATGGGAACTTTAAGCCGTTGTTTTATTACATGTCATTTACTGAGCTGATGGTTCAGAAAACAAAATTCGATTATGAGAAAGGCGTTGACAAGTATTTATTAAAAAAGGCTAAAGAGGAGAACATGGAGATTAAAGATATTGAGGATCCCTTATACATTTATAAAAATGTGTTTGCCCTGCCTTATGAAACACAAATTTTCCTTTTAAATGATGCTGTTAAAAGTATTAAGAATGGAGAAGAAGGGGAAGAGGAGATTGAGCCTTTAGTAAAAGCCTGGATTAATGGAGAGATCATGGAATACAATGAACAAGAAAAGGAAAAGATGAAGAAAAAGTATACACAAAAAGAATTGGAGTATTTTGAGGAATTCGATAAAGTTATGGAGAATGATAGAAATGTCATAATGGTCGATAAAATCATTGAATATCTTGAGACGGATCAAGTTCACTTTTATGTCGTAGGGTCATTGCATTATTGTGGGGATCATGGTATTTTGGAACTTTTAAAAAAGAAAGGGTATGAAACGAAAGAGATCACGCCGTAAAAAGGGTAAAGGGTTTTCGCTTATTGTATCGTCGTATCGTATCGTCGTATCGTTGACTTTTGTCCAGAAACAATGCTACAATTTAAACAAGGATGAGGCCAAAATGGGTCAAAAATGACTCAAGAATGAATCCCTATTTGTCGAAATAATTAAGGTTGAAGGATATCAACTTCATTGAAGGATATTAACTCTGATGAATATAATGGAATGATCCTATCTTAATTATAGGGAATATCTATAAATATATCAATATAAAGGATTTCCTATGGTAAGAAAAATCTTTAATAATGTAGAAATTTTAAATGGGGTGAAACCGTCATGAACCAAATCAAAGTGGGCCTGGATGTGGGCTCAACCACTGTAAAAGTGGTGGTTCTGGATGAAAAGAATACGATTATTTTTAGCGAGTATCAACGTCATTTTTCCGATGTCAAGAGCACAGTTTATCAGCTCTTGCGGGATTTGGGCCAAAAGTTTCCGGAAGCAATGATGACAATGGCAATTACGGGATCCAGCGGCATGACCACATCGGAGCAGCTGGATGTTTCTTTTGTTCAGGAAGTGATTGCGTGCAGCCAGGCTGTGGGGTTCGTTGTGCCGAAGACGGATGTGGCCATTGAACTGGGCGGTGAGGATGCTAAGATCACCTATTTTGGCGATACGCCGGAATTGCGCATGAATGGAACCTGTGCGGGGGGGACAGGGGCTTTTATTGATCAGATGGCGACGCTGCTGAATACGAATGCGCAGGGCCTGGATGCTCTGGCGGAGAATCATAAGGAGATTTATCCGATTGCGTCCCGGTGCGGCGTTTTTGCGAAGACGGATGTGCAGCCGCTGCTGAATGAGGGCGCGGCGCGGGAAGATATTGCGGCGTCGATTTTTCAGGCGGTGGTGAACCAGACGATTGCGGGGCTGGCCTGCGGCAAGCCGATTCGCGGCAAGGTGGCTTTTTTGGGGGGGCCGCTTAATTTTTTGCCTCAGCTGCGGCAGCGTTTTATTGAAACGTTGGAACTGGCGGATGAGGATATTATTTTTCCGGAGAATGCCCAGTTGTTTGTGGCTTTTGGGGCTGCCTTGGCTTCCCAGCTGTCAGGGGACATGAAAATATCTGATCTTATGGAACGTCTCGATCATTTGCATTATGCTGAAAATGAAGGATCCCATTTGGAGCCTCTCTTTGCGGATACAGAAGACTATAAGGTGTTTCAGGACAGACATGGCGCTCACGGTGTGGTACGCAAAGAGCTGAGCCAGGCTCAGGGAACGTGTTTTTTAGGGATTGACGCGGGATCTACAACAACGAAGCTGGCGCTGATTGACGCGGATGGCGCGCTGCTTTATTCCCATTATAGCAGCAATGACGGCAGCCCTCTCTATTCCACGATCAATGGGTTGAAGGACATGGCGGCTCAGATGCCTGAGGGAGTGTGCATTGGCCGGGCTGTTGTGACAGGATATGGTGAAGAATTGCTCAAGACGGCGCTGCAAGTGGATTGCGGCGAGATTGAGACAGTGGCCCACCTCAAAGGGGCGGAATATTTTCTGCCGGGGGTGGACTTTATCCTCGATATCGGCGGTCAGGATATGAAATGTATGCAGATCAGTGATGGGGTCATCAATAGTATCATGCTGAACGAGGCGTGTTCTTCGGGATGCGGATCTTTTATTGAGACGCTGGCTAAATCGCTGGGCTTGTCTATTGAAGAATTTGTGAAAAAAGGAATTTATGCAGAACCTGTAGATCTCGGAACCCGGTGTACTGTGTTTATGAATTCGAAAATTAAGCAGGTCCAGAAAGAAGGCGCGGAAATCGGCAGCATCGCTGCGGGGATTGCCTATTCTGTGGTAAAAAATGCTCTCTATAAGGTTATTCGCTTTAATAATGCGGCTCAGGTGGGACAGAAAATTGTTGTGCAGGGCGGGACGTTCTATAATGATGCTGTGCTGCGCAGCTTTGAAAAAATTACCGGCCATGAAGTGGTTCGTCCCGATATATCCGGAATTATGGGCGCTTTCGGCGCCGCTCTGATTGCTAAAACGGGTCATGTGGCGGGAGAAACGACTCAGATGCTTATGGGCGCGGATTTGGAGAACTTCCATGCTGAGAGCGCCACACGTCATTGTGGTTTGTGCGGCAATAACTGTCTGTTGACGGTTAATACTTTTTTTGCAAGCAAGCCGCCATCGAATGCGAAGGGTGCTGCCAAACGTGAGCTGATTACAGGGAACCGCTGTGAGCGAGGAAGCAATATCTCCGACTGCGAAGAAGAGCAGCAGGCTATTCCTAATCTTTTTGACTACAAATATAAACGCTTGTTTGCCTATAAGCCTTTGGCTAAGGACGCGGCTCCCCGCGGCGAGATCGGTTTGCCCCGCGGGTTGAATATGTATGAGCATTATCCGTTTTGGTTCACGTTTTTTACGGACTTGGGCTTCCGTGTGGTGCTCTCGGGGCGTTCTTCCAAGAAGATTTTTGAATTGGGTATGGAGACGGTGTCTTCGGAGTCGATTTGTTACCCGGCTAAACTGATCAATGGCCATGTCTTTGACCTGATCCGGCGCGGAGTGAAAACCATTTTTTATCCGTGTCTGCCCCGGGACGAGAAGGAGGATCCGAAGAGCAACAATAACTTTAATTGTCCTATTGTAACTTCGTATCCTGAGGCTATTCAAGCTAATGTGGACGTTTTGCGCCAGGACGACATGACGTTTTTGTATCCCTTTTTGCCTATGGACAATATGGAGCGACTCAAGGTTCGTTTGGCGGAGGAACTGGCGCCTCTGGGTTTGGGCCTGAAAAAAGATGAAATTGACCGGGCTGTGGATCTGGCTTACGCTGAACGGTTGGCTTTTAAGGCGGATATGCGTGCCAAGGGCGAGGAAGTGCTGCGGTGGCTGGAGCAGGGACGAGAGCACGGAGAAGGCCAGGAACAGGGACAGGCTCGCCGCAAGGGGATTGTTCTGGCTGGACGGCCTTATCATATTGATCCGGAAATCAATCACGGTATTCCTGAGATGATCACGGGCTTTGGCCTGGCGGTTCTGACGGAAGACAGTGTGGCTCATTTGGGGCAGACACCCCGGCCTCTCAGAGTTCTCGACCAATGGATGTATCATACGCGGCTTTATGCGGCGGCGAGCTTGACCACCACCCGGAACGATCTGGAGCTGGTTCAGCTCAATTCCTTTGGATGTGGTCTCGACGCTGTGACGACTGATCAGGTGCAAGAATTGTTGAGCCAATATCACAAGACCTATACTCTCATTAAAATTGATGAAATTAATAATCTGGGTGCGGTGCGTATCCGTATTCGCTCCCTGTTGGCGGCTATGAAAGAGCGTGACGAAAAGGGGGTTGTGGCTGAGAAGCTGCATGAGCTCCCTCAGCGGAAGGTTTTTACCGAAGATATGCGTGACACGTATACCATTCTGTGCCCGCAAATGTCGCCGATCCAATTTGCTGTTGTGGAAGAGGCTCTGCGTATTGAGGGGTATAATTTCGAAGTGCTGCCGGATGTGGCCATGGATGTGGTGGAGCAGGGCTTGCTGCATGTGCATAATGACGCCTGTTATCCTACCATTATTGTGGTGGGTCAGATTATGGCTGCCCTCAAGTCAGGGGTCTATGATCTTAATAAAACGGCGGTTCTGATGACCCAGACAGGAGGAGGATGCCGCGCCAGCAATTATGTGAGCTTTATTCGTAAAGCCTTAAAGGACGCCGGCATGGAACAAATCCCTGTCATCTCTCTCAACGCTATGGGATGGGAGAAAAATCCGGGCTGGGCCTGGAATTATAATATGATCAAACGTGCGATTATGGCCTGTATTTATGGGGATTTGATCATGCGGCTCTCGATGGCTGTGCGTCCTTATGAGAAGGTGGCCGGGACGACGAACGCGCTTGTGGACACATGGGTCGCCAAGAGCCGTCAAGCCGTTTCCAGCTTAAAAAAACGTCCGTTTCACGCCAATATTCGGCGGATTGTACGGGATTTTGAGGCCATTGAGGTTCATGATATCCAGAAACCTAAAGTTGGGATTGTGGGGGAAATTCTTGTGAAGTTCCATCCCTTTGCCAATAACTATATTGTGGATGTCCTGGAGCGTGAAGGGGCTGAAGCTGTTATGCCGGATCTGGTGGATTTTTTGCTCTATTGCCTGTACAACAGTATTTATGGCGCTAAAAAGCTCAGCGGAACCTGGAAGCAGAGTCTGATCAACCGCTATCTGATCTGGCATATGGAATTGTACCGCCGCTTTATGAAAAAAGAGCTTAAACGCAGCCGCTTTTCCGAACCCAAGTCTATCTATCATAAGGCTAAATTGGCGGAAAAGGTTGTGCATTTGGGGCATCAGACGGGGGAAGGCTGGTTTTTGACAGGAGAAATGCTTGAGCTTCTCGAAAGCGGGACAGAAAATATTGCGTGTTTGCAGCCTTTCGGCTGCCTGCCTAACCATATTCTTGGCAAAGGTGTTATCCGCGAACTCAAGCGGCAGCATCCTGAGGCCAATGTTGTGGCCATTGATTATGATCCCGGCGCCAGTCATGTTAATCAATTGAACCGCATTAAGCTTATGTTGTCCGTGGCTTTTAAAAAGTATGAGAAGCCTGTCGAGGAAGTCATGGGACAAGAGCAAATGCAAATGCAAATGCAAGAGCATAAGCAAAACCAGAAGGGGATCTCCCGGAAGTCTAATCGGCGTGTCACACAGCAGCTGAGAGAGGATATCAGCGAGCTCAAGGAGGATATCGGCGGACTCAAGGAAGATATCAGCGCATCCGTGGAGACTATGGCTATTTCCTATGCTAAGAAGCCGGCTGTGAAAGGCTGATATTGGATAAAACCAAAAGCCCAAAACCTGCAAACTCGATTTTCATATGAGTTTGCAGGTTTTCTTTGTGATCTGTGGTGATCTCCACAGAATAGAAGCCGTTAACAATATTTCGCAAGAAAATCTGCTGATTTCCGCTGATTATTATTTTTGATGGTACAAGATATAGAAGATATATGGAAAGCAAGAACGCCGATACAGGCTATTTGCTCACATTCGATTTCCGAAAGGGTAAAAGTAAGCATCCATTTGTGGAGTGGGCAGTGGTTAACGACAAGCGTATTCTTGATGTTGTTGTGTAGCTGGTGAACTTCACCAAGCAGCTTTACTTTTTTGGGGTGCTTTGTTAATATGGGGACAAGGGTTGCGGGGTGTGCGGCTGGCAGGGCCTCCGAAAGGGGGGGATGCCTATGAGCGTTTTTGAAGCGATACTGCTTATGCTGACTTTTGGGTCACTTATAGCCTTCATCGTTTCCGATAGAAGAAAACGTAAACAAACCGCACTCCTCAGGCAAAGGGTGAATGCGGTTTATTTGATTTGGTAAATCTTATTCTGCTTTGCTGCCGCACATTTGCGGCAACCTTACCGAACAGCAACACCAACTGCTGTTCGGTTCTATTATATATCATAGCGTTTATATTTGTCAAAACGGCCAATATTAACATTGCTTTCTATTGACACATGCTCTATTAACGTAACAATTCAAACTGGAGGTGTCTCATGTCTTCATACGATGATCTACAAAAACTCAAAGAAAGAATCCTGGAAGCGGAATATCAATACTATATTCTGGATGCGCCCCAATTGACGGATGCCGAGTATGATGCGCTTATGCTCGAACTCTTGGCTATTGAGAAAGAGCACCCGGAATGGGTTGAGGCCACATCCCCGTCCAAACGTGTGGGGGGATTTGTGGCGGAACAGTTTGTCAAAGTGGCCCATTACGGGCCTATGCTGAGTCTGGATAATGCTTTTAATGCTGAGGAACTGCGGGACTTCGACCGGCGTGTGCGGGAGATGGTGGCGGATCCGGAATATGTGGTGGAGTTAAAAATTGACGGACTGACGTTGGCGCTGACCTATGAGGATGGTGTGCTGCGACGGGGGGCTACCCGGGGGGATGGGCAGACCGGAGAGGATATTACAGAAAATGTGCGGACGATCAGGGATGTCCCGCTGAGGTTTTTGACGCCGCAGCAGACGCTGCAGCAGACGCCGCAGCAGATGCCGCGGAATGCAGTGCTGCAGACAGCCATGCAGGCGCGCCTGGATATACGTGGGGAAGGCTATATGCCCAAGGAATCTTTTCAGCGTTTGAACACGGAACGGATGGAAGCGGGTCAGCCGGTATTTGCCAATCCGCGCAACGCGGCGGCAGGGTCTCTGCGTCAGCAGGATTCGCGTATGGCGGCTCAGCGCGGCCTGCGTTATTTTGCCTATCAGGTGCTTCAGGCCCAGGAGATGGGCTTCACATCTCAGAGTGGGGTGTTGGAGCAGCTGCGTCACTGGGGGTTTGCTGTGAATCCCTTTATGAAGGTCTTTGGTTCCATAGAGGATATGATTGAGTATTGCTCGGTTATGGAGACTGAGCGTCATAGTCTGTCTTATGACATCGACGGTCTGGTGGTGAAAGTGAACCATTTTGCCCATCAGCAGGAGCTGGGATTCACATCGAAGAGTCCCCGCTGGGCTATTGCTTATAAGTTTCCGGCTGAACGTGTGGAAACCACTCTTCTGGATATTGAAATCAGTGTGGGGCGGACGGGGGTTCTGACGCCTACAGGGATTTTGGAAGAGGTGGCGGTAGCGGGATCGATGGTGGCCCGGGCAACTCTTCACAATCTGGATACTATTCGGGCGAAGGATATTCGTCTCGGCGACCGGGTGCTGATTCATAAAGCCGGGGATATTATTCCGGAGGTGATCAGGGCGCTGCCGGAAAAACGCAGCGGTGGGGAACGGGAATTTACGATGCCCGACATGTGTCCTCAATGCGGCCTAGAGGTGGTACGGCTGAACGGTGAAGCGGCCCACAGGTGCTTGAATCCTCACTGTGGGGGGCGCCGGCGGGAAGTGATCATCCATTTTGTGTCCCGGGATGCTATGAATGTGGAGGGAGCAGGACCGGCTCTGATGACCCAGCTGCTGCAGCAGGGACTCATTGAGGATCCCGGCGATCTTTATACCCTGACGGCGGAAGGAGTGGCTTCCCTGGAGCGCATGGGCACACGGTCGGCACAAAATCTTCTTGACGCTCTCGAAGCCAGCAAACAGCGGGGTCTGGCCGGCTTGCTTTTTGCCCTGGGGATTCGCAATGTGGGGGTCAAGGCGGCCAGAGTGCTGGCGATGCATTTTCGCAGTATGGATGCCCTGAAACAGGCCGGGGTTGAGGAGCTGCAGGCGCTGCCTGATGTGGGCCGGATTATGGCGCAGAATATTGTGGCGTTTTTTGAGGATCCGGCCAGTCGGAGGCTGCTCGATAAATTGGCGGCGGCAGGGGTTCTCATGTCGGTGAGCGGGCCGGAGGGAGCGGACGGGCCAGAGGATGAGACGGGAAAAGATATGTTTGCCGGCGCCTCTATTGTGGTGACGGGAACATTGACGCGGTGGGATAGGAGAGGGATTGAAGAACTGATTGTCCGCGGCGGCGGCAAGTTTTCTTCGTCGGTGAGCCGCAAGACAACTTTTGTGCTGGCGGGGGAGAATCCCGGATCTAAGCTGGCGAAAGCGGAGTCTTTGGGGATTCCAATTTATGGTGAGGCGGAGTTTGTGGAGAAGTTTGGGGTTTCGGGGGAATTTAATTGACCCTGGGACTTTTGCCCCAATGCTCATGACACTTCGATTCATTGATTATGGGAGATATATTTTCCCAGGAAAAGAATGTGTCTATGAAAAAGTGTATGAGCCGATAACATGAAGGAAACTGTTGCCAATGTCTCAAATTGAGTAAAATAATTATCAGAAATATTAAAAAAAATTTTAAAATATCTTATATCTATAGAACTATAATGCAACAATTAAAGATATTTTCCAAAGTTTTCTTTAAGAATTGTATTGAATTTTGTTTATTTATTAGATAAAATATAAGATATCTAAAGAAGTATGAGAAAAAATATAAGGGGGGAAGGCTTTGAACTCATTACAAGCGCAGCCTCAAGTCCCGGCGCCGCCACAGGAACAAGAGATTCAAATCCAAGAAATTCGAGTTTTTATTGTTGAGGATGACCCGATGGTTTCCACGATTTGCAAGAATTTTATTGAGAAGGTGAATCCGTTTGTAGTGGTAGGGGTATCCGGAGACGAGGATGATGCCTTTGACAAGATTTGTTCGCTGGAACCGCAATTAATTTTACTTGATCTTCATTTAAATAAGGGCAGCGGTATGGATCTGTTAAAAAAAATACGAGAGAAAGGCCGGGCTGCTGATGCCATATTAATTACAGCGGCAAAAAATAGTGAGATCGTTTGTGAGGCGTTTCGCCTGGGAGCTATGGATTACCTGATCAAACCTTTTGATTTTGACCGGCTCAGACAAGGACTCAGGAATTACTTAACTTTTGCTGTTATGGCTGTGGAAGATAAGGAAGTGTCTCAGGAAGAAATTGATCTTTACAGGTATGCGGGAGAAGCTGGAGCTGCGGGATCTTTGTCTTCTTTGCCCAAGGGTGTCCATTATATGACGCTTAATCAATTGAGTGATTACTTAGGGGCACAAGAAAATGCGCTTTCCTGTCAGCAAATCTCCCACGCCTTGTCCTTATCCAAAATTACAACATGGCGTTATCTGGAATATCTGGTGGAACGGGGGAAGGTCGAGGTTTCCTTGGAGTATGGCATGATTGGCCGTCCGACAAAGCTCTATCGTGCTGTGCAGTAAAGTGTGATCCAGGAAAAACATTATGAGTAAATTGCGTTTTGGCACAGCGGGCATACCGCTGTCAACTTTGAAAAAGACGACTGAAGCGGGCTTGGCCCGTCTGGATGAACTGGGACTCAGGGCGATGGAGATCGAATTTGTGCGGAGTGTTTATCTGAAAGATGACAAAGCGGCTCTTGTCAAAGAACAGGCTCAGATGAAGGATATTGTTCTGAGTTGTCACGCTCCTTATTATATCAATCTCAATTCTGCCGAACCCGACAAAGTAGCAGCCAGCCGTGCCCGGATTATGGCTGCGGCCCGGGCGGCCCATTTTGCGGGGGCGGCGACGGGCGTTGTTTTTCATCCGGCTTTTTATCAGAAGAGGCCTCGGGAGGAGGTCTATGCCAAGGTACGGGATGAACTGGTGACTCTGCGTCAGGAGATGGATGAGGCAGGATACGGGGATGTTCTCCTGCGTCCGGAAACGACAGGGAAACCCAGCCAGTTTGGAGACTTGGCTGAGACGGCTCGGTTGGCTCAGGATGTGCCGGGGGTATTGCCCTGTGTGGATTTTGGTCATCTCCATGCCCGGGGGAACGGCGGGTACAATACATATGATGAGTTCTGTGAGATTTTAAATTATTTAGCGGAAATGCTGGGGGACAGATGGAATCAGGCGGTGCATTGCCATGTGTCCGGCATTGATTATGGCAAGTCAGGGGAGAAGAAGCATTTGGTCTTTGAGGAATCGGATCTTAATTATACGGATCTGGTGCGGGCGTGGCATTCTTTTGGTGTCTCAGGGACAGTGATTTGTGAAAGCCCCAATTTGGAGACGGATGCGTTGGTTTTGACACAGGCTTATGAGAGTGTGGGTCTGTGATCACTTCAAAAAAAGAGGATTTTTTCCATTGACATGGAAAAGTAAAAACTGAACATTCATCAAAAGGAGAACATATGTATATCGAAGTGGATTTTGCGGAAAAAATAGCAAGAGCTGCCATCGTGTCTCTTTCCGGAGTGGGAGGAACAACGCTGAGGTATTTGCTGGCTGAGTTCGGCAGTGCCCGGCAGGCGTTACAGGTGCCTGTCGCAGGGAGTCCGTCAGCGGCATCGGCTGCACCGGCTTCGGCAAGAGCAAACAAAGGATATGCCGATTTCTTTCGCCAGAGAAGCCAGATTGACCTGGCACGGACGGAAGAGACATTGGATCGGCTGGGAATTTCTCTAACGGCGCCGGGAGAGAAAGCTTATCCTGCCCTGTTAAGCACACTATCTGATGCGCCGCCGGTGCTTTTTTACCAAGGAACTCTTGAGGGGCAAAAGCATGGGATTGCCATCGTCGGGGCGCGCCGGGCTACGGCATACGGGAAATCTGCCGCTCATTTTCTCGGCAAGGAGATTGCGGCGCGGGGGTTGGTGGTCATCAGCGGTTTGGCCCGGGGAATTGACGGCGCAGCCCATGAGGGAGCTCTGGCGGCGGGGTCTGCGGGGGTGACATGGGCGTATTTGGGCGGCGGTCTCGATACACTCTATCCGGCGGAGCACAAGGGGTTGGCTGAACGGATCTTGGAACAGGGCGCCCTAATCAGCGAATATCCGCCGGGGATGCCTGCCAAACCGGGGGCCTTTCCGGCCCGGAACCGCCTCATCAGCGGCTCGGCTCTGGGGGTTGTGGTGGCGGAGGCAGCGGAAAAGAGTGGGGCTTTGATTACCGTGGATTTTGCGTTGGAGCAAGGCCGGGAAGTGTTTGCTGTGCCGGGACCGATTTTTAGTTCCGCCAGCACGGGGTGTCACAATTTATTGCGTTTGGGAGCTCATGTGGCGGAAACGGCGGAGGATATTTTGGAACAGCTTTCGCTGTCGGGACAGGGGATAACCGGATCAGGACAGAATGGAGTATCAGGGGCAGCGCCTTTGTCGGAGGCGCCGGATGTGCCGGATGTGCCAGATACGCCGGATGTGCCGGATACGCCGGGCGTATCAATCGCATCGAAGATGTCCGGTACATCTGAAGGCCTGTCGGACCCCTGCACCGAGGTGAGGGATCATATGGATCTTCTCGACTACTTAAGCGATATTCCCCTGCACATTGATCGTCTGGCCATGCAGTCAGATCTGGCGCCCCAAGACTTAGCGATAGGGCTTTTGCATTTAGAACTGGAGGGCTATATCCAGCGTCTCCCAGGCCAGCATTATATTTTAGATAGGAGGCACCCGATATTTACTTTTCAGGTTAGACGAATAAAATGACAAGAATAGATATAAGATGATGAGAGATATAAGAAATTTGAGGTACTATAATGGCAAAAACTTTAGTAATCGTTGAATCCCCCGCCAAGGCCAAGTCCATCGGCAAAATTCTTCCCAGAGGGTATCAGGTCAACGCCTCCATGGGACATCTGCGTGACTTGCCGAAGAGTCAGATGGGGGTAGATATTCAAAATGATTTTGAACCCAAATATATCGCCATCCGAGGACGGGGCGATCTTGTCAAGAAGCTGCGCGAAGCCGCTAAAAACTCCGAGAGAGTTCTGCTGGCTGCTGACCCGGATCGTGAGGGGGAGGCGATTTCCTGGCATTTGGCCCATCTGCTCGGGCTCAACCTGAATGAGGCTATCCGGGTGGAATTCAATGAAATTACCAAAGACACAGTGAAAAAAGCGATCAAGAATCCGCGCAAAATCAACATGGATAAAGTTGATGCCCAACAGGCCAGACGAGTTCTTGACCGGCTGGTGGGCTATACCTTGGGGCCCTTGTTGTGGCGCAAGGTTAAAAAAGGACTGAGTGCCGGGCGTGTCCAATCTGTTGCGGTGCGCTTGATCTGCGACCGAGAAGAGGAAATCAGAGCCTTTGAGCCTGAAGAATATTGGTCCTTGCTGGCCCATCTCGCCGGCGGCAAAGAAAAATTTTCGGCCAAGCTCTTGCAGAAGCTTGGCAAGAAGTATGTGGTTAAAACCCGTGAAGAGATGGATGACGTGTTGGCGTATCTTAAAAAACAGGAATTCATCGTCAAGGAGGTTAAGAAAAAGGAAAAGACCCGGCAGCCGGCGCCGCCTTTTACCACAAGCAGTTTGCAGCAGGAAGCTTACCGCAAGCTGAATTTTGCGCCGAAGAAAACCATGATGGTGGCCCAACAGCTTTATGAGGGTCTTGAGGTGGGCGCGGAAGGCCTGGTGGGTCTCATTACTTATATGAGAACAGACTCGGTACGCATATCCGACACAGCGCGGGATGAAGCCAAAGACTATATCTTGCAGCACTATGCGCCGGAATACTATCCGGAGAAACCCCGTCAGTTTGCCAGCCGCGGACGCAGCCAGGATGCTCATGAAGCCATTCGCCCCACATCGGTTTTTCGGACGCCGGAGGTGGTGAAACCCTTTTTGAGCCGCGAGCAGTTCCGGCTGTATACTCTTATTTGGAGCCGTTTTATGGCCAGCCAGATGCAGCAGGCTGTGTACGATACCTTGGCAGTGGATGTGGAAGCGGGGGACTATCTTTTCCGGGCCAACGCCTCCCTGATCAAATTTCCCGGATTTTTAGCGGTTTATGAAGAGAGTACCGATGACACGGAGAAGGAAACAGTCTCCAAGCTCAGTATCCAAGTTGAGCCGGGCCAGAAGCTTGTTGCCGAAAAATTTGAAGATAAACAGCACTTCACAGAACCGCCGCCGCGCTATACGGAAGCATCCCTGGTCAAAAAACTCGAAGAAGAGGGCATTGGCCGTCCCAGCACTTACGCGCCGACCATTGAAACCATCCAGTCCCGGGGGTATGTGGTTAAAGAGCAGAAGCGCCTGATGCCCACAGAGCTGGGAGAGATTGTCATGGCTCTGTTGAGAGAGAATTTTTCTGATATTGTTGATCTGGGCTTTACAGCGCATATGGAAGGGATTCTGGATACTATTGAAGAGGGCCAGTCCCAGTGGAAAAATGTTGTACGTGATTTCTATGGGCCTTTTGAACAAACTGTGGAGGCGGCTGAAGCCAAAATCGGCAAGGTTAAAATTGAAGACGAAGTTTCTGAGGAGATATGTGAATTCTGCGGCCGCAATATGGTGATCAAAATGGGGCGCTATGGCAAGTTTTTGGCCTGTCCGGGATTTCCCGAGTGCCGTAATGCCAAGTCGCTGCTGGAGGAGATTGGTGTAGACTGTCCGTTATGCGGTCAGAAACTGACCATGCGGCGCTCGAAAAAAGGCCGCAAATTCTACGGATGTACCGCCTATCCCGGCTGCGAATTTGTCTCGTGGGAAAAACCAGTGGTCGGGAAGTGCCCCCAATGTGATTCCATGATGGTGGAAAAAGCTGCCCGGGGGGGCCAGGTGAAACATGTGTGCACGAATAAGGAGTGCCGGCATAGTGTGAATGTGCAGGGAGAGGGCGCAGGGTGACATCGCAGGGCGCGGGAGGGCAGATTGTATAAGTATAAAGTATAAATATAGCAAATCAAACACCAGCCTTGGTACTGATCCCGTGTGGTTTTTAAATAAAGATTCCATCCCACTTAATTAATCAAGAGCTGATCAACATCAATGTTACGTTTGCCGTGCAAAATACGATATATTTTCACTCTGTGTCCGTGTTCATTTATACGATAAAAAACTAAATACCCAAAAACAAGAACAGACTTGCGGTAATTTGGGTTGTGTTCATATTCACTAAACATATAGGGCATGTTTGAAATCTGTTCAATAAACCTTTCAAAACTATTCCTGAATTTCTTTGGTGGATTTTCGCCAAATTCGGATAAATATTTGTGAATTTCATGTAAATCATTTTGGGCTAAGCGCAGAACAGTAATTTTATATTTCATCTCAGGTCTCATCCCAACTACCCCAATTTTTAAATACTGCGTCAATAGAAACCCATTCGTTGGGATTATCCGAGACAGCCTCGGCTTCAGCCAGTTTTTCTTTCACGTATTGAACGTGCAGGTATTCCTGATATCTTTCCAAATCCTCATAAGGTATCAGGACTGCCTCACTTTTTCCGTTATTGGTAATAATAACATGGTCGCGGTTCTTTATGATTTGCGCAACTTCGGGATAATTATTTCTCAACTCGCGCACAGCCTTTACATGAGTAGTAAACATGATTTCGGCCTCCTGCTCCTATTATGATACATATTGTATCATAATAATATCCTTGCCACAAGCTGGCGCAATGCTCTGGGTGCATTTGTACAATGGGATTTGGGAGGATTTGGGAAAAATATAACTTGCAAATTGTCCCTATATTGATTATAATCAAATCGTAATACTATAATTTTGAAGGATTTAGAGGTTTTGCAACGAACTGTAGAGGAACAGAAAGGGCCAAAAATGTTATCAATAATTAGTGTGAAAAAAATAAGTATGATAACTTTGCTCATTGCAGCCGCACTATTGGGAGTATCTCTGGTGCTGGTTATCCAATCTCCTCCAGTGACTCATTCAGGAAATGCAGATGAGGTCTTGCAGGATTCAAATAACACGACAGAGATTTTCGACGAGCAGGAGCTTCGGGCCCAAGCCGACTTGGTTCTACAATACCTTCAAGACCAGGATTTTGAACAGCTGGCCACAGTTGCCCCTAGCGCCCCTACCAATGGTGTCAAGTTTCAACCCCATTCCCTTATCTTGAAGGGGGGGATTTCAGGCAGCTATAGATACTGGGGACCAACGTTTTCTGCTTCTCAGCTAGAAGAGATGAAACCTACAGATACATGCGAATGGTTTCCATATGAATGGAACAATGATCATCAGATATCGTTAGACATGAATATGGGCGATTTTTTGAATAAATATTTTTGCACCCGGGATTACCGCAATGCGCCGTATGTTGGAGTTGACAAGGTGTTTGTGTTTAATGGAACTTCTGAGCCCTTCAACAATGATTGGCCTTTTCCGGAGAATCATTGTGTTACCTATCACTTTCCTGGTACAGATACTTTAGGAGATACTCTGGAGCTGGTGTTTGAAAAGCCAAGGGATCGGTGGATGTTGGTGGCTGTTGCACATAAAAAGACGTGCCATAAGGATGAGCTCCTGGATCAAGCTAATACTGTTCTACAATACCTCAAAGATCGGGATTTTGAACAGCTGGCTACAGTTATCCATAAAGATAAAGGTGTCATGTTTTCACCTCATACTTTTCTTCATGAGAGCAACCTAACGTTCACCTCTTCCCAGATTAATGCATTAAAACTCTCGGATATATACGAGTGGGGAAGTTACGCTGGTTCTGGCGAACCAATAGATCTGAGAGTTTACGATTATTTCAAAGTGTTTGTATGTGATCGAGATTTTATCAACGCACCACGGATTGACGTTGACAAGCTTCTTCAAACCGGAAATACCATATCTAATATTGATGAATTTTTCCCGGATGCCCATTTTGTTGAATATAACTTCCCCGGTGATGGGCCGTACTGGGATAGTCTGAGGCTAGTTTTTGAGCAATCAGGCGGACAGTGGATGCTGGTAGCTGTTGTGCATGACCATTGGACGATTTGAATGGAATGGAAATAAAGTGGGAACATGCCCTAAATGAATATACTCATGACTGAGTAGCAGTCCCTTACGAAAGAAGGCGGTAAAATGTCAATTAAAAAAACGACCATTATGTCTCTGGTACTGACTCTTATTTTCATGGTAACTGGCTGTGCAGAAAAGGCAGAGGAGGCCGAAGATGCAGCTTCCTTTGAATATGAATACAGGAGCGAATTGGGTGGTGTTGTCTTGACGAAATATATGGGGAAAAATCCCGAAGTTACAATCCCCTCAAAAATCAAGGGATTTCCTGTTGTTGGTATTGGAGGCTGGGCGTTTAGTTCCCTTGACGAATCCCTTATATCAGTCACCATCCCTGGCAGCGTAACAAGCATTGGCGATCAGGCGTTTGGTTATTGCTACACACTTACATCTATAGTAATTCCCGACAGTGTAACGAATATTGGCAACAGCGCATTCATATATTGCGACTCACTAACTTCAATCACACTTCCCAATAACATAACAAGTATTGGTTCCAGTGTGTTTCGCCACTGCACTTCGCTAACATCTGTCACAATCCCCAATAGCGTGACAGATATCGGCGAAGGGGCGTTTGAGGAATGTGCATCACTGGCATCAGTGGTACTCCCTGACAGCGCAACAAGTATTGGCTTCAAGGCGTTCAATGGCTGTACTTCGCTTGCGTCAATCATCATTCCCGGCAGCGTAACAATTCTTGGCGATGAGGCGTTTAGCTCCTGTGAATCCCTAACATCACTTGTACTTCCCAACGGCATTACAAGCATCGGCTTCGAGGCATTTAGCTGCTGTTCTTCCCTTACGTCAGTCACGATCCCTGACAGTGTAACCAACATTGGCCATGGGGCATTTAAATCGTGCACGTCACTTACGTCAATGACGCTCCCCAACAGTATAGTGAGTATTGGCTTCGAAGCCTTCAACGGTTGTAATTCCCTGGTATCATTCACACTCTCCGATAACATAACAAAAATTGGCGATGGGGCATTCGGGGATTGCACATTGCTTTCCCAAGAGTTAAAACAGAAAATATTACAAATTAACCCTCGTGCAGCTAATTCCTAAAAGTCGTGTTGAGGCGTGTTGAGGACATAAGCCGAACAATATCTAATACCTAACGCGAAATACAGGAGGTACCCATATACATGCGCAAATTCAATGTAACAGGATTGTGTGTACCGAGAAAGCATTATATGGTGGACATAGGTTACAAGACAGATCAAATGCAACAATTAGTTGACAACGGTCATTACTTTACCATTAATCGCGCCAGGCAGTATGGGAAAACAACAGCCTTGGCATGGTTGAGAAAAAAGCTGCAAGATGAGTATATAGTTATTTCGACAAGTTTTGAGGGCATTGGCAATGAAAGCTTTGAGTCGCCAACAGCCTTTTGTCAAACCTTTATGGAACTCATTCAAGACGCTTTGACATTTACGGATGTTCCTGATGTCTATAAAGAAAATTGGGCGGACAGTGACATCATCACTTTTGCAGGATTGAGTAAACACATTACGAAAATGTGTACAGGCAAAAAAGTTGTGCTGATGATTGATGAGGTAGATAAAATCAGCAATAATGAAATATTTTTACATTTTCTTGGCATGCTGCGCACTAAGTTTTTGGCTCGAGAGGATGCGCAACATGACACATTCCATAGCGTCATCCTGGCAGGTGTCTATGACATCAAAAACATCAAACTGAAAATGATTAACGAAGGAAGCTACACCGCCTCATCTGAAGAGCAAAAATTGTACAATTCCCCATGGAATATCGCTGTCAATTTCAAGGTGGATATGTCATTCAATCCTGACGAGATCGCCACAATGTTGGCAGAGTACGAATCCGATCACAGAACGGGTATGGACATATCAGCGCTGTCTGAGGAAATTCACATCTACACAAACGGCTACCCCTTTCTGGTGTCACGAATTTGCCAGTGTATTGACGAGGAGCTCACTCAAGATTGGACCAGTGGCGGTATCCAAAATGCTGTACAGATACTCCTGGATGAGAAGAACACATTATTTGATGATATTTATAAAAATTTAGAAAATAACAAGGATTTGTATAATGTGATCTACGGCGTACTCATTATTGGAGAAAATTATAGCTTCAAGTTCGGCAATCCTGTTCTGGAGCTTGCGCACACATTTGGCATTATTGAGAAAAACAACGGTGTTGTGGTCATATCCAACAGAATCTTTGAAACAATCATCTACGAGTACTTTCTCTCAAAAGAACATACAAGCGAAAACAAGAGGATGATAAAAGGAGTTCTCGCCTCAGATATTGTCAGCAGCGGCAAATTCAACATGCAGCTATGCCTGGAAAAGTTTGCAGAGCACTACCATGAAATGTTCTGTGAAAAAGATATTGAATTCCTGGAAAGGCAAGGGCGTCTGCTGTTTCTATCATATCTGCGTCCGCTGATCAATGGACACGGTTTTTATCATATTGAGAGCGAAACCAGAGATCAACGCCGGATGGATATCGTGCTCGACTATAATAAGGAGCAATTTATTATTGAGTTGAAAATCTGGCATGGTGAGAAACACAAAGAAGAAGCTTATAGCCAGCTCCTTGGCTACATGTCAAGCAAGAATGCCAATATAGGTTATCTTCTCACATTTGACTTCCGCAAGGGCCAGAATAAGCAGCTGGGTTCGAAGTGGATAGAGCTAGGAGGTAAATGCATATTTGATATCGTTGTCTAAAAATGGTATTATTTTAAGCGTTGACTGTTCATCCGCGCGGCTTCCCCAGATATGAAATTCCAGCGTCCCCATCTGCGCTTCAAAAATCAGTCCGGATGCGTTTTCAATTGTGATAATTCCTTGACTATCTGGACGGGGATGCTTCTTATAGAAGCAGGGCTGAGATATCCCTCCGGGGCAGCGTACAATGCTCAGAATTCTGTGACTGATATAAGGCAGCATGCGCTCTGATACTTTCTCGTAATACCGAACCACGTCCGCTTTTGTGAGGGCTGGGTTTTCAAAAACCACCCTGTCGGGGTTTGTGATCTTTATGCCCTGAATGACACAGTCACCCTTTGCTCCGGCCGGCTTCACCCTGGCCGGTTTCACCTTACTTTTTACATCTCCGGAATCCTTATCCAAACGCAGGCCTTTGAAGCTTGCCTGCCTTAACAGATTGTCTTTGGTCCATTCGGAGAATTGTATTTCCGCGACCAGTTTTGGGTCAAGCCATGTGAGTGTTTCATTCGGTTTGGTTTTTGGCACGAGTTTAAAAGGGGGATCCAACCTCTTCAGGGTCTCGAATTTTGCCTCAAGGTCTTTGATGTCGGATGTGCTCAGGCCGGTGCCGGCACGTCCGGCATAGATAAATTCCTCACCGGCATGGAGACCCAGGAGCAGTGAGCTTATCCCTGTTGTTTTTTTATCGGAAAGTGTATATCCGGCAATGACAAACTCTTGTCTTTTATTGCATTTCAACTTAATCCAATCGCCGTTTTTTGCTCCGCTGTAGACCGAATCAGCTTTTTTGCCTACGATTCCTTCTAAATTCGCCTTACAGGCTGCGAGAAAACACTCCGTTCCGTTTCCTTGGACAGGGTTACTGTAGAAAAGGGTTTCAGGAGCATCCAGCATCAGAGATTCCAGGATTTCTTTTCTTTGAATCAGGCGGTATTCTCTTAGGTCTGCACCATCCAAGGCCAGGATATCAAAGACGATATAGGTAAGGGTTCCGCCTTTGGGGTCTGCCATATAGTTTTGCAAAGCCTGAAAATCTGTCTTGCCTTCAGTATCTGTGACCACCATTTCTCCGTCGAGAATCATCGCTGCGTATTCCAGACTATTGGGCCAAGGTTTCCGGTAGTATTGGGCCACCGAATCCAGTGACATTGGGCCACCGAATCCAGTGACATTGGGCCACCGAATCCAGTAACATTGGGC